>CADCOS010000141.1 GCA_902803165.1 uncultured bacterium | reverse complement strand
TTGAATAAAAATATGTAATCTTGACATTGGGTTACGATTATAATAAGTTTAAATTGTGGGTGTTTGTTGCGAGGCGCAGTGAACCCAAAGCAAATTGACAATAGAATATGGGCATGTGGTACTCTGCCGAGCAAAACAATTAAGTATTGTTTTGCGAGAGGGGTAGACACGCCGAACTTGTGAAAACAAGTTGCGTTGACAATAGAATATGGGCATGTGGTGGAATGGTAGACACGCTAGTCTTAGGAACTAGTGCGAAAGCGTGGGAGTTCGAGTCTCTTCATGCCCAAGTTATTTAAGTACATGGTGTGTATCTCAGTTAGTAAAAGGAAGTGTTTCTATGCAAGTAAACAGTGTATATGAAGGCAGTTCATTAAATTTTAGTTCAGTTAAATTATCAAAATCAGAATGTAAAAAAATCAATCATTACTATCACGAGTATATAAAAACGTCTTCAGACCAATCAAAGATGAGTATAATTGGCTCTGTTGAGAATAAATTAAAATCGCATGCAAAAGAAAAAACTGCAAGAATCGGCAGCTTTGAAGATTATATGCAGGATTTAACACTACGTTTGCTTGAAGGACTTGAGGAGCTTAGAACTTTAGATGTAAACCCTTCAAAATATTTAACAAAAATTTTAAATCAACTTAAACCGCAAGAAAATTTGATTCACTCAAATAAGACTGAAGAAGTTATAAGATTAAGCAATCTTTCAAAAAAAGAAAGAAATTTATTCAGGATTTAGAACATTTCTAAAATTATATCTATAAATCTTCTGTATTTTATGCTAAAATCTGCTTGCAGAAGGGAGAATTGATAATGTATTTTGTTACCGGAGGTGCAGGCTATATCGGAAGTCATTGCGCACTTGAACTTTTAAAACAAGGCTATGAGGTTACCGTTTTTGATAATTTGTCAACCGGACATACGGAAACCTGTAATATATTAAAATCCTTCGGTGGAAGCAGATTCAATTTTATAAAAGGAGATTTGCTTAAACCGGACGATATTAACAATGCACTTAAAGCAAAACCGGAAGCCATTATACATTTTGCCGCATTTTCACAAGTCGGCGAGTCTGTTAAAGAACCGGCAAAATACTATGAAAATAATGTTATAGGTTCGTTAAATCTGCTAAATGCGATGAAAAAAAACGAAGTAAGAAAAATAGTATTTTCATCTACTGCAGCAATTTACGGTGAACCGATAGAGGTTCCCATTAGTGAAACTCACCCTAAAAATCCTATAAATACGTACGGCAAAACCAAATTAATGATAGAAAATATTATGGATGATTTTGATTTGGCATACGGAATAAAATCTGTACGCCTTAGATATTTTAATGTAGCAGGGGCAGATTCAAATTCACTGATTGGGGAATGGCATAATCCGGAAACTCATTTAATTCCAAACATTTTAAAATCAACCTTCGGAAAAGATTTTCAATTAAAAATATTCGGAACTGACTACAACACAAAAGACGGAACATGCGTAAGAGATTACATTAACATTGAAGACTTGGTTTCGGCCCATATTTTAGCATTAAACTATCTGGAAAACGGAGGAGAAACAAATTTCTTCAATCTGGGAACAAAAGAAGGTTCTTCTGTTACAGAAGTATTAAATACTTGCAGAGAAGTTACCGAAAAAAATATTGAGGCTGAGTATACGGAAAGAAGAGCCGGAGATCCGGCATGTTTAATTGCAGACAACAGCAAGGCTAAAAAAATACTAAATTGGACACCTAAAAAAACATTAAAAGACAGCATAAAAACCGCATATAATTGGGAGAAAAAGCTTCAAACAATTATTTAGAAAGTCTTAAATGCCTGATTTCGCCTTCTCCTACAGAAGTACTGTTAATGCCGTATTGTTCAGCGAGTTCATGTTGGAGTTTTCTTATATGTTGATTTTGCGGTTCTAAATCTACGACGGGCGCTCCGTCCGAAATCTGTTTTATTGCCTGCTTAACTTCGTCTAGCGCCTTTTCAGTTTCATCTTCATAGACTTGTGTTTCAGCCTCATCATAAGGTCTTATATCTAACGCATCTTTTAAAACTTTTTGAATCTGCGCCATTGAGTTTGTTTTTACGTAAAATATTTGAGCTCTGTATTCTTTAGCTGTATTTAATATTTTAGCGCCGCCTTTTGCAAAATTTTTGTGAGCAATAACTATATCAGCATCTTCAGGATTTCTCGTTATTTCTATATTAAAATCCAATCTCTCAATAAGCTTTTCGACAATTGTTCTGGAAACAGCATACAAATAAACTTTTTTAACCGGCTTATTCTGTTCACAATATTTAGGTCTGGAGAATGAAAAGCTCATTTTATTCTCTTCTTGAGTTACAGGTTTGGTAGGCTCTTGAACAGGTGACTCGACGCTGACTGTTGTGTATTCTTTATCGACCTTTCTTAATTCAGGTCTTATCGGCCAACCTCTAAGTATGTAGTCAACAGCTTCAGAAGTGTTTTTATATACTGCTAAAGTATTCCTGTCTATAATTTCAATTACAATATCAAATGTAGGCTGTTTTTCCCTTTCAAGGACAGTCTTTTGAGAAGCTCTTCTTTTTGCTTCATCATCACCTAATGTTACCGACTGAATTCCACCAACCAAATCAGATAGTGTAGGGTTTTTTATAAGACTTTCAAGGCTGTTACCATGGGCAGTTGCAATAAGCATTACCCCACGTTCAGCTATAGTTCTTGCAGCTTGAGCTTCCGCTTCCGTTCCTATTTCATCGACAACTATAACTTCAGGCGTATGATTTTCAACCGCTTCTATCATAATATCTTTCTGATATTCAGGCTGCGGAACCTGCATACGACGAGCTGAACCAATCGCAGGATGTGGGGTATCACCGTCACCCGCTATTTCATTAGATGTATCCACTATAACAACACGTTTACCGAGTTCATCTGCCACAAGTCTTGATATTTCACGAAGTTTAGTTGTTTTACCGACACCGGGACGGCCTAAAAAGAGTATACTTTTGCCTTGTGTACAAATATCTTTTATACAAGCAATTGTACCAGTAACGACACGTCCTATACGACAAGTAAGACCAACGACTTTTCCTTGTCTGTTCCTTATTGCACTGATACGATGCAATGTTCCAGGAATACCTGAACGATTATCATGAGTAAATTCTTGCAGGTGAGAAGTAACAAAATTTATGTCTTCTTCTGTTACAGGTTCTACACCAAGCTTATCAATTTTTCCGCCGGAATGCCTAATTTCAGGTACTCTGCCTATATCAAGCACAATTTCAATTACATCTTCCAAACCTTCCGATGAAAGATTTGAAGAAACCTTTTGGGGCATAATCACCAACAACTTATCAAGGTCATTTTGCAAATGTAAATTATCTGTCATTCTTATATAGGATGCCTTTCTGCTCTCGCTTACGGCGGTAATTATCGAAAAGATATCTCCTACCATTATTATAACATATTTTTACATGGTTTTTGCCGTTTTGTCACCATTATTAAGAAATGTAAACATATCTTTAAGTGCCTTAAATACACTTATTGAGTACAATTCGGCTTTATTGATTTAAGATTTTGTGTGCATTTTCAACGAGTTCACTAATATCCGGAACGCATTCTTCTCCCTCTGTTCCAAACCAAATAAGAAATTCTATATTACCCGCCGGTCCTTTTATTGATGAATATGTTAAACCAAAAATTTTATAATCCAGAGAATGCACACATTCTATAACGTTTTGTATAACTTTTTGATGAATATTTTTATCCCGTACTACGCCGCCCTTTTCAACAAAATCTTTTCCCGCCTCAAATTGCGGTTTTATAAGGCAAATCATTTCGTGATAATTAGGATTGAGCAAGGTTTTTAAATTAGGTAAAACTTTGTCTAACGATATGAATGATAAATCAGAAACCAATAAATCGGCTATAGGCTCATTGTCTGCATATATATCAGCCTTTGTACAAATCTTTAAATTAGTTTTTTCAATAGTTTTGACTTTTTCCGAGCTTCTTATTTTCCAATCCAATTGACCATATCCGACATCAACCGCATAAACGAATTCAGCTCCGTGCTGCAGCAAGCAATCGGTAAATCCTCCCGTTGAAGCACCTGCATCAAAGCAGATTCTATCGGTGACATTTATGTTAAAAGCATCCAATGCTTTTTGAAGCTTAAAACCTCCTCTGGAAACATAGGGCATTTTTTTTATATTAAAGTCATATTCTTTAGAGGGATCAATTTGATAACCTGATTTTGTTATAACTTCCGTCCCTATCATAACATCCCCGGCTAAAATTGCAGCAGAAGCTTTGCTTTTTGTTTCAAAATAACCTAAATCCGTTAAAACTTTGTCTAAACGCTCTTTTTTCATAAAAATATTTTAGCATAGTCACTTAAAGATAAATAGCAAAATACATTTTTTATAAAATTAAGTTATTTATATATTAAAAAATTTCTCAGCATTTTTTGAAGTAATTTCAGCAATCTCATCAAATGAAATGTTTCTTATTTTAGCAATTTCTTCTGCTACAAATTTAACATAAGCAGGCTTATTAGGTTTTCCCCTGTACGGAACAGGTGTAAGATAAGGCGAATCTGTTTCAAGCACCAATTTATCCAAAGGAACTTCTTTAGCAACTTCTTTCATCTTTATTGCGTTTTTAAAAGTTACAACACCGCCAATTGCAATAAACCACCCTTTTTTAACGCATTCTCTCATAAATTCTACGCTGCCTGAAAAACAGTGAAAAAGCACTTTAGAATTAATATTGTACTCATTTAAAATGTCAAAAGAATCCTTATGAGCCTCTCTGTCATGTACAACTATAGGCAAATTTAACTTATTCGCAAGTTTAATTTGACGAATAAAAACATTTTTTTGAACATCATTAAACTCTTTATCCCAATAATAATCCAGTCCTATTTCACCGACTGCCACAGTTTTGGAATTGTTTTTTACAGTTTCAAGCAGTTTTTCTTCAACTTCATCATTATATGTTTTTGCTTCCGTCGGGAAAATCCCGACCATTGAATATACGTTATCGTATTTTAAAGCAATCTCGGAAATACGGTTAAGATATTTAACCTCAACGGACGGAATTATAACTTTTTTGACACCGTATTGTTCCATTTCGGCTATAATTTCTTTGACTTGTTCGTTAGAATTTTGGGTTTCGTCTTCACCTGCATTATTTATTCTCATATCCAAATGGGCGTGCGTATCAATCAAGTATTTTGTCATAACAAATTTTCCCGTATTCGCATAATTTACAATTGTCTTTTGAAGCGGAATAATTTTCTTTGCTTATTTTATCCGCTATTGTTTTTAATCTGGTTTTATATTCCTGTTTTAAACTTTCTGACAAGTTTATTTCTGTATTTTTTTTATTTTTTAAATCAATATAAACAAAAATAACATTGCATGTACTAAACAATTCACTAACCGCCAGTAAATATACCATTGTCTGATAATCATACACAGCATCTTTCGGAGCAGAACCCGTTTTGTAATCCAAAATTATATAGTCATTATCAGATTTAACCAAAGCATCCAATCTGCCGCCAAAATAATATTCATCAATTTTAACGGTTAAATTATATTCAGTCTTCAAACATTCATACGAAAAATATTCATTGTTCTTCAAATTTTGCCACAAAGAATTCTCTTTTTCGGATAATGCATCTTCAAATCTGTCAATGTTTTCCCTGTTTAAATAGTAAGACGCCATTGCATGTATATTCTTACCTGTTTCAAATATCTCATCATTTACCGGCATTGATAAGTTTTTTACATATTTGAAAAAATACATTTTTGAGCATTTTTCAAAAGTTTTTAACATATTTGGAGAATATACAATCATTTCTATATCCTTAAACAACCAAATAAGTATATTCAGGTCTGTTTTTTAAACAATTTTCTATTTCTTCAAACGTTAAAAGTCCTTCTGTGGCACCAAATTTTGAAACAACAGCAGCAGAATTAACAGAGCCATACATTAAAGATTTTCCAATATCTAAATTTGTTCTCTGTAATGCCGCACAGAATGTTGAAGCAAACGAATCCCCTGCACCAAGAGTAGAAACTACATCCGAAGGATATGTTTCGCAAAAATAGAATTTTTTACCGTCGTATGCGTAAGCACCTTTACTACCGTCAGTAATTACAACAATTTGATAATCTTTTACCTTCATCTTTTCAAGCATGCTTTTTATATCAACATGAATTACATCATGCGAAAATTTTTCGGTTTTAGTATCCGGTCTTACAACAATACCTGTCGTCATAGATGCTTCTTCTTTATTCATAACAACAACATGAGCCGATTCCAGTATTTTCTTTAATTGTTGAAAACCTTTTTTTATACTTGTTGTACCTGCATTAAAACATATTTTTTTGTCATGCTCTTTTGCGTACTCTACAATCGGCTCTAAAACCTTATTTGATTCACCGTTAAGCGGTGCTATATAAATAAAATCGGCTTCTTTTATCGCTTTAAAATCAATTTCTGATTCTTTAATTTCGGCATTAGCTCCCCTGTGTGCCAAAACAGTTCTGTCACCTTGAAAACTTACCAAAATTACCGAAAATCCTGTCGAAGTGTCATCTTTTTGTATTATATGGCTTAAATTTACTTTTTTGTTTTTGAATGATTCTAAAATACCGTCTGCATAAAAATCGTTTCCTATTTTAAAAATTGCTGATGTATCAAACCCGAGATTTCCAAAATTACATGCAGTATTGACACCACCGCCTCCAACATTGGACGAGAATGTTGATATATCAATTTTAGAACCATACGGATAGCTCATAAAATCAGAATTTTTACTTATAGAGCAAACTGACACTATATTTGCATCATCACATTCTACAAATACATCCATCGTTGCACTGCCAATCGTTATTACTTTTGTCATAAAATCCCCCCATTAAAAATATTCTATGATAAATAATAATGCATATCAAGAAATTGTGATATATAAAATGTTAACAAATGTAAAAATATAAAATAACAATGCTGTACTTTTTATGCAGTTCATCTATAATGTTTGTATACAAGGATATGTGATTAATATATAAACCTTGAAGAGAGATTAGTGTAGTTTTATAAAATTAACAGTTTTTATGCTGTAAGGGAAAGGTTAGAGGATATGGCTCTTACTATAAATACAAACATTTCATCGCTTATTGCTCAAAGAAATTTGAACAGTGCTACAAATGCATTAAACCTTTCGATGGAAAGAATGTCAACCGGTTATACAATCAACCATGCCGCTGATAATGCAGCAGGATACTCAATCGCAAAAATTTGGGTAACACAGCTTGGTTCTATTGATATAGCATCAGATAACGCTGCGACAGGCGCTGATATGTTGACTACAGCCGAAGAAAATTATGGATTGTTAACTTCACACCTTCAAAGAATTCGTGATTTAACCGAACAGGCGGCAAACGGAACTTACGGTTCAGCTTCTCTGAGAGCACTCCATGCAGAAATGGTTGCCAGATTGGAAGAAATTAACCGTATTTCATCTAATGCTGAGTTTAACGGAATAAAACTAATGGACGGTAACGGAGTTGGCGCTTCGGGCTTGAATCTTCAAGTCGGTTTGTATGCTGACCAATACAGCAGAATAAAGTTAGATCAAACATTATTCAGTGATGCCAGCTTGAAAGGTTTATTTAGTGATATGGCTGAAGATCCTTCCGAAGGCGGAAAGAAACTTAGCGAGTTACTTACTAAGGCAAAATCAGGCGCAACCGTTGCAGACTTAAAAACTAATGCAAATAAGAGTATTGAAGCCTTTGCTGCAGCATGTTCAGGGCTTAAATATAGCGGAAATGACTTGGTTCTTAATCAGGAAGAAAATTACGAACCTAGGCAGATGCTTAAGTTTATAGATGCAGCTATTAATGAAATATCAGACAGAGTTACAAAAATAGGTGCTGCGCAAAACCGTGTCGCGTCAGCTGTATCATCACTTGATGTTCAATCTCAAAATATTACATCGTCATTATCTACTTTACGTGATACTGACGTTGCAGCTGAATCATCAAGATATCTTCAGGCTCAGATATTACAGCAAGCTTCCGCAACATTGTTATCAACAGCTAATCAGCTGCCTAGTGTTGCATTAAACTTGCTATAAAAAATTTAATAAAATTTATAAGTTTGTTGTTGATTGGGATATGTACTTATATGCGGGATTGATTTTTCAATCCCTTTTTATTATGCAAACATCTCATGAATTATGAATTATTATGAATTTATGTAACAATTTTTATAAAATTTCTAAAGTTTTAGAAATTTTAGCCGATATATACATTGTTGAAGTAAAATGTTAGGGTATACAAATGAACAGCGTCAGTAAATTTATACTATCCATAACTGCCAACAATGGAGAAGACCGGCAAATAGAAAGGGATTCTAAGAATACTGATGCAAAAAACATTTCCGTTTTTAAAACAGATGATAATAATACCGAAGATTTTAATTTTGGCGAAATAGCTTAATTAAGCATATTTTTACGCTATATTACTTGATTTTTAATCTCCTTCATACTAGAATATTGCTAATGTGTAGCCGGGTCGGAATTAAAAACCTTACCGGCAGAGTAATATAAATTAAGGAGATATGAAAAATGACATCAAAGAAATTTTTGTTCACTTCAGAATCTGTTACTGAAGGACACCCCGACAAAGTTTGCGACCAAATTTCGGACGCTATTTTAGATGAATTCCTTACTAAGGATCCTTCTTCACGTGTTGCAGCAGAAACTACTGCTACTACAGGAATGGTTCTTGTATGCGGAGAAATAACATCAAATTGTTATGTTGATATTCCGCAAGTTGTAAGAAATACTATTAAAAATATCGGTTATGAAGGTTCATCAGGCGGTGGGTTTGACTACAATACATGCGCTGTTTTAACAAGCATAGATGAACAATCTTGCGATATCGCAGGCGGCGTTAATAAAGCTTATGAAACAAGAAGCCAAAACTCTGATACTTCAACTTCCGAAACCGAAAATATCGGAGCAGGGGATCAAGGTATAATGTTTGGGTTCGCATGTAATGAAACACCGGAACTTATGCCGCTTCCAATAAGCTTGGCTCACAAACTTTCATACAGATTAGCACAAGTCAGAAAAGAAGGAATTTTAAGCTATTTAAGACCTGACGGTAAATCTCAAGTAACAGTGGAATACCTTGACGGAAAACCTTCAAGAATAGATACAGTTCTGTTGTCAACACAACATGCACCGGAAATAAACGGTATATCTGACAATTCAAAAATACAAGAAATTATTTCAAGTGATTTGAAAAAGTGTGTTATAGACTATGTATTTGAAACAGAATCAATAAAACCTGATTCTGAAACAAAAATTCTTATAAATCCTTCAGGAAGGTTTGTTGTCGGCGGGCCGCAAGGTGACTCAGGATTAACAGGAAGGAAAATTATTGTTGATACCTATGGCGGATATTCTCGTCATGGCGGCGGAGCATTCTCCGGAAAAGATCCGACAAAAGTTGACCGTTCAGCGGCTTATGCAGCAAGATATGTTGCTAAAAATATTGTAGCCGCAGGACTTGCTGATAAGTGTGAAATTGAACTTGCCTATGCTATCGGCGTAGCTGAACCGGTTTCAATATTTGTGGATACATTCGGAACAGGAAAGATATCTGATGATGAAATTTCAAATATAGTACGTTCAAACTTCGATTTGAGACCTGCTGCAATAATCAGAGATTTTGATTTAAGAAATCTTCCTGCTAAAAATGGCGGTAAATTCTATCAAAGATTGGCTGCATACGGTCACTTAGGAAGAACCGACCTTAATATTCCTTGGGAAAAGCTTGATAAGGCTGACTCTCTAAAAAAGTCATTAATGTCATATAGCGCTTGCTAATGACATAAAATATATTAAAAAAGCTCTTCTTTTATAGGAAGAGCTTTTTTTATTTAAATGTTACCATTATCTATCAAAATTGTATTCCTGATAAACGAATGAGCCATTAAAAGCAAGTATGGATTCATTTCATTAGTAGCTGATAAATTCACCTTTGTTTCGCGAGTCTCATTAATTTCTTCTTTTTGAGGTTTAATTTCTTCTATATCAATATTTGTGTTCATTGCATGTGATGAACTCTCTGCATTCAAAAGTTTTTGCAACTCAGCTTTTGGAAACTTGTCCGAACAAATAATATAAACATCTACGGAATTTGATGTTGTAAGTGTAAATACCCCCTTTAAATTACCATAATTTTTTGTTTGTATAAGGACGGTAAGTTTTGAATCATTTGAATCAGTTTCTCCGTTATCTGTTGAAATTTCCAAATCAAAACCGACATCTTCATTCAAAGGAAGCCAAGGCAAATATAACATCATTAAACTTTTTAAATTTTGTGCAGGATTGTCAGATTCTGCCATTGCTACACAAGAATTTATTATACTCAAAGTTTCTTGTATTTGCTTTCCGTCGAGCCCATGTTTTGATGCAGATGCCATTGATATAACCAAAGCTGCTACGGCTTGCTTACTGTTTTGCAATATCAATTTTGAGATATCAGGCAAACTTATCATTCCGCTAAACATCAATGCCACCGCATCATTAGAACCTCTTGTCGCTTGTGTTTTAGTATTCAAAACATTTACAAGTTCTTGATTTATTAAATTGGGATTCATTTCTTCAAAAATATTAGAAAGTGCCGTCTTTGTTTGAATTAATTCAGCATTTAAATTTTGCATTCCTAATGTACCACCCAACAAAGGCTTACTCAAATTTTGTGCATTTTGAAGAATTACACTTAATTCTTGCGGTAATCCAAGTATATTTTTTATAAAAACAGCTCGATCAGTTTGAGCAAATGTATTCATTTTTGCCAGTTGAGAGGTCGGATTTAAATTCTGCATGCTTTGAATTATAGTTTGCCGCTGTTCTTTTGCACCTGCTAAAGCAGAGTTAATTTCAGGAGCAAAGCCTCCTACTTTTTGACTTTCATTATTTTGTATTCTTTTAAGCCATAAATCGGGGTTTCTTAAATTAAAAAGTATTTTTCCTATATTAAATCCGTCCATAAAATCATTATACCAATTTTTATGGCTAAATCAATAAATATAACTCGTTTTATTTATGATATGTTTCATTTCTAAGTATTTTAAAACTTCTATATATTTGCTCTAACAGTAAAAGACGAGCAAATTGGTGTAAAAAAGTCATCTTTGAAAAACTTAATTTAAAATTCGCTCTCTGCGATACTAAACCGGAAATTCCGCAAGACGAACCAATTATAAAAATAAGTTCCGAAACTCCGCTCTTATTGATTTCATCTATTTTATATGCCAATTCTTCAGATGATAATTGATTTCCTTTGATTTCAAGGGTTATAACATAAGAGTCTTTTTTTATTTGCGCTAATATTTTTTCCCCTTCTTCATCTAATATTTTCGTTGTTAAATTTTCATCTTTTATTTCAATAGGCGATAATTCAATTATTTCAAGAGAACAATATGGAGAAATTCGAGTTAAATATTCGTCTATTCCGTCTTTTAAAAATTTTTCTTTTATTTTTCCGAGTGCTATTATCTTAATTTTCATAAACTGATTTTAACACAAATTTTAAATTTACATCTGTACAAAATCATAAAATATGTTAGAATGACAGTAAGTATGAAAAAGATTTTTTTATTTACCCTTATATACTGTTTTTCAGTTTGTTCGTTTGCTGCAGATTGGCAAAGGTACGGTTCTGTTTATGTTGACAATTATTCTGTAACAAAACTTGATTCTTCAGTACAAGCCTGGGTAATCCATGCGGATTTTGTAAAAAGCAAACCTATTAATAAAACATATTTATACGAAATGGCACTTTATGATGCAAAATGTAAAGAACGTGAAATGGCTGTTTTAAATACAGCATGGTATAACAAATATCATCAAATGGAATATCATCCTATCGCTGAAATAAGTTATTTAAAGATTTTGCCTAAAACTAATAATGAAATTATTTTTAAAGCTATCTGCTCGCAAGAAAAAATTTTATAATAATTTACACTAATGAATTAAACTATTTTTTTTCGATATACAAACTTGTAGACGGGAATGCGAAATTAATTCCTTCTTCTCTATATTTATGAATAATTTCTTTAATTATATAGCCTTTATACTCAAGAAAATCAAAATAGTTTGTTACATGCGTTTGCGCAAACAGCCTTACTACAATTGAACTTGGTGACAAGTTGTCAATAAAAGCTCTTGCCCCGTCAAGAATTTTATCTTCCCTTTCAGCTAATTCTTTAAGTATTGCAATTGCTCTATCGATTTTTTCGTTTGATGTTCCGTATTCAATATCAACCGAAATATCAATTCTGCGCTTATTTACCTGTGAAATATTGGTAATTTCTTCATTTGCAAGTACATTATTCGGAATATTAACAGGGAAACCTGTTAAAGTTCTTATTGTGGTTGAGCGTAAATTAATATTCTCAACAGTTCCTTCATAACCGTTAAACGATATATATTCACCTATTTTATATACTTTGTCAGCTAATAACGCAACCGAACCAAATATATTACCAATGGTTTCTTTTGCAGCAAAACCCACCGCTAAACCTGTAATTCCAAAACCTGCTATTAAAGAAGCAACATTATAACCAAAACTTTGTAAGAATCCGGCAAGAAGCATAAAAATTACTACAAATTTTATTATCTTAGACAGCACCGGCATTAAATTCAATAACGGGGACTCCGAATTTTTTTGCCGCATTTTCATTTCTACTTTACGGCTGAAAATATCCAAAGCTTTACAAAATACATATATAATAAAAATATTTATTATCACACCAAGTATAAATCCTGAATGATCAATAAAAAACTTCCCTATACCCGCTATAAATTTTGTAGCAAAGCTTATATCTACCTTTTCCATTTATATTATCTGTCTCCCTTAAGCAATTTTAACTTATTCAGTTCATCTTGAAACGGCGAAATCTTAGTTAGCTTGTCCATAATTACAGGCATTTTTTCTATAACAAAATCAACTTCACTTTCTTTTGTAAATCTTGATAAAGAAAATCTTATTGAGCCATGCAACGCAGTAAACGGTATTCCCATTGCCCTAAGTACATGACTCGGCTCCAGAGAACCTGATGTACATGCACTCCCCGAACTTGCACAAATACCATAATCACTTAAATGTAAAAGAATTAATTCACCTTCAACATACTCAAAACCGATATTTGAAGTATTAGGAACTCTGTCTTTCAATGTAGAATTTAATCTTGCATTAAATACATTTCTTATAATACCTGTCTCAAGCTTATCTCTTAATCTTTTTACTTCCGTTGACTCATAGCTGAGAGAATCCTTTGCTAGTTCTGCCGCTTTTCCCAATCCGGCAATATACGGTACATTTTCTGTCCCTGCTCTCATACCGCGTTCTTGATGTCCGCCGTTTATCAATGGCACTATACGACAGCCTTTATTTACATAGAGCGCTCCGACTCCCTTTGGAGCGTGAAATTTATGGCCTGAAACCCCGACCATATCTATCATTGTATCTTTAACATTCATAGGAATTTTTCCGGCTGCTTGAACGCCATCAACAAAAAAGATTGTCTCAGGTGAATTTGATTTAACTATTTCAGCAATTTCTTCAACCGGATTAATAACTCCAACCTCATTATTTGCCCACATTACAGATACTAATGCAGTATCTTTTCTTAGTTTTTCTTTTAATTCATCCAGATTAAGTTCACCCTCAGAATTAACACCTATATAATCTACATCATATCCTTGTTTTTCAAATGTTTTATATGTATTTAAAACACAAGGGTGTTCAACTTTCGTTGTAATTATATGTTTCCTTGTTTTATTACAGGCTAATGCACCTTTTATAGCCATATTAGCAGATTCTGAACCGCATGAAGTAAAGAATATTTCATTAACATCTTTGGCCCCATAGAAATCTCTTACTTGCTCCCTTGCCACTTTTAGTGCTTCTGCCGGTTTCTTGGCAAAATCATACATACTGGAAGGATTTGCATACTCTCCTTGCAAATAGGGAATCATAACGTCTAAGACTTTTTCATCAACTTTGGTTGTTGCATTATTATCTAAATATATCATTTATAACGCCTCATTTCTTCTTGTTTTTTTGAGGTAAATACCATTCTTTTAAATCATTAATCGCTATTTTAAAAGAATTTTTTACTTCATCAATAAATTTTGGGGTTTCATCAACAAGCGTATATTCACCCATTTTTTTTAATATATACTTTCGCTCTTCAAAACTGTCTGCCCACTGAGAACGTAAATATATATTCCTCGCCTCCGGATTTTTATATATTCTGTACAAATACGGATTTAATCCGTTTCTTAAACCGGAACTCTGCATATACGAATCTAAAATCTTAAACATTCACAATTACCTGCTATTTATCTGTTAATTTAACTGCTCGACCACTATATTTTCGTCTACTTTTTCTTTTAAAATCGATTCAACAAAAGATTTTAAAGTCATTGCTGCATTTTTACAAGAACTGCATACCCCAACAAATTTTACATAAACAGTATTGTCTTTTATATCAACTAACTCTATATCACCGCCATCCTTCTGCAACTGCGGAGAAATTTGCTGCTCTATTACATTGTTAATCTTTAAAATCTTTTGAGTCTGAGTAAGCGGCGCAGGCTGATTATTTTTCCAATAATCATCAATTATATCTTTTATAACACTTTTACACTGTCCGCAAGCACCGCCGGCTTTTGTATAATCCGTTACTTCTTCTACAGATTTAAGTTTATTAACTTTTATAGCTTCCAATATTTGCTTTTCTGTAACATTAAAACAGGTACATATAATTTTTTCTTCACTTTCTGTTTTACCGCTTAAATCGATTTCTTTCCATTCTTCCGAATCTTCACCATAGTATTTTTTCAAAGCATCTTCTAACGCTTCTCTGCCCATAACAGAACAGTGCATTTTTTGTTGAGGCAACCCCCCTAACTGATCTGCTATATCTTTATTTGTTATTTTTTTAACTTCATCTAATGATTTTCCTATAATCATTTCTGTTAAAATACTTGATGATGCTACAGCAGAGCCGCAGCCAAAAGTTAGGAACTTAGCATCTTTAACTATATTACCATCTAATTTTATAAATAATTTCAGTGAATCTCCGCAAGCCAGAGAGCCTGCTTCACCTACTAAATCCGCATCATCTATTTTACCGACATTTCTAGGATTTCTGTAATGATCCAAAACTTTTTCCGAATAATCCCACATTGTATTTACCTCGTATATAGCTGAATTTATCTATATAAATTCTAAAACAAACAGAATAAAATGTGTATCGTAAAATTAATTTTTATTTCGGTTAACCAACTTTTCTCTATCATTCCAAGAAAAAAGTGAACGAATTTCAGAACCCGTTTTTTCTATTAAATGATTTTCAGATTCTTTCCTTAATGTATTGAAGTTTTTGCTGCCACTTTTAAATTCTGTCATAAATTCTTTCGCATAACTGCCGTCTTGAATTTGAGAAAGAATTTCTTTCATTCTTAACTTTGTTTCGCTGTTGATTATTCGTGAACCTCTGGTATAATCACCATACTCAGCATTATTCGAAACCGAATAATGCATATTTTCGATTCCGCCTTCATAAATCAAATCAACAATAAGCTTTAACTCATGACATACTTCAAAATATGCCATATAAGGAGAGTATCCGGCTTCCACAAGTGTTTCGAAAGCTGTTTTTATTAAATAATCACAACCTCCGCACAGAACCGCTTGTTCCCCAAACAGGTCAGTTTCGGTTTCTTCTTTAAATGTCGTTTCTATAACACCTGCACGTCCTGAGCCGATAGCTGAAGCATATGACAGAGCAACGGCTTTTGAATCGCCTGTATAATCTTTTTCAACTGCTATTAAAGAAGGAACTCCTTTATTTGCTTTGTATTCACTTCTAACCGTGTGTCCCGGAGCTTTAGGTGCTACCATGATAACATTTACACCACTTTTAGGTTCTATGAACCCATAATGAATATTAAAGCCGTGTGAAAACATTAAATACTGACCTTCATGCAAATTCGGTTCAATTTCATTTTTATAAACTTCCGATTGAACTTCATCCGGTATAAGGATTTGGATAATATCAGCCTGTTTTACAGCTTCAGATATAGGAAGAATTTTTAAGCCGTAATCAGCAGCTTTTGCCCATGAACTTCCGCCTTTTCTGAGTCCAAAAACTACGTCACATCCCGAATCCACAAGATTCATTCCCTGTCCGTAACCTTGTGAGCCAAAACCAATTATAGCAATTTTTTTATGCTTAATTAATTCCTTATCTATATCAGCATCCGTATATATATTTAATTTACTCATAACAATCCCTCCTCGTTTACATTATAAAACAAAAAGGAATTAAGCGTATTTTGATGCCATAGAAGAATTTTTTGAATTCCGAATTATTACATTAGCCGGCTGACGAATGTTTAAAGCTTTTTGAAAATACAATTCATAAACTTTAATTGAACCATCATCATTTTTTACACGGACTTCCATTATCCTGTCACAAATTTTTAAAAACTGATTTTTGTCGTTTTTTTCTGCAACATCTTTCTCTTTAGCTCCTAAACAAGAAAAACCTTTATTTTTTGCGAACTCTATTGCACTCAAAACTTCTCTGCATTTTTCTTGTTTCAAAACATCTAATAATGAAGCTGCTTTTTGAGAACCGGCTGTAATTTTGTTACCAAATGTCGGTCTTATATTTGAATAGTTTAAATTTGGGTTAAAACTTACACTTAACACTGTTGGCTCCGATATTTATATACACGTAACAATATTATTAAATACCGTAAAAAAAAATGTTGTTATACAACTTATAAAATTTTTACAAATCTTAATACAATAATTGTCGTAAATAGAACATTTTATTATAATTCAGTAAAGGATAAATTTATGAACAATACTACAAAAATAGCCTTATATGCAGGAAGTTTTGATCCGTTCACAAACGGACACTTAGATATCCTTCGACAAGCTTCGGAAATATTTGACAAAATTATTATCGGGGTAACTGTAAATACAGAAAAACAAGGTTTTATTCCAATTGAACAGAGAGTTAAATTAATCAAAGACTCTGTTAAGAATATAAAAAACACAGAGGTCGTTTCTTATAAAGGTTTAACTGTCGATTATGCAAATAAAAACAATGTATGCGCACTAATAAGAGGGGTAAGAAACAGCATCGATTTTGAATATGAATCTTCTATAGCGCAAACAAATTTTTCAATTAATTCTGATATAAAAACGATTCTTTTTATCCCAAAACATGAAAACAGCTTTATTTCTTCCACTATTGTAAGAGAATTAATTAAAAATAATGCTGATATATCAAACTTTGTACCGAAACCGATCGCAGAATATTTTCATTAACAATAAAAAAAGCACCTTTATAAGGTGCTTTTTTAAGATTTTAAAATCATAATTACTTTTTGTTGCCGTAACGTTTATTGAATCTTTCAACACGTCCTTCAGAGTCAAGAATTTTTTGTTGACCGGTAAAAAACGGATGACAGTTTGAGCAAATTTCTACTGTAATATCATCTGCTACTGAACCTGTTTCAATTTCGTTTCCGCAAACACATTTAATAACGGTTTTTTTATATTCCGGATGTAATTCGCTTTTCATTTTAACCTACTTTCTTTCAAGATTCCAAACTTGAATCATTATACTTCGACCTTTCATATTCTATGCTGCTAAATATTAAAATGCAAGCTATAAGTGAAAATTATTAATGTATTTTATATAATGCATTTGTACCCAAAACTTTGTCTTTTAATCGTTTCAAACCTTTACCATATATGTATTTCATCTGCTCAACCAAATTTTCTTCAACATCTATTAAATACATATCGTGGACTATAAATTCTTTAATTATAAATACTATTCCGGCGTTTTGTGTCCAAATTATACTTGTATCCGGAGAATTGTTCATAAATGATGATATTTTCCCTACTACTCCTTCATTATCATCAACTGCTAAAATTACCATTCTTCCGCCTAAAGACATTTCAATATCCTTCGCAAAAGCGTGTTGAAATACCAACCCGAACTTTGACTGAAAGTTATCATAACCGACAATTCTTATTTCAACATTTCTGTTATAAGCATTTAAAAGTTCTTGTTCAAAAATTTTAAAATCTTGTGACCAAACCTCTATATATATTTCTCTTTGAGCATTTTTTATTACTTCTAAGATTTTATTTGTTATATTTTGTTTTCCGGTAACAGTAACAATTGGTTCGTTATAATCTTCTTTAACTTCCGGAAGATGCTTTTCCAAATAGTTTATAGTTGAATCCATTTTTCGCTTATAACCGTTAAGAATTTGCTTTGGCTTTATCGGTGTATATGTAGCAGGTTTTGAATTTGTTGCAGCAATGATATTTTTTTCTTCTAAAACTTTTAATGTATCGTAGGTTCGTGACTGAGGTATATTCGCAAATTTTGCCACTTCATATCCTGTAGCAGGATATTTTTTTAAAAGTGCAATATAAACTTTGGCTTCATAAGTATTGAAACCTATTTCTTTTAATTTTTCTACCAAATCTGCCATAACAAAAATTTTAGCAGATTATCCCATCACATGCAAATTGTCCTTTGTATCACAATAAGCTAAAAAATCACTCCACTTTTGAACCGTTTCATCCCTTAACTTATTAGCATCAGAATTAATATTTAAAGGTAAATCATTTATTAATTCCATATATAGCTGCGTTTTATTTAACCTTTCATTTAATACTTCATTATCTTTATCTGATAATTTTAGAACTGCAACCATACCCTCATTTATAATACTTCTTAAAACATCTGCTGGATCAAGTGTTGATTTTGACTTAATTGTTAATTTAGCATCATCAAATGCGTTAATCAGCGGCTTGGCTGTTTTTAAAGGTATATTATTTTCTTTTAAAGCAGCTATTACATCCCTTTTTAATTTATTTACCGCTCTGTCTGGATTCTTTTGTAGTAAAGTTCCGGAATAGGTATCTTCCGCAAGTTTATCAAATTCATCAGTAAATTTTTTATATTTTTTATCATCTTCTTCACTTGCGTCTACCATTTCTTTTAATTCATCTACCGTAAAATTCTCAGCTATGAATTTTACATATTTTTCATTCAAGCCAAGCTTTTCAATAAACATTTTTGCAGTATCTTTATTATTGCCAAGAACAAAACTGTCTACCATTTGGTTTATAATTGAATCTGTACTCATAGGGACCTTAGAACCGTCAACAGTATCTAAATAAATCTCATTAAACTCATTTTTAATACTTGTCTCATTACCGGCTTCTATTGCATCCATTATAATTGTTTCTATATCTGCAAGGCGCGCATAACTGACGGCATTAATAAGTAAAGTTTCTATATTGGCTCTTCTGTCGGCACTACAATCTGTATCCTTCGCTAATGATTCAACGTAAGTATCAAGAAGTTCTTCTGTATTATTCAAAATATGCCATTTTTCATATTTATCTAATATTTGGTTTAGATAATCTTCCGGTTGAATATCTTTTAGCGGATTACTTTTTGCCAAACTTTGAATATATTTATCTATTAAATTAATCATTGCGGCTCTGTGTTTTTTCTGTATAAAAGTTTCCGTAAAAATTAAACTTCTTGTTTTCATTAATTCTTTGTTTTTCATAATAAGATTTTTTATATCTTGTTTAGAAAAACTTTTCTCATAATTATTTGCATATTTAACAACTTTATTAATATGTTTTCTGAATTCTGAGAATTCAACACCTTGTTCTAAATCCATTGCAGCGAGAACTTCTTCCAATGCATTTTGCTGAAGTTCATTACCGTATATTGAAGTTGCAATATCACCAAGCAAAACATTTAAGGCTTCATATTCTTTATCATCCAATATTTCAGAATCTTTTTTTGTTTTGGCATAATTCTTTAGCACTTCTACCGCTTCATAATAATGTTCCGTTCTTTTGGCGAACGAGCTTGAAGATACTACGTCAGGAATGCTTCCTATTGCATAATCGAACATTTTTTGGAATGAATCCGGATCTATATAATCTATTTTTGGATAAGCAGGATATACACCATAACTTCTCAAATTACGATTTTTATATTTATTAAATAATTTTGGTAAATCTAATAAAGATAAATCGTTTTTTAATTTTCTGTAAGCCGAATCGAAAGTATCTTTATATGTATAACTCGTTTTTCTTGTCAATTTATTATAATTGTATAAAGGCTTGTATGAACTTTCATCAATTACATTAGAGATATTTTCATAATATATTTCATTCATTAAAGATTGTTCAACTTCATCGTCATATTTTAAAAGTTTTTTCAGAACATCAAAACCGGTATTACTTTTTATACCTAAATCTTGATTTTTAACCTGAGATAAAACATCTTTTTTAAATTGTTCAGAGGTCATATTTTGAATTTTTCTGTAAACGGATATAAATTCTTCATCATCCACCGGATTATAAACTCTGTCAATAAATTTTATAATATTATCTAATTTAGGATTCTTTAAGTCAGACTCATTAAAATACAACATCTCGCGCATTGAATTTCTCATATAATTTAATAAATCCGCCTTTGCACTTGAATTCTGTATATGCTCATCCATTTTCTCAGACATACTTTTTATTAATGTATCTATAGTGTCTTTTAAACTGCCGTTCCAATCTTTATCATCAAGTTCAAAAGATACAAAAATGTTGTCATACGTATCATCATCAAGCTGTATATTATACTTACTCAAAATCTTATCAATTGCCGCAACATCTTTTTCACCAAAATTATTAAGTAAGTATTGTATGAAGTTGATATCTTTATTAAAAGAATATTTAAAATTATTTATCGCTTTTATACGCTGTCTGCGGACAAACTTTGATAAATCCTTGACATTACCTGCTTTTGCAATATCGTGTATCATCAAGGTTGAATTATAATTAGATTTAAGAGCAACTTTTTCCAACGCCAATTTCAATTCATCGGTATCTGACAAAGAATCGTACTTAACTTTTATATCCTCTGCTCTTTTAAAATTATCGTAAATTCTTCTTAATAAGTTGTTATAACTGCTTCTCCAATTACCGCCATCATAGCCTGCTTTTTTAATCATACCGCGTATTTCATCAGCAGTATAATCTGAAACAAGTTTTTTCATTGAAGAAATCAACCTTACTGAAGATTGAAAAACATTTTCTCTTATATCATCGGCATATTCTTTTAATTTAGGGGAAGTTCCTTCAATAATTATATCTGTATATTGAGAATTTTTGTAATCAGAATTATCTCTGTTTTTTATTTTTTTGTATACTTTATTATTTACCTGCTCTGATTTTTCTTCTACTGTCATATCAGAAAGGATTCTTTCAACAAGATTACCGTTTCTGTACATATCATCTGTTACATATCCAAGTTTACCGCCTCTTCTGTCACCGTAATCCGTTCTTAAAAGGCCTGCAGAGTCTACCCAAACATTTTCATGCTCGCGAGGTCCCCATGTGTTATCATGGAATAAAACTTCTTTTATTTCTTCTTTATCACCTGATTTGACTGTCATTGGCTTTATATCAGCTATATATTGAGCATGCATACCTACTTTATCATCAAAAACAGAACTCGTTGATATACCTGAATATGGTGATTGTTTAATCGTATCAATAGCTTTTTTTAATTCGTTTGTTGAATAATGAGGTCTTCCTGTTATAAATTCAAGTATTTTAACCTGTTGACCGCTAAATAACCCGCTGCTGCCTTCACCTACCCACCAGCGGCCGCTATCTACTCCGGCAACACGGCAAAGTTCTTCCAACGGATTCTTTATTACACTGCGAACATCTTCCAAGTATTTTTGCAAGTATGAATACATTGAATTAACATTTTTGTCTACAGTGTTAAGTATGAATTGTTCTCTCTGAGAAAATTTATATAACGATTTGTCTTTAATTTTACCTTGTACAGAATTAAATTCATCTGCTGATTTAACTTTCATGATTTTATCCAAATGATCTTGTATCATTTGTAAATCTTTTTTAGAAATAATTTCATTTATATTTTCATACTTTTTAAGAAGAACATCTTTTTTATCTGCAGAATATAGGATGTGTCCGTTATCATCGGTAATCTTTAAACTATTTATAAATTTATTTATAGAATCTTCCGAACTGTCCAATACTTGTAAATGAGAATCAATAATTTTATTAAGCTGTTCTGCATCAAATCCTTCATGTGACTCTAACGCTTGTTTATAACTATTTATAATAGATTCTTTTTCTTCAGTTTCTAATCTTTCTTTTAAATCAATTAAATTTTCTCTAATAACATTAAACTGTGAGTCACTATGTATTTTATCAAAGACTTCAGAATATTCTTTTTCATCACCATTATAAAGTTTATTTTTTAGGCTGTTTAAAACTTTTACAACAGTTTTTTCATAATTATTAATATTTAACTGCGCAGCCACTTTATTTTTTAAAGCAGTGTCTTTGTTTTCGGAAATTTGAACAATTAAATTATCGATATATGCTATCAGTGCGTGTTTTCTGTCAACTAAAAGCAAGTTATTGTATGCCAAATCAAACATATCTTGTACTATATGGTCCACTGTGATTCTTAATTTATTTAAGGCTTCCAATACGCCTTTCCTGTCTTTTGAAGTATTCATTTCTTCACACAAAGAGCACGAAAGCTGTTCTACAATTCTTTCGGAATCTTCCGAATTATTTTTTATTTTTGAAATTAAAAGTCCGATTGTTTCTTGAAGCAATCTTTCTTTATTTGGCAATTTTTCATTCTTAGCAAGAATTTCTTTATAAGTATCAATCTCTAATCCATTGAGAAAAGCTGCACGGAAATTAGCGGCAATCTCGTACAAATACTGTGCCTTGCCTAATTTTGACATTTTTAATGCAGACTTATCATTTGCTGCCTCTAAATCTTGAAAGTATTCTATATTTTCAAATAATGTATTGATTACACTATCCTCTACATCCGCATGATAATTATCTTTTAAAAAGTTCTTTATTTTTTGCTTTTTAACTGCATCTTCCTCATTAATAATGTATTCATATTTATTGTTTTTTGATAAATCTTTTGAATAATCATGCCTTAAATTTATTAATTTTGAACTTAATATATTAATATCTTCCTGCTCAAATGAAGGGAAAATATTTGATAATATATTTTTTATTTTTTGCATATTCAAAGCCATATATTGCAAATTATTATTATAATTTTGATATATGTCACGACTTTTTATATTTTTAACAATTTTAGTTGTTTTATATGATTCTAACGCATCTTTTAGCTTTAATAATGATTGATAATATTTTTGTATTTTTGCAAGTTCTTCATCTGCAAAATTAGCATTAAAAAATGAGTCATTATTAACATCAAAATTTTCTTGGTCAAAAGCATTATAAACGTTATAAATCAAATTTGAATATCCGGAATAATATGATGTTTGCATCCAAACCATAGAAGATGCGTCTATTATTCTATATCCTTTTTTCAACGCAGCAGAATAATCGACATAAGACTTTGGTACATTTATCTTTTCTCCGCTTCCGAGTTTACTTCTGTCATACACAGACATTTTGTCGGTATTATCTAATTCGGATAATATTGAATCCACATAATTCCGCTTATCTTCATAAGCCAGTTTTTTTCTTACTATTGAAATATCTGCACATATACCATGGTGTTTTTGATTTACAGCTTTTATATTAGGAATTTTATTACCCGGAACTGCTATAGCCATATCATTAATCATTTCAGCTGCGACAAGTGATTTCTTGTCTTTTAACTGTTCGTTAATTTCATATTCTTCGCTCATCAAATAATTCAAACGTTCTAAAACATATTTTTTATCATCTAAAGATGTTTCAGAAGATACAATAAAATAATCCAAATTTTTAACGAAATCCTTTTCGTTATTATTTACAGATTCTGTTTTAATCTGTTCAAGATTAACAGCCTTTAACAAATTTTCACGCTGCTTTAAAATTTCTTTTTCTGTATCATTTAATGTTTTTGCATTTTTTATTTTTTCAATTTTTTTTGCAAAAGCAGATTCATTTATAAACGGAGTCACAGCTATTGCAGATGCGACAGCAGCTAAAAGAAGCTGCTTCCAATTATTTTTAGGTTTATCTTTAAGCTCAATATTTGTTTGATATACATTTTTTGCCGCTGTATTTAGCAAAAATTTGATATTATTTTCTCCCGGAATATTAGCTAATTCTTTTATTGCATTAGCAATATTTCTTTGATTGATATCTGTTAAAGAATAATGATTATTTTTTGCTAATTGCGCTACAGTGTTTCTGCTTGTTCTTATACCTTTAAAAGTTTTATATTTATCAGATTCCCCAAATTGTATACCAAAAACGTTCATTAAATAAACCTCTGTTATATCTATAGACTTTTATAAAAAAAATCGTAAAAATTTTTTTTGCTGTATTTGTTTACAATTTGTTACAGAAAACGCAATTTTTTTAAATAAAAAAACTTATTATATATAAGGTTAGATTTATATAGGTTAGTTTAATTATGGTAAGCGGTATTCAATCACTTGCGAATATGGAATACGCTCTCTATGGTGGTAACATGGGCGGATACGGAGCATACAATGCACCCAGCGTTGTAAACGGATACTGTGCTGTTAATCCGGATTATTACAACCAATACTATAATGCATATAACTATCCCGGTCAGGATATTTTTATGAAATCTCAAGGAACAGCAGCGGATCAATGGGGCGGAACATATACAAAGGGAACGCCAATTACCGATTCGAAGGATATTGACACAATAGCTAACTACTATTATAACAACATGGCTCCGTCGGAATCATTCGGCAGCGCAATAACCGGTGGATTAAGTTTTGCCGCATTACAAAACCCAAGAGTAGTTGTGCATCCTATCCAGACAATAAAAGCAAGCTTTGATAAAGATTTGAAAAGGATGTTTGCTGATGCAACAAAAGAAGGAACTGCGTTAAATAAATTATGGTGCAATCGTGAAACTAACGATTTAGTCAGAGAAGCATATTTTAGAGCTCATAAAATTAAAGCACGCTCTTATTGGAAAACAGGTTTATTTAGGAAACAATTTACTGAAGCTGAAATGACGGAATTAAATAAAGTAATGAAAGAGTTAGAAGGTGCGCTTTCAAGAGGAGATACAAATAAGATTGCGAAACTAACAGCAAAACTTGACCATGCTTATGTATCAAACGGCTGGTTACCTAGAACTTGGAAAAAGATTCTGGGCAAGGATGTTCCGACCGTAGAATCAAGACTTAATGACACAGCAGAAATAAACAAAAAAGCTGCAAATATTACCAAACTGGGAGAAAAAGGAAGTTCATCATTATGGAATGTTGTTAAAAAATCATGCACAATAAAATCAGGACTCGGATGGGCAGCATTTGAAGCATTATTCGATGCAAAAGATATTGCAAGTGCATTTAAAGAAAGTACAGGAACCGGTTTAGCTCAACTTGGTCAAACAGCTGTAAAAGGCGCAGGAAGCGCAGTCGGTTGGATGGCAGGTGAAGCAATCGGTACCTGGGCGGCAACTAAAGCTCTAGCGGCAGCCGGAACAGCAATCGCTCCCGGAATAGGAACAGTAATTGGAGCAGTAGCAGGTTTTGTAGTCGGATCTGTCGGTATGTGGCTCACAGGTAAACTTACAAAACGAATAGTCGGACAAAATGTCGGCGCTAAAGCAGAAATAAAAGAAATGAAAAAGACTCCTGAAGGACATGCACAACTGCTGTCACTAACAGCCCCCATCGCTGAACAGGACAAAAACCTTGATCCAAACGTCAGACGCGCTTTCGAAAATATAGCAGCCAGATATTCTGTGGGAAATCAATACGCAGGCGCAGCATAAAAATTAATCATAAATTAATCTAAAATTAACCTATATTATTCCCTTTCATGTTAAAATATATCGAAAGGGATTTTTATTTAGGTAATTGTTATGAGAAGTGATAATATCAAAAGCGGAATTGCGAGAACTCCGCACAGAAGTCTTTTAATGGCAACCGGCGTAAGTAAAAAAAATATAGATGCACCTTATATCGGTATAGCAAGTTCTTTTTCAGATCTGGTTCCGGGACATATCGGGATGAGAGATTTGGAGCGGCAGATAGAAAAAGGAATACACTCGGGCGGCGGACAAGCTTTTATATTCGGTGTTCCTGCTGTATGTGACGGAATTGCAATGGGACATGAAGGCATGAGATACTCACTTCCGTCAAGAGACCTGATTGCTGATTGCATAGAAACGGTTGCAAACGCTCATCAACTTGACGGACTTGTATTACTCTCAAACTGCGACAAAATTACGCCTGCAATGCTTATTGCTTCAGCAAGACTTAACATTCCTACAATTATAGTCACAGCAGGACCTATGCTTGACGGAGAAAGTAAATGTGAAAAGTTGACAATGATTAGAGGCTCCTTTGAAGCTGTTGGTAAATATAGAGACGGAGTTATAGATAAAGAACGATTAGCGGAACTTGAAGAAGCTTCATGTCCTTCCGCCGGCTCTTGTCAAGGACTTTATACCGCAAACACAATGGCTTGTTTAACTGAAATAATGGGAATGAGCCTGCCGTTCTGCGCTACTTCTGCTGCCGTTTCATCTCACAAACGAAGAATAGCCTTTGAAAGCGGGTTACAAATTGTTGAACTTGTGAGAAAAAATAAATGTCCGCTTGATATTATTACCAAAGATAATTTGAGAAACGCTATTATTGCAGATCTTGCAATGGGAGGTTCGACAAACTCTTTCCTTCATCTTTTAGCACTTGCAAATGCAGCAAATATAGACATTTCTATTGATGATTTCGAAGAACTTTCACACAAAATTCACCAAGTACTTAAACTTGAACCATCTTCTGATTACACAATGTATGATTTTTACCAAGCAGGCGGCGTAACAGGGTTATTAAAAGTTCTCCTTCACGATATTAAAGAATTTAAAGATATTGAAGGGGTTACTTTGAAAAAAACAAGCGAACTTACACAAAATGCTTATGTTGATAACAAAATTATTCATAATTATTCCGAACCATTTACCACTAAACCAGGACTCGGAATCTTAAAGGGAAATATCGCGCCTGACGGTTCCGTAATAAAAATTTCCGCTGTTGACGAAAGCTGTTACGAGTTTACAGGAAAAGCAAAATGTTTTGATTCGGAAGAAGAAGCAATGCAAGCTTTGGAAAATAAGAAAATTGAAGAAGGAGATGTCGTTGTAATACGTTATGAAGGTCCGAAAGGCGGCCCTGGAATGAGAGAAATGCTTGCTCCGACATCACTGCTTGTGGGGCTTGGGTTAGGAACAAAAGCTGCACTTATTACAGACGGACGATTTTCAGGCGGTACCCGAGGTATTTGTGTGGGACATATTTGTCCTGAAGCACAAGACGGAGGAACAATAGCTTTAATAGAAGACGGAGATATTATTGAAATTGATATAAATAAACGTACATTAAACCTTAAAGTCGAGGACAAAATTTTAGAAGAACGCAAAAAAAATTGGAAACCTAAAGACATTAATACAACAGGATACTTGGCAAAATATTCAAGAACGGTTCAAGACGCGTCTCATGGAGCAATCGTTTAGGAATAAAGGAGAGGCTTTCTTGGATAAACAGCAGCTGCGAAAACAGACAAAAGAAATACGTTCAAAACTTGATATGAAATCATTAAGTAAAGAGCTTACACTAAAACTAAAACAAACGATTGAATATCAAAATGCTCATAACATAATGATATTTTATCCTTTAGAAAAAGAAGTCAACTTGTTAAGTCTGCTTGATGATAATACAAAAAACTTCTACCTGCCTAAAATAGACGGAAATGAGTTGTTATGCTGCAGATTTGATAAAAAAACAGAACTTTGTGATTCATGTTTTAAAACAAAAGAACCATTATCCGATTCAGATAATAAATCAATATTAGATTTAATTATTGTACCTGCATTAGCGGCTGATAAAAACAATTACCGATTAGGTTACGGTAAAGGCTTCTATGACAGATTTTTAAACAGCTTTAAAGATATTCGCCCCTGTACAATTGTATGCATACCAAAAGAACTCATCGTAGAAACAATTTTTCCGGATGAGTTCGATATACCTGTTAATAAAGTTATAATCACTGATTAATTTTATAATTTGTAAGAGAATGATGACTGAATCGCATTATCAATTGCGCCCTGACAAGATTCAAGTTCTGCATTAACCATCTTCAATCTGTTTTGGTATTCTTGCATTTGAATATCAAGTCTTTTTTCCAATACACTTAATTTATCACGCCTTGCTTCTAATTGCTTCACCGCAGGATTTTCAGGATCTAAATCATTTCCCAGTGCAAGGATTTCATCAGATGATGAAACCAATTCCATTTTGGCAGTTGCAATCCATTGAATCTTAGATTCTAAAGAAAACTTGTATGCCGTAAGATACATCATACGATAACTTGACGTAATTAATCCCATAACACAGTCCTTTCGAGATTTATCTCATTTCGTTTAAATTCTTGCCTTTCAAGAATGTGTGTTCATTGTTTTCTGCTATTAAACTTTCCATTTTGTAAAGCTGATGTTTGTGGTAATTTACACGATACTTCGCCATTTTCAGCTTTTGTTTAATCGTCAGCATGTCCTTTAGGCTTGAAATTAAACTCATAGCCAGTGCCTTTAAAGGATTTTTCCTTACAAAAAATGCTCGGGCAAAATTCAAAAAATTCACTAACCGTTTTATATTTTCTTGTAGCTCCTCACGCATAGATTTTTTCTCCTACACGATATGAACCTACACATATATAAAAACATGTGAATTCCAATAATTGCTTATTTTTCATGCTATTCTTTACAAATGTTAACATTTTACTTCGAATATACTCCCGTAGCTTGAGATGCATCAAATACGAATTTATTCTTATAAACTGATTTAGCTTCCTTATTTTTTAACGGCATTTTTTTCAAAAACTTTAATTCTTTTTTATTATAGAAAGCCGAATTGTTACAAAAATTTACAAGCAAATTCAATGCCTTTATAAAAGGATTATTGAGCAAACTATCAATCATTATACGTACAAAAGTCCTTTTTTGCATTTTATTCACCTACGAACTATAAATTATCAATTTCCTTTGAATTGCTTTCCAAATCGTCTTTAAGCATTTTTCTCACAATATCTGATTGTGTATCAAGCATCTTACAAACAGTTTCAATGTTCGCTACTTTTTGCGAAAGAATTGTATCCGCATTTGAAAGTACATTTGCTGAAACTGATTGGTATGCAGATAGGGCTGCAGAAGATGTACCTTGCATTAAATTACCCATTACAACCGCAGGGAGACCAAATTCACCCAAATAAGGAGCCGCTGCAGTCATTATACCGCCCCAACCTGAAACTATACCTGCAAGAGGCATTATGACACCTGATGCACCCAAACCGTAACCGTTAGCCGTACCTATACCATAAGCTGCCGTACTTGCAATATCAGCAATACTGCCGATTCCTGAAGCAAATCCTGTCGGAGAACCTGACGAAGAACCATAACCATATAAAAGATTGCCGAGTCCTGCCGCACCGCCAGTTGTATATCCGCTTAACCTTGAAGCATAACCGCTCGGAAATCCGGAATAATTACCCAAACTATTTACTCCAAAAGAAGAGTAAGTTCCTTTCATTCCGCCGGCACCGCCTGTATACGGTGACCAATAAGACGTACCTGGTATATTCATTGCGGTTGTTCCGCCTAATGTAGTCATAAATGCTGACGGAGCAAACAAACTCGCTAACTGATACAAGAAACTGCCCGCCATTTCAAACCCTGTTCCTGAAGATGCAGAACCTGAAACAGTTAAATCTCTTAATCTGTCATAAGTTTCATACAGCATTGCCTTAGCATCCGATGATGCCGAGCCGTATCTGTTTGCTATTACTAAGTATCCGTCATTTTTGTAAGCCATTTTTGCTTCCCTGTTGTTTTTTTATTCTAATAATTTTCCGTTTTATTTTACGAATTAACCGCCGAAGGTCTTGAATGTGTCTTCAACATTGTCTTTAACGATTTTGCTTACCGCATCCATTTCTGTCTTCAAAGCATTTTGTTCAGTATCAAGCTGTTTTAATCTTAATTCCAACTGTTGATCCTCTTGTTGAATTATTGAAGTTTGCGCGTTAATTTCCTGAACCGTTTTATCATATACCGCATTTTCATAATAATATTGATTCATTGCATCCTGATAAGCTTCATCGTCTGTTATTGTTTCTGTTTTCAATGTATATGTAACAGAATCATTTTCAAATCTTACGGAAGAGAATCTTCCTTCACCGTCTGTTTCTAAAAGAGCTTTTCCTGTTTGGTCAATACGTTTTTGAATATATGTTGCATTATAATACGGCATTTTATACTGAGCATCAATTAAGTTGTTGCTCAAATGATTTGAAGCATAAGCGTCCGCCAAATCTTCAAACGTTGTATAGTATGTATTTCCGTTTAATCTAAAACTGTAAACTCCGCCTTTATAAGAACCGTCTTCATTGAAACAGTCTAACAAGTGAGAAGTAATACCTTCCGCCTTCATATCTTTTACAACCTGCAAAAGTTCTGTCGATTGATCTTGAGTTAGAGTACCCAACAGAGTCAATTCTGAATTACCGATATAAGTTGGTCTGTTTAGGGCATTATAAGCATTGAGTGCATTTTGGTATATTGTTTCAGCCGCTTCGTAGGTATTATAATCAGCATCAATTAACGTTTGTGCCGCAGCAATCTGAGCTAAATATGCAGCATTAGTAGTAGCAACACCTGCCAGAGGATAGCCGCCTATCGGCCAAGTAGAAGCACCTGCCGTTGTCGGCAAATTACTATATAGCGATTCGACATCTTTAGTTAAAACTATCTCGGTTTTACCCGTCGGAGTACCGTTTAAGTCTTCAACGGATAAAGAATATGCGTTTAAAACTTCCTTTTGAATATCATTGTATGGCGGAACATTGCTAAAATCTACCAAATCTTCAATATTTTGAATATAAACGGTAGGCGTTATTGAATGCGTTGTATTGTAGTCTAAAATATTTGCATTTACTACATCTATTGAAGTTATACCAAGTTCTATTTGGTCTTTTATACCCTGTAATATCGATTGAGCGTTCGTAACCTCAGTCTGCATATTTGTTTTTGCATCGCTAATTACAGTTGAAGTAATAGCTGTATTAGCGGCATTTACTTGTGACATAACAGTATTTGCTAATGTTTGCGCAGCTGTTTTGTCCGCCGGCGGATTAGTATCCCAATCGTTCAAAGCGTTCATTATTGTGTCATAAGCAGTTTGAGCCGCTGCAATTGCCGCTGCGTCTGCCGCTTCATTTGCTATTGCAAGAGCGTTTTCAGCAGCAGGAAGAGCCTGTTCGAGAACTTGTCTTGCATCGGCGATTGCGTCCGCATCACTTATTGTCGCAAAGTTATTATTAATATCATCTGCAAACGGCTGTGCCGCATTTATTGCCGGCTGTATTCCGCTCTGCAAAGTATCAATATATGCAGGATCAACTCCATCAGCATTATTAAAGTTCTTTATATTATAGTTATATATATCATTTGACGAATTGTTTGTTACGTTTTTGAAAAGATATTGCGTATATCCTGCCATTATGGTGCTTGCAGTTCTTTCATTTAAGCTCTGCTGAAATACCTGATATCCGTTATTAACTTGAGCACTGTTTTTAATACTTGAAATAATTCTTTCTTGAGAATTCTTAGTACTCTGCCAAGTATCATAAGCACTGTCACGTACAGATTGAGCAGCTGTCATTGCATTATATGCAGCTTCAATTTGCCCCCAATTGCCAAGAGACGTACTCACACCGTTCGGACTGCTGACTTGAACCTGTGGATCGGTCATCTTCTTAACCGAGCCGGTATAAGTTTCTGTATAGTAATGGCTTGATACAATATAGTTATATTCCGGATCATTGGCAAGCTGTTTCCAACTGTCTATTGTTGAAGCATTGTTTCCGTCCGTATATGAATATTGTATTTTAGTAAAATCCTGTGTGCTTGGAGGGACAGGAACAGTCAAGCCCAACATCTGATTAAACAAATTTGCCGACTGATTGGACAGAAGCAATCTTGCTTGGTTAATTTGCTGTCCTTCATATTCACAATTAGATTTTCTTGCTACAAGGGCTAAATATCTAGCCTGAGAAGCTGCCATACCCATAACGGTATCTCCTATATTTTGTTGTTAACTTTGTTTTAATGACCAAGTAAAAAAAGTCAATATTATACTAATAACATTATATAGCACGTGAGTTCCTTTTTCTGATTCATGCTTGCAAAAATCAACCATTTAGATTAGATGTGATTTACAAAATCATATAAATAAACTAGCCGTTTATCTCGCTTGAACAGAATGATTTTTATAGTATGATTAACTTGTTACACAGTTTGGATAAAGTAAGTATGAGCAAAGTTTCGGTAATTATACCGGTTTATAATACATCAAAATATTTGAATAAATGCTTAGACTCTGTCTGTAATCAGACATTAAAAGATATTGAAATAATTTGTATTAATGATTGTTCTGCTGATAATTCTTTAGAAATTTTGAAAGAATATGCATCTAAAGATGAAAGAATAAAAATAATTGATTTCAATGAAAATAAAGGCGCCGCAGCCGCACGAAACGCCGGCATTGATATCGCATGCGGCGAATATATAGGATTTGTGGATTCAGATGATTTTGTAGATTTGGATTTTTATGAAAAGTTGTATAATGCTGCTGTTGAAAATGACGCTGATGCAGCGAAAGGAAATGTTTTTGAGTATGATGTAACAGATAAATTTACTTATTTATCAAAAAGTTATGACATTAATGACAAAATAAGAGCAGACTTTGCGAATTTTACTTATGCTTTTACATCTGCTATTTATAGAACTTCATTAATTCAAATTAACGAAGTTAAATTCCCTACAAATATTAAATACTTCGAAGATCCGTATTTTAGTATTATAGCAGGTTTTTATTATAGGAAAGTTGTTACTGTAGATGATGCAAAGTATTTATACATAAGACATTCTAATTCGGCATGTACCGGGACAAGTGTTGATGAAAAATTTAATTCAATAATTAATTCGTGCAACATAATTTTCGAAAAATTAAATCTAAGCAACGTGCCTAAAAATCATTATACAATAGTACTTTCTTTTTTGGTAAACAATATTTATAGTTTTTGGAATAATAATTTACTAAACAGCCCCAAGGACACCGCAAAACTTATTTCGACTTTATCAAAATATCGGAATAAATTAAAATATGACCAAACTATAGTTACACATTATTTAAATCTTATATTTGAAAATCTTTCGGAGCAATTGCGCATAAAAGATAATTATATTAATTTTTTAAAAGCGAATTATTTCAGTAAAGATTCATACTCAGATTCTACTGTAAAATTGATATCCGTCGTAAATGATTATTCAATTTATGAAGCTTACTTTAAAAAAAATCCATTTATAAGCAATAATAAAAATGTTGAATCAATTATTTTAGATAATACAAAACAAAATGAACCTATCAGCAAGAAATATAACAGATTTTTAGAAACATATGATTATAAAAAAGAGGCTTGGTTTATTTTTTGTCACCCTGATTGGGAAATTTGGGAAAATATTAATTTAAAATTGGATAAACTTTCTAGAGACTATATTTATGGTCCTATAGGAGCTAAGATTGAAATTTATAACTGCAAGGTGATACCGTCAGATTTAATCGGTCACTGTGTCGAGCAAAAGAGAAACGGACAAGCGCTAAGAGAAATTGGGAATTTATGCTCAAATATGGAGGAAGTTGACACATTTGATTGTCAAGCGTTGATAATACATTCTTCATTGGTAAAACAATACAACTTAAGATTTGACGAGAATTTGTATTGGGATTTATATGTCGAAGATTTTTCTATTAATGCGCGAAAAAGGTTTAATATTAAATCGTATGCAATAAGAATAGAATGTTGTCACCATTCAGATGCCGGCTTTAGAGAGACTCCTATGAGCTATTATAAGTCTTTAAATTACCTTAATAACAAGTATCAAAATGATATATACGCCGGAACCGTATCAAGAATAGGTCTTAAGAATATGGAATTAGCCAATGACAGAGAAATCTTGTTATATAATTTGAGAAAAAATTTAAAAAAAGATACTAATACAAATGCTAAGACCTAACACAGCTATTATTTGAATAAAGACAAGAACAATTAAATAAAACAATATAATACAAATTTGAGCACATTACTTAACAGGAAAGCTAGCAATACAGATGACAACTGAGCAACAATTATTAAATGACTACTTAAAATATGACTATTTAAATAAAGATAGTAAGCGCCCTCTTATAAAAATTTTGGTTAGCTATATTAAACCTTCTTTTTTATTTAAATCGGAAATTTTAACTCCAATTCAGCTTGGTAAAGCTGTTGAAAAAACAGATTCTAAAGACGGAGTGCAATCAGAAGAAAATATAAAATGGCTGCACGAAAACTGTGAATTTAATGATGATTTTGAAGGCGGCATTTCAAAATATAATCGCAGAATCGGATTCTTAACCGGAACTTATTGGGCATGGAAGCACTATGAGTCACTGGGTAACCCTGAATATTTCGGATCGTTTGGATATAGAAAACTTCTTCCGGCAAACCTTATGGAATACATAAAAGATTATGATGTCTTTGCTCCTAAAAAGTTTGATTTAGCTGAAGGCTCCGTAAAAAAACAATTTATCTATTCCCATGGTGAAAAAATATATGATTGTTTTTATAATGTTTTCCAAACAGTATTTCCTGAAGATATTAAATTACTTGAAGAATATTTAGATAAACCAAGTGCATATTTTCATGAATTATATATAATGAAAAAAGATATATTTTTTGATTATTGCGAGTGGATTTTTAAATATCTTTTCAAATTTCTTGAATTATACCCTACTCCTATCGAAATTGATACTTATCATATTGAAATGACTTCAGAATTAAAACAAATTGCAAATTTTTTGGAAATTTCTGAAGATAAATTTAAAAAGAATTTTGAACCTCAAACTAAAGGTAAAGAAATCAGGGACATGGGATTTGTTCTTGAACGATTAACAGGATTCTATCTGTATAAACTTAGCAAAAATAATAATGTTAAGTTTTTTGAATCTGAATTTATTGATTTTAGTCTTCAAAATAAATATGATATAAGAAAAGAATTACTAAAAAAAATGAGAAGTAATGTAAAAAATAAGTTAAAATAAGGTATTTATGAATAACAATAACATTCCGATATTTTTATCATCCGATAACAACTATGCACCGTTTGTTGCTACAACAATGGCATCAGTTTGCTATAATACAAAAAGTTTTATTGAATTTTATATTTTAGATAGCGGAATAAGTTCAGAAAATAAAGAAAAAATCCTCCAATTAAAAAAAGAATTTAATAATTTTTCAATTGAATTTTTAAAACTTGATTCGGATAAAGAATTTGAAGGAATGAACTACGACAAAGATTATATAACACTTTCTACATATAACAGACTTTTAATTTCAAAATTAAAGCCAAGTATTAAAAAATATATATATCTTGATGTCGATATTATTGTTAATGATGATATTGAAAAGTTATACAGTGAACCTTTAGACAATTATATTCTCGGAGCGGTAGAAGATTTTAATTCAGAACAAAGAAATCGTGACTTTATAGATTCAAAACACACTTATTTCAATGCAGGGGTATTACTTGTAAATAATGAACTATGGAGTAAAAATGATGTAACAAATACATTATTTGAACTTGAAAAAAAATATAGGAACAGTTTAGTATTTGCAGATCAAGATTTATTAAACAAATATTTTGAATGTAATTATAAAATTCTTGATAAAACGTATAATGTAATTGAACCTACAGGCAATAATTATATTATAAGGCACTACGCAGGATATTTAAAACCATGGTATATTGACGAAACTATTCAATCAGATATGGTAAAAAATTCAAATCTATTTTGGAAATATGCACACAAAACTCAATTCCTGAGTGAAATAAAAAGTTTTATTAAACCTCAAGAAGAAATAAGACAAATTAAGCTAAAAATAATAATGGATAAGATGCGCACTGCTAAATTTCAATCTAATACAACAATTCCAAAACAAATATTTTATGTTTGGGGGGCAAATGAACCTTTAAAACCTGATGTTGAAAAATATATAGCAACTTGGAAAAAACATTTACCTGATTACAAAATTATTCAAATCGACGAGTCAAATAAGACATATTTTGATTTTGAAAAAGAATTGAGAGAAAATAAATGGTTCCGAACCGTATATGAGCGCAAAATGTGGGCTTATGTAGCAGACTATGTGAGAATAAAAGTTTTATTTGAACATGGCGGAATATATTTTGACACAGATGTTAAAATATTAAAAAATTTTGATAAATTTTTAAAAGAACCTGCTTTTGTAGGTATGCAATCTGAAGAATATACAGAACCTGCAATATTGGGTTCAAAACCAAAAAATCCTTTGTTTCAAAAAATATTAGAATTTTATAATCAAAAGATTTGGGAAGAACCAATTTATAATATGCCTAAAATTTTTAAATATTTTTTAAAAGATGAAGGTATAAATTATAGTAATTTTCCGGAAAAATCAAAACAAAAAATAATTAAACTTAAAAATATTACAATTTATCCCGAAAGATTTTTTATTCCATACAGAGATAATGAACAATTTAGCGAAAATTGCATAGAAGATGATACCCACTCAATTCATTTATGGAATGGAAGTTGGGTAAAGCCGCAAATTTTATATTTTCTTGATAATAAACATAAAATGTCAATCGAAGAAATTGATAAAAGTTTTAATAAAAACAAATTAGATATTATTAGAACTTACACTATAAAAAAGAACTTAAATAAAATAAAATTTACACAAAATACCTAATTATATTTTTATTAATATTACTCATCTCCTTTTGGATTTATATTCTTTTTTACAATCCATTCTTCGGGACATATAATTTTATCTATATCCTCTAATTTGATTTCTTCATTTGATGTTTTTGCCTTCAAATGTTCAAAATACCTAAAATTCGAGAGTCTTCGCAACGGAAATTTAAATTCTTTATATTTTTCTATTATATGTTCTATATCAGAGTTACGCTGTTTACCATACATTCTGTCAATATATGTCTCGATTTTGTCATAGTGCGGTAATTCTACAAACATATTTATTATTTTTTCCAAATAATTATATGTTTTATCCTCCGGTATATTTTCCTTTTTAAGCGCTTGTAAAACAATGTTTTTATCAATTGCAAGAACAGTAAAAAGTTCTACCTTTATGTTTTCAGGATGAACATTATCTTCATCTTCCAATACAACTTCGTGATATTTTATATCATCATTTGATTTTTCGCTTACTATTTCTAAAAATTTACATATTGTATCAAGAATTTCTCTTATTGTAGAAGAAGTACATCTGTCTAAATTCTCTACAAAAAGAATAATTCGCTTCTGTTTACGCCCGCTCAACGATTTTAAGGCTTCTTTTATATGAAATTTCGTTTCATGCTCAAAGCCAAGCCTTTCAGAACAATTATCACTCTTAAACAGTTTAGCAAACGAAATTTCAATACTCGAGATTACAGGCTTAAACAGTTCGGGCAGTATCGCTATAATTGTTACAAGTGCAAGTTTTTGGCACCAATTAATACTAAGCAGGTACATATGGCAATCGAAAGGTAAAAATAATCCGTCCATAAATATTATAAATTGATATATTACAGCCACAAAAATCATCTTTAAAGGCAAAATTATTTTATTATCCTTTAAATATCGACCCAATCTTTTAAATAAAAATTTTAAATCAAACCAAAAATCCTTATTACGGCAAGCGTTCATAATTTCTAAAGCCAACGATGCCCATATTCTCTCACTGTTATTATATTGCCAAGCATCATAATCTATACAAACAAAATCTTTAATATTTTTGGTTTGTATTTTACCTTCTTTGATTCCACGGAGCCTATTCTTGATAAGATTTATTACTTGTGTTTTACCGCTTCCCCAATCACCTATAATACCGATATTAAGCGGTTCAATTTTCGGATCAGTTAAATAATCATCTACTATTGTTTCCGCTATTTTATTTCTTGATAAAGCGTCTTCATAATATTTGATATTCGGGTAAATATTTGATACATATATATCTTCCCCTATTACATCAACGCCTGAGTTATCGTGACTATTATGTCCTCCATTATCATCCGCACCAGAAGAAACAGAATTATCTATAGGAGGTTTTCCATCGCCACCGTTACTTTCTAACAAAGATTCCGATAGTTTATTATCTTTTATACCGGTTGTATCATTGTATAAATTTGATTCACTTTGCTCTTCGTAATTTCCGTCACCTTCTGCAACAAACTCAACTTTAGCAAATGTATATTTTTCGGCGATTTCATTATTTAAGTCAACCGCTTTTTGAATAATAGGTACTCCTTCAATTTTGGTGAACATGAAATAATCAACAATATTTTTATATAAAGCTTCTTCATATCCGTATTCATAAGTAATCCTGTTATCTGAAGAAATATATTGCCAGTCACTGTAGCCTTCTGTTTCAGGTAAATTTTTTGCATTAAAACCTATATCAATCCCGTAATCAACCACGTCTCCACGAAAATAACAAACTAACTGCGCACAATTTTTATGATCCGGTATGTTTTTGGGATGAAGCATAATAACCGCGCGTTGGGAACCATAATTACTCGGGCCTTCGAAGCCGTAATAACTTCTTACATGGTTATGCCAGCCTTGTGAATTTAAACATTCCCAAGTTTTACCCAGCCCCAAATCCATTAATAAATTATCTCTTAAAACTTCAATAGCTTTCCAAACGGAATATTTTAAGTCATTATCATATACAAAAGGAAGCAAGTGCCTGTATAATGCCCCCCAATTTTTAAAAGAAGTCTTTTTACCGTTATTTAATATATATTCAAGATAATCAGCATTTAAGGGCATAAAATATTTTTCAAAAAAGCGAATATTTTTATATGAATAAGCTTCCCTTATATCCAAAATAGTACTTGTTAAAATATTGCTGCTGAGTTTATTACATATTTCGTTTTCATTTCTTAAAAACATTTGTCCTACAACATATCGCAAAATACTTATGGAACCCTTCATAAGAGTTTCATTTGTACACACTTGCAGTTTTTGATAATCTTTTTTAGCCAAATAACACATTTCTTCATATAGCGCATCATCATAAGGAGGATACCCGCCTGCAATCGGAGTCGGATTATACATCCGCATTTTTTTACTTGCAACGGTTATCAAATTGATTGCTGCATATAAAGTATACCGGCTGTTTACATCAGTTATATAAAGTTCTTTGAATCGCTCAAGAGACTTTTGAACATTATATTTAATTTCTAATATATTTTCCATAATGGTATTTTATTAAAAATATTTGAAATTGTCTATATTTGTTATAAAATTTAAACGAGAGGGGAACATAGGACTCAAAATGAGAACAAAAATATCAGTGATAATACCAATATATAATGTTGAACAATATCTTGCAAAATGTCTTGATAGTGTCATTAATCAAACATATAAAAATCTTGAGATAATTTGTGTTAATGACTGTTCGCCGGATAATTCAGCAAAAATTTTGGAAGAATATTCTAAGAAAGACGACAGAATCAAAATTATTAATAGGAAAGAAAATGGCGGGTTGTCTGCGGCCAGAAATTCAGGTATGGAAATTATGACCGGTGAATATGTTTACTTTTTGGATAGCGATGATTGGATTGATAACAATTATATTGAAGAATTGGTTTCCAAAATGGAAGAAAAAAATGTCGATTGTGTAATCAATTTAAACGTCAATAATGTGTATGAAGATGAAAATAATGCCCCTAAAATGTCCGAAAAAATATATAAAAATACACAGGGGGAATATATTTCAGCCAAAGATTTTTTCAATAATCGAAAATATTTAAGATGGTCAGTATGGTCACACTTGTACAAAAGAACTACAATTCAAGAACATAATATCATTTTCCCGGACGGTTATATTAATGAAGATATTTACTTTGAGCACTTTTATAAAAAATATATTGACAAAATTTTTGTTTATTTTGGGAGCGCATATAATTATACTATCAGAAATACCAGTCTAACAGGAAAAAATAATTCACTGGCATTGTCTCATATCAAAATATATAATAAACTGGTTGAACTTTATAAAGAACATCATTGGCTGGATAATAATGAATTTAAGTTTTTTGATTTAACAAACTTTATGAATATTACTAAAGAAGACGAGTTCAATTCAGTTAAAGATTTTTTACATAAATATTCTAAACTTATCGATTCTCAAATAAATCTATATGACGATTTTGAAAAATTTATCAGATTTACGATAACTTCAAAAGATTGGAATGAGTTTAACATCAAGTATAAAAACAAACTGGGATTTTTGTTTTTGAGAGAAAATATTAAAAATAAGGCAATGGTTAATGTGTAAGATTAGTGTAATAATACCGGTTTATAATACGGAAAAGTATCTTGAACAATGCTTGAACAGCGTAATTAATCAAACTCTTAAAGATATTGAAATTATATGCGTTAATGATTGTTCAACGGATAACTCGCTTGAAATATTAAAAGAATATTCACAAAAAGATAAACGCATTAAAATTATTGATTTAAAAGAAAATAAAGGTGTATCTAATGCGCGTAACATTGGAATAAATAAAGCTGAAGGTGAATATATCGGATTTGTCGACAGCGATGATTGGATTGATGATAATTATTATGAAACTCTGTATAATTTAGCAATCACCAAAAGTTCAGATATCGCCAAAGGCAATATTTGCGAACATATAAATCATAAAATACAGAAAGACCTTTTTAACATAAATAAAAATATAAAATACAATAATGGTAAATTGTTCTTTTATACATATTGGGTATGCGCAATTTATAAACGTAAATTGATAGTAAATAATGATTTAAAATTTGATGAAAAACTTACTAATGGTGAAGATGGATTATTTTTGATTCAGTCCTTAAAATTATCCAACCATGTTACTTGCGATGATTCTGTTTTTTATCATTATGTACGAAGAGAAGAAAGTGCCAATAGTCAATTCTTGAATGATAATGCGCTTAAATCTTTATTAAAGGCATATTATTTGATTTTTGAGTTAATTAATCAGCAACCAAATGATACTGGCTATAGTGATATTTGCTTTTTTTATATACAAAATACTATTAAAAATATTTTTAGGACAACAAATAAAATATTAAAAAAAGAATGTATTAACCAAGCTTTCAACATATACACCAATTCTTTACAAAAAAAAGATTTAATAAACAAAATAAAAAAAGAGTTTCCTTGTTTATATTTATATTTTGAAAAAGAAGATATTGATAATATAATGAAGATATTATTAAATAAATCATTTAAACAATTTATTACAGATAATTTAAGAAAAAAAATAGCACTAGGAGGTAATTTATGATACCAAAACGAATATTTTATGTATGGGGATACGGAGAACAAAAATCCCGGTTAGCTGATATCTGTATTGAAAACTGGAGAGAACATCTTCCTGATTATGAGATAATTGAGTTAAATGAAAAATCAAAAGAATGGTTCGATTTTGATTATGAATATAATAATAATTTATGGTTTAAAACTGTTTATGACCTAAAAATGTGGGCTTATGTTTCAGATTACATGAGAGTTAAATCATTATATGACCATGGCGGGATATATTTAGATACTGATGTAACTGTATACAAAGATTTTGAACCATTACTAAAACATAAAATGTTTATAGGTAATGTTGCAAATAATTTGCCAGAAATGGCAATTTGTGGAGCAGAAAAAAATCATCCGATTTTAGAGAAAATGTATAATTTTTATCAAGAAAAAATATGGAAATCTCCTATTTATATTATTACAGGAGTTGTAAAAGATGTTATTGAAAATGAATTCGGATTAAAATTATCAACTGATAAAATTTGTGAAAATGAATTTATATCAGTTTATCCTCCGGAATATTTTTGTCCGTTTCATTACAATGAACAGTTTAACCATAAATGTATAACTCCAAATACTTATACATGTCATTGGCAAAATTCGTCTTGGCTTAGCAAGAAAAATTTGTTCTTTTTGTCGAATAAACACCGATTACCTTTAAAAGTTTTGTTACATCAAATGGAGGTTATCGCCAAAGTAGATAAGAATGCAAATAAAAAAGTTGATATTGAGCAAGTTAAAAATTTGGATAAGGCAGGAGTATAATTATGGAATTTGAACAATATAGAATATTGTACAATGGCAATAAAATTCCAACCTTGGGTTTTGGAACTGACTATATACCAAAAGGTGAAATTTGTATTCAAGCGGTTACAGATGCTATTGAAGTGGGTTATCGTCATATAGATAATGCGGATTGTTACGATAATCAGGAAAGTGTTGGACTTGCAATAAGAAATTGTATAGAAAAAGGAATTGTAAAAAGGGAAGATTTATTTCTTGTTTCAAAAGTTCCTGATTGGAAACAAGGATATGAAGAAACAAAAGCATGTTTAAAAAAGAGTTTGGAAGATATGGGACTAGATTATTTTGACCTGTATCTTGTTCATTCCCCTCTAAGGGGATATGCAGATTGGTGCAATAAAATCCTTGAAACATATAAAGCATTAGAAGAATGTTATGAAGAAGGATTAATCAAAAATATTGGTGTCGCCAATTTTAATCGAGGCCATTTGATGCATTTGCGCCAAAAAGTAAAAATTTTGCCAACTGTTAATCAATTTGAATTGCATCCAGAGCATCAAAACAAAGATGTCGTAGATGTATGTGAAAAAAGTTATATACAACCTGTTGCCTGGGGAGCTCTCAATCAGGGAAGGATTTTCAAAAATCAAACATTCATAAATTTAGCAAAAAAATATGATGTAACACCATCACAGATTGCAATTAGATGGAGTTATCAAAAAGGTTATTGCCCTTTGGCTCGCTCAATTAAAAAAGAACATATAAAGGCCAATTTTGATATTCAAAATTTCGAAATAACTTCTGAAGATATGAAAATTCTAGACAATTTAGATGGCGGAGAATGGTCAAATACACATGATGACTCTGTGTGCCAAACAATATATACTTCAACAAAGCAACTTAAAAAAGATGATAGAAAAGTCTACATTTATAAATTATTTAGTGTAATACCATTTGTAAAACGTATTGAATATGGTACTTCAAAGACAAAATGGTTTTTATTCGGAGTTCCAATATTAAAGATTACTCAGAAAAAGCAAAAACAATAGGAGAATTTATGAAATTATTACAACAAATTTTTTCAATAAAAAATGAAAAATATCATAAAATAATCAGAATCTTTGGATTTAAGATTAAAATCAAGTCAAAAATTGATAAAATTTTACATCAATTAAATAATATTGATGAACAAACTGCGTTATATAAAATTGCATTAGATCAAATTGAAGAATTAAGATGTCAATTGCAAGGTATATTGCGTTTAAAAAGACATCATAACGATTCCACAACAAGAGATAAGTTAAGTTTATACGAACATCAGACTAATGTCGAAAATTTACTTAAAAATCTTGATAATCAAGCAAAAAATAATTGTCTTAAAATATTAAATCGCTTAGATAGATTATATTATGCAAATACAGTACTTGTTACAGATTTATATAGTAAGGAAGAATTAAAACAAATTGACGACTGTAGACATTTTAAAAAGAAAACAAAATATAATGGCAAATATTGGGAAAATGGTGGATATAAACTTCCTATTGATTTTTATGAACCTTCTGTTTTTTATTACAGAAATGGTTGTATTGCAATTAAAAACAAAGAAAAAATAAATGGCAAAACAATAATAGATGTTGGAAGTTATATTGCAGATAGTTGTTTGGTTTTTAGAGAAGAATTTCCCAATAGTCCTATAATTAGCTTTGAAGCATCTAAAGTTAATTATGAGATGGGTTTAAAGACATTAGAATTAAATAATTTGGAAGATGTTATAATAGAAAATCTTGGGCTAGGAGACAAAGAAGAAATGCTTTCAATGTCTGCAGAAGGTTGTGGTGGAAACGCGATAATCCCATTAAATAACATAAACTGTACAAAAATAATTACTCTGGATAATTATGTCGAAAAAAATAATATTAAGAATATTGGTCTAATTAAAGTTGATATAGAAGGTTTTGAACAAAAATTTCTGAAGGGTGCACACAGAACAATTTGCGAACAAAAACCAACAATGTTAGTAAGCATATATCATAATTATGATGATTTCTTCAAAATTAAACCGATGATTGAAAGCTGGAATTTAGGATATAAGTTTGATTTCTTTCATGGGGCACTTGAAAATACTGCAGAAGATGAGATATTGCTGATTTGTGAACCAAAAGAAAAATAAGGAAAATATATGAACAAACTAATTTCAATCATAATTCCATGCAAAAATGGGTCAAATTATATAAAAGAAGCACTAGATGCAATAAAGGGACAAAATATGAATGTCGAAATCATTGTTGTTGATGACGGTTCAGTTGACAATACTTCTGATATTGCAAAAACATATGGATGCAAAGTATTAAGAAAAGAAAAAAGTGAAGGACCTGTAAAAGCCAAAAATGATGCACTAAAAATAGCTAGTGGTGATTTTATTTTATTTCATGATCATGATGACATAATGACAAAGGGTGCGCTTCAGAAATTATATGATGAATTTGAACCTGATATTATGGCAGTACAGGCAAAAGTTAAAGATTTTATTTCTCCAGAAGTTTCAAAAGAAGAAGCCAATAAGACAGTAATAAAAGCAGAACCTTATTACGGACTTTTTACTGGGGCAATTCTTATCCGAAAAAAAGTATTTGATACAATAGGCGATTTTGATGATTCTGTTACTGCCGGTGAAATCATAGATTGGCAAGGTAAAATGGATAAAAACAACTTAAAAATTAAAAAGATAGATTTTATCTCAACGAGTCGCAGACTTCATTCAACAAATTTTGGGAAAACTCAGCAAAAGACAGAATTTAAAGATTACGCAGCTCTCTTGAGAACGCGAATTAAACCGCACTAAAAGATATTATTTATAAACATGTTTGTGCTAAAATATTCTTATATTAGAGATATAATGACGTTTAGCAGGGAGATAAAATGAAATTAAGCGCAACTGAAGCAAAAAATTCTTTTAAGTATACTTGGCTGCTTGCAAGAATTTTTCCTTATATAAAACCATATTTATTCAGAATTATTCTTGGGTTTTTAATAGCAATTCCTTTGGGATTGCTTGACGGTGTAACAGCATTCGCTCTTAAACCTTATATGGACTATGTAATTGGCGGGAAATCGCTTGAATTTTCTTTACTGGGTACGAATTATTCCGTATCAAGCTTACAAATGGCACTTATATTACCAATCGGAGTTGTATTATTTGCGGCAGTTCAAGGTGTATTGAGATATTTAAATGACTATATTTCCGCTTGGACAAGTCAAAGAATCACAAATGATGTTAAATTCGATTTATTCCACAAGCTTATTCACATGCACCCGCAATTTTATGATGAAAACTCTTCCGGCATAATTCTCCAAAGGTATATGAGCGATCCTCAGACTGCTTCAACGGGAATCATTGATAAAATAAAGACAATTACAACAAGCGTATTCGGAGCAATGGGACTTATTGCGGTTATGCTATACAGTTCGTGGAGACTTGCTTTTATCGGAATTCTGGTTTTATGTATTGCATTTATTCCGGTTGCACTTATAAGAAAACGTATAAAATCCGCTTCCAACAAAAATATGGTAATTGGCGGAAACATTACAACAAACGTTAATGAAACGTACAGCGGGAATAAAGTAATGGCTGCCTACGACTTACAAGACAGACAAGAAAAGTATTTCCGCGCACAAACATGGGACAGCTTCAGAGTAAATATGTCTTTAACAAAGCGTGCCGCTTGGATGTCACCTTTAATGTATTTGATTGCATCATTCGGTATTGCAATAGTTTTGGGATACGGAACTTACCTTATTAATTCCGGCCAAATGACTGCAGGAAGTTTCGCTTCTTTTGTAACATCGTTATTATTGCTTTATAAACCTGTTAAAACTTTGGGGAACACTCTTACAAGCATTCAAACGATCTTTGTCGCACTTGGCAGGGTATTTGAATTATTTGATCTAGAATCAGAAATAAAAGATTGTGAAAACCCTGTAGAGATGACAGAATTAAATAATTCAATTGAATTTAATCATGTTGATTTTCAATATATAGAAGGTCATACCGTATTAAAAGACATCAATTTAGTTGTACCTAAAAATGAAACCCTTGCGATTGTAGGCAATTCAGGAGGAGGAAAATCAACGCTCGTAAATCTTATACCAAGATTCTATGATATTAAATCCGGCTCAATTAAAATTGACGGTATTGATATAAGAAACTTTTCAATTAAATCTCTGAGACATAATATTTCAATGGTATTTCAGGATAATTTTCTATACACCGGAACTGTTAGAGAAAATATAATGATGGGCAATCCTGATGCGACGGAAGAAGAACTCCAAAATGCAATAGAAATGGCGCATCTTCAAGATGTGATACCTGATTTACCTGACGGAATTGACACTCTCTTAGGCGAACGCGGTTTGACACTGTCCGGCGGACAAAGGCAAAGGGTAGCTATAGCGAGAGCATTGCTGAGGAATGCTCCGATTGTTATTCTTGATGAAGCAACATCCGCCCTTGATAACGAATCCGAAGCTGTTGTCCAAAAAGCTATGGATAATTTAATGAAAAATAAGACAGTGTTTATAATAGCACATAGATTATCAACTATTAAAAATGCAGACAGAATTGCTGTTATAAATGAAGGAGAACTTGTAGAACTCGGTTCACACGAAGAATTAATGCAAATTCCTGACGGACAATATAAAGCATTATATGAAATGCAGTTCAAAAAACAAGAAACAGATTTACAAGGTGCAATACAATGAAAATTACCGTAATCGGAACAGGTTATGTCGGATTAGTTGCAGGAGCCTGCCTTGCAGATATGGGTAATGACGTAATCTGTGTTGATAATGATATTGAAAAACTTAATAAACTCAAAAACGGTATTATTCCAATATACGAACCGGGATTGGAAGAGCTTGTAAAAGTAAATTTTGAGGAGAAAAGGCTTAGTTTTTCATCTGATATTGCTGAATCAGTAAAGGTTTCTAAAGTTTGTTATATAGCAGTCGGAACTCCTCAAGACAAAAGCGGAGCTGCTGATTTAAGCGTTGTTTATTCTGTTGCCGAAGAAATTGCTAAAGGTCTGAATGAATATAAAGTTATTGTTGATAAATCAACCGTCCCTGTTGGTACGGCAGAAAAATTAACAGAATTTATAAAATCAAAAACAGATATTCCGTTTGATATTGTGTCAAATCCCGAATTTTTGAAGCAAGGAAATGCTGTTGATGATTTTCTTTCGCCTGACAGAGTTATAATTGGTTCAGATTCACAAAAAGCTACTGCTATTATGCAGGAAATATATTCACCATTTTTAAGAACAGCAAACAGAATTATATTGATGGATGTTAAATCTGCCGAAATGACAAAATATGCGGCTAATTCTTTTTTGGCAGCTAAAGTTTCATTTATGAATGAAATAGCTAATTTATGTGAAAAAGTCGGAGCAGACGCAGAAATGGTAAGAATCGGTATTTCAACAGACACAAGAATCGGAAACAGATTTCTGTTCCCGGGCATCGGGTATGGCGGGAGCTGCTTTCCTAAAGATGTTAAAGCGTTAATAAAGACAGGTGAAGAAAATTCATGTGAGATGAATATTATATCTGCTGTTGACAAAACAAACAACAAACAAAGACTTCAATTTGTAAAAAAAATTACGGATAAATTCGGAGAAAACCTGCACGGTAAAACATTTACCGTTTGGGGGCTTTCATTTAAGCCAAAAACAGATGATATGAGAGAAGCACCATCTATTACAATAATTGAAGAACTTATAAAAAGAGGGGCAAAAATTCAAGCATACGATCCGAAAGCTATTGATAGCGCTAAAAAAATCTTTAAAGAAGGTTCAATAACCTATTCACAGTCAGCATATTCGGCTCTGGGAAATACGGATGCGCTTCTGTTACTTACAGAGTGGAATGAATTCAGACGTCCCGATTTTGAAAAAATAAAATCATTAATGAAAACCCCGATAGTATTTGACGGCAGAAATCAATATAACCCTGAGAAAATGAAAGAAAAAGGGTTTGATTATACTAGTGTCGGAAGGGTATAAATTTTAAACACCTGAACGCGGTTTTTCAATTCTTTTTAAACGTTGTTCAATTCTTCTGTACCACTTGAGTTTTTGTTGGAAAAGAGTATCATATCCATCAAATATTGCATGGCTAATATCATACATTTGACCGTCACATAAGGTTTCCAAATTTTTTGCTAAAAAATCGGTAAATTCTTTTCTATCTTTCTTTTCTTCATGAAAAACTTCTATACGTTTCCCAAATTCCACAAATACTTCCGGTCTGTTGTCTCTTAAAAAGAAATAATTAACTGCTACAGGTATTAAACCTACTTTACCATAGCGCTTTACTGCTTTTTCTACCATATAAGCCAAACCGGACTGAAATTCAATTGGTCTGTAATTAGGCGGTTTTATAATTCCTTGCGGGTACAAATAAACATTACAATTCGGATTAGCAAGCTCATGAATAGCATACTTTAAAGCTTCCATAGAAGCTTGCGGTGACTTTTTATTTATACTAAAGCACCCTGCATGTCTAAGTATAGGGAACCTTTTCAGTTCTTCAACCATTAGTCTCATTTCCTGATGACAAATCCAATTACACGTCGCATAACCGACAATTCCATCCCACCAATTTGAATGAGGTGCATACATTATAATAGGCATATCAGGAGCTTTTGAATGAAAATTTTCCGCACCTTTAAACCGAAATGCATAAAAACGAGTCTTTAACATTTTGTAAAAGACAAAATCACCAACTAATTTCCAAAACTTTGAGGTCGCTGCCGGACAAAACTTCTCATCAATATTACGCAGTTTTGTCGGAGGGACTTCAGAATATAACTCCGATAAATCAATCATACTTAAATCATACACTCATTAAACTTATATGTGAACATCTAAAATTATAAATTTAATCAATCTTAACATTAATTATGCATAATAATCCAAATGTTTGTTTTTAGCCGCCCGTTCAGCTTTTGCTTTTATACTTTTTGCTTGAGCAGCAACTTTATAATCTTGACCTGAAGGATCAGAAGGAGCTAACGCAGCTTTTATAACAGTGTTAGCATGATTAATTGTATTCTGTGGATTGTTATAATCCAATGTTGGCATTTTTATAGAAACGTGTCCTCCGACAGGTATGCCTTTTGAATTTTTTTCAATAACAATAGGGCCTGCCAAAGAACCCGCAGCATTTTTGTGCGCAAGCTCATGAGAATAAATCTCATTATAACGATTCTTTATAGCTTGTCTCTCCATATTTCGAAACGCTGACACCATCATTGAATCCATACCTGACACCCCGCAAAAATATTACGCACCATTATATTATACATATTTTTTCGAATTCCGCAACACTAGCTTTAACTAAGAAAAAATATTGTAAATTTTTGTAACAATTTTCTAAAATCATTAAAGTTTTTTACTAATTTATCCGTAATACATAATGAAAAGGGACAACTATAAGGAAAATTTAGAAAATGGGAATGGCAGCATCACAAGCAAGACTTGGCTTACTTACCGCTCGAAAAGCAGATATCGAGTGGATGGAAAGCAATTTGGCTAATCAAAAGACTGCCCTTTCAGGAGATATGCAAAGAGTAACAAGAAAATACAGGGAGGCTTTAAACCAAAAATCGGTAAAATGGACAAATAATAGCGGCGTAAGTTATGTCGATATGAGCTATAAAAATTTAATGCAGCCGTGTGTTACAAACCAACAAAAACCATATTTAATAACAGATTTAGCAGGCAAAGTAGTAGTAGATTCTAAATACTTAGAATATGCTCAAATGATTTCACCTGACGGAAGCGCTGGCGGAAGCTGGGAAGATGCAAGGTCTCATGTTCTGGCACAATTGACAGGATTTGATGAGGATGACTTAGAAGAATACGCAGCATTGGAAAGAGCTGCCTTTGAATGCCAATATATTATGGAGCATACGGATCCGGATTCTGATGAATATGACGAAGTTAAACAAAATTTTGATGAAGCACAAGATGCTTGGAATAAACATAAACTATATACTGACGAAACCAAAATTGCTTTTTACGACCAATTATTCCAAGCTATTGCTGACTGCGGTTGGACTTATGATTCCGAAGCAGGTGATACTGAACGTTTAAATCAAATGTTCCAAAACAATTTATACACAATAACCACAATTGATCGTGATTATGATGAAAACGGGGAATATACAAATACTTATATAAACGACATCGCATCAAATAATTCACATGTCGTTCTCGTAAACGACAGTGTGGCTAACGCTGATGCGCTTGCGGAATATGAATACCAAAAACGCACTATAACGGCAAAAGAAACTAGAATTGATAACAGAATGAATAACTTGGAAACCGAAATGAGCGCAATTACAAAAATGATAGAAGGTATTCAACAAGTTCTGAACGATAATGAACAAAAATATTTTGCAGTATTCAACGGTTAATAATAATTTTTGTTTGTGATACTCTTTATATTACATTGGGATATGTATTAAAGGGTATTTATGTTTGAATCATTATCGGATAAATTACAGGATATTATAGCAAAGACTTCCGGTCAAAGCGAATTAACGCAAGAAAATATGCAGGATGCATTAAGAGAAATCAGAAGAGCCTTGCTGGAAGCCGATGTTAATTTAAGAGTCGTCAAAGCTTTTATTTCATCAATAAAAGACAGAGCGGAAGGAGAAGATGTCGTACACGGAGTTAATCCTTCGCAGCAGCTTGTAAAAATCGTTCATGACGAACTTATTTCAATATTGGGGAAGAATGAATCACCTATTGATTATTCAGGAAATCCGAATCTAATTATGATGCTGGGACTTCAGGGAAGCGGTAAAACAACGACTTCCGCTAAACTTGCCGTCAAGTTAAAAAATGAAAAAAGGAATCCGCTTCTGGTTGCCTGCGACGTGTACAGACCTGCGGCAATTACACAGTTAAAAACCCTCGGTGAACAAACAGGGATTGATGTATATTCGGAAGATTCTAAAGACGTACAAAACATTATAAAAAATGCAATAAATTACGCAAATGAAAAAGGGTTTAATACTCTTATTCTTGATACAGCAGGTCGTTTGCAAATAGATACCGATATGATGGCAGAACTTCTGCTTATAGACAGAATCTATCATCCAGCGGAAAAATTACTTGTAATAGATTCAATGACCGGTCAGGAATCTGTTAATGTTGCAGAAAATTTTGACGCACAGCTTGGAATAACAGGTATGGTACTCACAAAACTTGACGGTGATGCAAGAGGCGGCGCCGCATTAAGTTTGGTATACTGCACAAATAAACCTATTAAGCTAACAGGTACAGGAGAAAAGATTTCCGCACTGGAACCGTTTTATCCGCAAAGAATTGCGGACAGAATCCTTGGAATGGGTGATATTGTATCATTAGTAGAACGGGCACAAGAAGTTTTTGATGAAAAAACCGCACGTGAAATGGAAAAGAAAATGGCGAAAGCTGAATTTTCTTTTAATGATTTTCTAAAAATGCAATCTCAAATGAAAATGTTCGGATCTATGGATCAACTGCTCGGAATGATTCCCGGTTTAAAAATGTCAAAAGATGACCGTCAAATGATTTCTCACGAAGGTGAAAAACAATTTAAAAGAATCGAAGTATTTATACAGTCTATGACACCGGAAGAAAGAGAACATCCTGAACTAATGAACTCTTCAAGGAAAAGACGAATTTCTCAAGGTTCGGGAATACCTTTACATAACATTAATTTGTATATTAATCAATTTGAACAAATGAGAAAAATGATGAAAGGTATGTCAGATATAAAAGGAATGATGTCAAAAATGGGCGGTAAACTCGGACAAGAAGGCGCAGGAAAACTTTCAATGCACCAAATGATGAAAAATATGAGGCGGTTTAGGTAAATATGAAGCTTATAGCGGGATTGGGTAATATAGGTGACAAATACGTATTTACAAGGCATAATATAGGTTTTATGCTTGCTGACAGTATTGCGCTAAATGAGAACCTGATTTTCAGAGAAAATACACGCCTGAAATGTCTTATGACAAATCTGAGAAACGGTTATGAAGATTACCTTATAATAAAGCCTACTACATTCATGAACCTGTCAGGCGAAGCCGTACGTGCAGTTATGGACTATTATAAAATTCCGATAGAAGATATTTTAATTGTTTATGATGATTTAAGTTTAAATCTCGGTAAATTAAGATTCAGGGCAAACGGTTCCGACGGAGGACATAACGGCATTAAATCCGTAATACAGCATCTCGGAACACAAGATGTCGCAAGGCTTAAAATCGGAATAGGTCCTCAGCCCAATTTGCCATCAGAGGTTTTTGTTCTTCAAAATTTCTCAAAGGAAGAACTTGAAACCGTAAAATCATCTTTAATAACGGCTAAAGCAGCAATCAGCTGTTATTTTAAAGAAGGTATAAATGTCGCACAAAATAAATTTAACTAGGAGAAAATAATGAAACTCGCAGAACAACTAGAACTTGATGAAAAATATGATGAGGCATACGCAGAATACAGAAAAGAACTTCCTCATAGAGCAAACGATGTTGAATTACTGACAAAGCTTGCACATATTGCTCTGATTTTAAACAAAAGAGATGAAGCAAAAGCATATTACGGAAAAATTTTGGAAATAGATCCGTCTAACGTACTGGCACATGAACAACTTATTGACATTTATGTAACCGAAGACAAGTTCAGATACTATTTAATGAGGGGAAATTTACACGCTTTGCAGCAGCAATTCAGCTATGCTAAGAGCGATTATAAAAAAGCAATAGACCACGCAAAAGACAATAACGAAGCACTTCCTGCAAGATATCTTTATGCCAGCATTTGTGAAAGTCAAGAAAAATATCAGGAAGCTATTGACCAATATCTTAGAATCGCGGATGACGATCCTAAAAATTCTTTTTCGTTTATAAAACTTGCGGAATTATACGAAAAAACAGAAGGTATCGTGGCATCAATAGAAATTCTTAAAAGAGGATTGAATGACTCCGGTTTTAAAGAATTTGAAGAAATTCTAGCCGGATACTATATAAGAAATTCTCAGCCGGAAAAAGCGTTGGAGCTTACTAAAAATGATTTAACCAAAGCAAGAGCGCTGATGGATTTAGACAAAAATGATGATGCCTTTGAAATATTAAGCAGAATAAAAGACCAATACAACGAGCAGCCGCTTATGCACTCACTATTGGCACAATATTATTTCCAAAAGAATATGAAGGAAGAAGCCTTTAAAGAGATAGATGAATACGAAAAACTTTCTCCTAATTCACCTCTGATATACCAAATGAAGGCATTAATATATGAAAAAGAAGGCGACAATTATAATGAACACGTAAATTGGGGAAAATTTTATACATTAAAAGGCGACAAAGACGTTGCACTTAATGAGTATATGACAGCATACCAATTTGACGATAAGAACGCAGAACTTATTGAAACAATTGCCGTTCAACTTGAAGGGCTCAAAGATATGACAAAAGCTTGTGAATTTTATGAAAAGCTTATTGAAATCGAACCTAAAAACGCAAATGCGTTACAAAAGCTTGCAATATTTAGAGATTCTATAGGCGACTACACCGGCGCAATGGATTATATGGAACAGCTAAAACAAGTTGATCCTAGGAATAAATTTATTGAAGATAATTATGAAAAATTTAAAGACCGTGCAGAAAACGGAGGAGGTCTTGCACAATTTTTCAAATCTATATTCGGAAGAAGGATGTAAGCTGCTTTAAATATGAAAAACACTTTCCGCAATATTGAACTGCTTGCTCCTGCAAAAGATAAAGCGACAGCCTTTGCCGCTATTGATTGCGGTGCCGATGCGGTTTATGTAGGAGCACCGTCTTTTGGGGCAAGAAAAAATGCAGCTAATTCATTAAAGGATATTGAAGAAATTGTTAATTATGCTCATAAATATTTTGCGAAAGTACATGTAACGCTCAATACAATCCTTACAGACAAAGAACTTGAAGAAGCGTTCAAGATGGCAAACAATCTTTCGGATATCGGAATAGATGCTCTTATTATTCAAGATATGGGATTATTAGAAAAGTTTATTAACAAACTTACATCTCAAAAAGGCTTATCCTTGCCGCAAATTCATATTAGTACCCAGTGTGATAATTATTTAAAAGAAAAAATAAAATTTTTTAATGATATAGGAGTTACAAGAGTTGTATTGGCAAGAGAATTGACAGTAGAACAAATCAAAGAAATTCATAACTTTTGCCCTAATTTAGAACTGGAAAGTTTTATACATGGAGCGCTTTGCGTATCTATGAGCGGTCAATGCTACTTAAGTCAATTTATCGGCGGGCGTTCAGCAAACAGGGGAGAATGTGCGCAGCCATGCCGGAAAATGTATGATGTTATTGATGACAATGGTAATGTTATCAAGAAAAATATCTACCCTTTATGCCTTAAAGATTTTAACGGAAGTAAACATATAGAAGAACTTATTGATGCCGGTATTTCTTCATTTAAAATAGAAGGTCGGTTAAAAGATATAAATTACGTAAAGAACATTACTGCATATTACAGAAAGTTACTTGGCAAAGGTACTTCATCAGGCATGAGTAAATATTCTTTTGAACCGAATCCTGAAAAAACATTTAACAGAGGATTTACGGATTATTTTTTAAAAGGGCGGACGGAATGTTTTAATATGGAATCTCCTAAATCAAGAGGTGAATATATAGGAGTCGTTAAAAAAATCGGTAAAGATTACTTTGAAGTTAAAACTTCAAAAACACTTCATCCGCAAGACGGGTTATATTTTAACGATAACGGATGCTTGATTAACAAGGCTGAAAAGAATGAAAATATCGTTCGAGTTTATCCTAATAAGAAAGTAAGTTTGTCTTTGAATGATAAAATATACAGAAACCTTGATACTGAATTTGAAAAAGAACTTTCTAAGCCTGTAAAAAGACAAATTGGGGTAAATTTAATTTATAAAAATAATGTAATTACGCTTATTGATGAAGATAATATACAGGTCAAACATTCTGTTTCATTTAATGAATATGCAAATAATCCTGAAAAAATGAAAGAAACTTATATAAAACAACTTTCAAAAACAGGAGAAAGTGATTTTTATGTTTCTGATATAAAAATATGCGATACAAAGCTGCCATTCATGCCGGTTAGTGAAATTAACCAACTCAGAAGAAAACTATTTGAAGAATTGATGCAAAAAAGAATTGAAACATACGATAAAAATAAAAAATATCAATCACCAATGAAACATACGCAATACTTTCTTTCAGAAGTTGATTACAGAGCAAATGTTTATAATGAAACTGCAAAAAACTTTTACGAAAACTCCAATGCTAAAGTATGCGAATATGCCTTTGAAAAAAATACTCCTAAAAGACAAGTTTCACTTATGCGATGTAAACACTGCATTAAATACGCTCTTAATATGTGTAAATCACCTAAAAATATTTCAATAAAAGATTCTAAAGGGGTAGTTTACCCTTTAAAATTTAACTGTAAGAATTGCGAAATGGAAGTTTTGACTCCGAATACTTAAGCCGCATCAGCTGAAGCTTTCTGTAACGCTTGTTGATTCGCAAAATATTCTGCTCGCTCTTTTTCGGTCATGTTCCTTACTTTATCCATTTGAGCAATTGTATCTGAATCAAACTTTCTGTTAATTACGGCTATAGTATCATTATCAATTTTTGCACCACTCATATAATCCATACTTAGGTTTTGAAGCAACTCATCATCATTCATTTCATTAACATTAGCTTCTGTAACAGCGTCATTTTTAAATATTTTCGGCAATACCCACTTACTAATTGCCACTTCAGCCAATGTACCAACTACCAAGCCTATTGCAGTACCTATACCCGGAACTATAGAACCTATAGCGGCGCCCAAAAGTTTTCCGCCACCCTTAACTGCAAGCTTAGTTGCAACTTTTAAAGCAAGTTTACCCAAGCCTTTCTTTACAACTGTTTTTGCTGCCGCATCTGCACCCATATAAGCAGCTGTACCGACAACAGCTTTTGTACCTGATTGCAGAAGCTGTTTATTACCTGTTTTACTGTCTTTACCATAAGCTTCTTTTATTTTTCCGGCATCCATCGCTAAAGAACCGAGAGCGAAAAATCCGCCCATTTTCAGACATGACTTGCCGCCTAAATTGCGCCAAAATGAAGTGCCCTCTTTTGGCGGTGTAACTTTTAATTTTCCTGCGGTTTCTGCTGCCGTGACAGCTTCTCCACGAGTCACAAGAGCCGACTGTTTTCTTAATTTACGCCAATTTCTGCCAAACCAACCCATTTTTGTACCGTTAGCGCATTCCATTTTCGTAGTTAATTCGGCTATTTTATTAGCATCACCTTGTTTCATTGCTGATGTCATTGATTCTTGCATGGCTTTACGTTCAGCTTTGAGCTTTTCAGTAAGGTTCTTATCATTTACTGCCTTCGCTAAATCTTTTTCGTACTTTTTTTCATATTTTCTCATTGCCTTTTGGGCATTTTCCATTAAATCAGGATGCGTTTCAAAAAGATTATGATTTTGCAAAACCTTTTCATCATACATTATATTCAAAACCGAATCAGGAGTCTTTCTTATCGTCATAGCACCTGCCATAACGCCTGAACCCGCTAAAGTCATGCCTATATTTTCCTTTGATTGTTCATTAGTTGCCGCTGCTTCTAATATTGAATTCCTTGTTGTTATTTTTTCTCCTTCACTCAAAGGTGAGTCTTTCCATTTTTGTGTGCTTGCAGCAACTGCAGCTTTTACCTCTTCAGCTCTTTTTTTATCTATAGCTTCATTTTGTTCTTTTATTGATAAACCGGAACTTTCGCTTTTTGAAGAAGAAGCACCAAAATTAAATAATGAAGGATATGAAAAATTATTATTGAATGAAGTATCAAAGCCAAGAGTAAATTGCGGCATATAATTAAAACCGCCGTAAATAGAATCTGCTGTACTAATTGAATTTCCCGCCATAAAATTTATCCTCTGATTATTTCCCTATATATTTAATAAGTTATTTTTAAATTTATAATTGCCTTTTTGTTACAATTTGTAAAAATCTGTGTTAAAATCTAAATATGAAAAGCGGATTTGTTACTATTATCGGGCGCCCTAATGTGGGTAAATCAACCTTACTGAACCAGATATTGGGGCAGAAGATTGTTATAGCCACTGACAAAGCTCAAACTACAAGAAAAAGAATTAAAGGAATATTAACAGAAAAAAGAGGGCAGATTGTTTTTGTTGATACACCCGGTGTTCATCGTCCGCTTAATAAATTAGGCGAGTTCTTAATGGATGAAGCCAAATTTGCGCTTCCTGACTCAGACTTAGTATTGTTTCTTGTTGACGGTTCAGAGCCGGCAGGGAAAGGCGATAAATGGATTGTTGAAAACCTTTTAAAAAAAACCGGTTCACCAATTATAATTGTCTTAAACAAAGTTGATAAAATTAAAAACATACAAAAAATTGAAGAAAATTTGCAATCATATAAAATACTTTTTGAAAACAACCTGCCCGTCGTAAGGATTTCAGCAAAAACAGGAAGAAACAAAGATACCCTGTTAGATAATATTTTCAAAAAATTACCAACAGGTGATTTGCTTTATCCCGAAGAAATGGTTACGGAAGAGACTATGCGGGATATTGCAGAAGAAACTATAAGAGAAAAGATTTTATTGAATACATCAGATGAAATTCCGCACTCAGTGGCAATAACCGTTGACAAATACGAAGAAACAGACGAAATTGACAGAATTTACGGAACAATCTATTGTGAAACTAAAAGTCAAAAAGGTATACTTATCGGAAAAGGCGGTTCTCTTCTTAAAAAAATCGGTACAGAAGCCCGCCTTGAGCTTGAAAAAACTGTTGATAAAAAAGTTTTCCTGTCACTTGAGGTAAAAGTTGAAAAGGACTGGCGAAAAAAAGACAAAGTTTTAAAGCATTTCGGCTATTTTTCGGAACAAAATAAATAACAAAATTATTTAAAATTATTAAATTTTGTTACAAATAAAAAATGGTCTGAACATGGACTATTGCATTTATAAAAATTACGTGGTAATTTTAAATTCACAGAGTACATGTTATTATTTTTTAAGGAGATATCTGATGTTTGATTTAAAAGAAAAATCAGCCGAAAACAAAAGTTCATTAAACAAGAACATGACAATGCCAAACTCAATGAGTATGAGTACAGATAGTTCAAGCTTGTCTTCAAGTCTTTCTATTACTGACGAAGAAGTAAAGGCACTTGATGCGGAATACAGTTCTTGGGGTGATACAGTTCATTACTCAAGTAATCCTAAAGTTTTTAGAGGCTGTGAAGGCTCATACATGTATGACTTAAAAGATATCCCTTATCTTGACTTACAAATGATGTATTCTGCATGTAACTTCGGTTACAAAAATCAAAGAATAACAAATGCGGTTATTGATCAAATGAACACTATGCCGCAATTAACCCCTAAATTTATACAACCGTATAAATCATTATTATCTGAAAAAATGTCAAAAATGATTGAAGCAAGATTCCACGAAAAAGGAAGAATGCACTTTAATGTAGGTGGCGCTCAGGCCAATGAAGATGCAATAAAAGTTGTAAGAAATTATACTCACAGAAACGGTATGTTTGCTTTCCAAGGCGGATATCACGGAAGAACAATTGCCGCTACATGTATAACTTCAAGTTTCCGTTACAGAGAAAAATACGGACATTTCGGCGACAGAGCAAACTTCATTCCGTTCCCATATTGTTTCAGATGTCCTTACGGCATGAACTGTGAATCTTGTAATCACTTCTGTGTAAAACAATTTGCAAGAAATTTTGAATCTGAATACAAAGCAATATATGATCCAAAAACAAAAGAATGCGAATATAAAGCATTTATAGGTGAGCCTATTTTGGGTACAGGCGGATATATTAATCCACCGGAATGGTACTGGAAAGAAATGAAAGAAGTTCTTGATTCTTACGGAATTATGCTGGTTATTGATGAAGTTCAAATGGGCATGTTCAGAACCGGTAAACTGTGGGCTATTGAAAACTACGGTATTGTACCTGATATTATGACATTTGCTAAATCTATTACAAACGGTATGAATCCTCTTGCAGGTTTCTGGGCTAAGGAAAAATATATTGCACCGGATGTATTTACACCGGGAAGCGCTCATTCAACTTATTGTTCTAATCCTATCGGTGTTAGAGCCGCCCATGAAGTAATGACAATTGTTGAAGAAGAAGAAGCGACACTTGAACGTGAAATTCCGAGAAAATCAGCATTATTTATGAGAGGATTGAATTACTTAAAATCTAAATATAAAGAAGTCGGTGACGTTGGCGGTATCGGATTCGCTCTTCGTATGGAATTAACGGAAAAAGACGGAATTACTCCAAACAGAGCATTATGTGATGCAATGCAAGAAGAAGGCTTGAAAGGTGATTTAAGTTATCATGGCAAAAAATGCGGTCTTGTATTAAACAACGGCGGTTTCTTCAAAAATATTATAACGCTTGTTCCGCAGCTATATATTTCCGATGACGAAATTGAAATGTCAATTGATTTGATGGATCAGCTTCTCAGCAGGTTAACAAAGTAATGTCAGTTGATTTTATATTTATTCATGAGGACTGTAAAGCAAAAAATGCAGTTATACTTTTCCACGGAATGACGGGAAGTCCTTTTGAATTAAAAAAATACGGACAATTCCTTTTTAGCAAAGGTTATGATGTATATGCGGAATCTCTTCCAGGACATGGCGAAAGAGTCTCTGAAATATATACCGTAACCTATCAGGATTGGTTAAATCATGCTTATTCAAGGTTTGAAGATTTAAATTCAAAATACGAAAATGTTTTCGTATCCGGACTTTGTCTCGGAGCCGTCTTAGCTCTTGCTGTAGCAGAAAAATACAGTAATGAGGTTAAAGGAATTGTTCCTCTTTCTACAACTCTGTTTTTAGATGGTTGGAGATTACCTTGGTACAGTTTTTTAATGCCTATAGCACTTTCCACAATTCTCAGATTTTATTACAACTACCCTGAATGCGAGCCGCATGGCATTAAAAACGAAAAAGTAAGAGGAATTGTTAAAAAACTCCTTCAAAAAGGAGATGTAGGAATGAATGATTTTCCTATGACGGCTATTTATGAACTTTTAAAATTGTCTAAATTCGTTAGAAAGAGTCTTAATAAAATAGTTTGTCCGACTCTTCTTATTCACTCAAAAGAAGACGATTTAACAAGCGTAAAAAGTGCAAATGTTGTCTATAACAAAATTTCTTCTGATGAAAGAGAACTTATAATATTAAATAACAGCTACCACATGGTTCTTTACGATAATGAAAAAGAATTTGTTTATGAAAAAGTTCTTGGATTCTTAAATGAACACTCTAAATTAGTAGCAGAGGAGCCTGTATGTTGCTGATAACACTTAAAATTATATTTTTTGTTATTTCTTTATGGTTGGTATTAACAATATCAGCAAAGAAAATCTTTCTTCACAAAATTGCTGATAACGTACAGATATCAGAGTTTGTAGCATTTATAGGCCTATTAATCATGCTCTATGTTATATGTGCAATAATTGTTGCAATATTTATACCTTCATATATAAATAAAATCATTTTGTTATTACTTGGCGCAAGCCCATTTATTATAGGTAAATTTGCCACCTTTGAAAAAGAAAATTTATTTAGTATAATACAATTATTAAGTATAATTTTAGGTATGGCATTTATAACATTATGTTAATCAAGAGAGTTTTTAGCGGAATTTTAATTACAATTTTACTTTGCACACCTGCGTTTGCGGCAAAAAATACAAACGCAACGGCTAAAATCAACAATGAATTTAATATGTACACTCTTCCTGAGGAAGTTAGTTTTACAACTAAGGAAGACTACATTCGAAATGACGAGGTTATAATTCCCGCAAATTCGACAGTTACAGCGAAAATTTGCGAAGCACAGAGAGAAAAGAGATGGCATAAAAGCGGTTTTTTTATCTGCAAAGTACTAAATTATAAACCTGCCGATTCGGAAACTGCAGTGGATACAACAAATTCTGATATTTATTTTATTGCAAGAAAATACGAACCTATTGACGGAAAAGACGCTGCTATATTAAGTTCTGAAATAGTACTAACACAAGCTGCATCAATTGTTGGCTCATGTTTTATATTCTTTGCTCCCGTTGATATAGCATATTTCTTTACTAAAGGTGCCATCCAAAGGGAAAAACACGACAATTGGTTCAAGGCAGGCGTTTTCAATGCTTATGACAATTCAATATTTTGGTTTTGGTTAAAAGGCAAGCCTATTGATCTTCAAGAAGGTGATGACATTAAGGTTAAACACATAAAAAAGGAAAAAGCGGAAAAAATTACGGCTAAAATATTAAAGAAAAAAGAGAAACAAGCCTTAAAGTACGAAAAATTACAAGAGAAAGAAACAAAAAGGCTTGATAAATATGAAAAAAAATGCCTTAAAAAAGATAAAAAACTAAGCAAAAAAATTGCTGATAAGAAAAAATCCGCTCAATCTATATAAGAATCTTCTAATAATTTTATCTTAAATACACTTCCTGCCGGAATAGAGACATGTCCGCCTTTTGAGAAAAACGCTGTTACAGGTGATGTCAAAGCATTTAGCCCCAAACAAATTGTTCCGTACGCTGCCGGAAACGGAGAAAGGAGTAATGTACTCGTATCCGAGCCCAATTTAGCAGTTAGTGTCATCATTCGGTTAAAAATATTTCTTCCCCATCCGCCTTTTTTCCACATAGTTTTTAGGTAAGTCCTATTTCCTTTTATATCATTTAAAAAAATTTTTTTATCATTTGCTCTGATAATATAAGCATTAACAGGCACTGTTTGCCCCTTGTATAACATAGAATAAATTTTTATTGATACCAAACCGCCATTGCATGTTATTTGAGGTTGATGAGATTCAACAATTTCTCCTTTGAAAATAGTTCCCGCAGGTATTGTATACTTTGTACCCTGAATATTTGATTTAGCTTTGAATTTGACTGTTGCCCCCTTGGTCTGCCAATCAGATATTTGGTTTAAATTTGATACTAAAATCGACGTACCCTTTTTTAAACAAATATTTCCGCCTTTATATTGAATGTATGACTTAGGCGGCTCAACATTTTCATAATTAGAAAGATCATCCGATTTTTTTTCAGATTGAACATGCTTTATTATGCTTGGCAGCTCGGGTAAATCTTCGTTACCGGAATCATTAGACGAATTATTAGATGGCTTAACCGTATCCCTCCCTGAATCATTTATTAATTTTGTATCATTATAAGTTTTTCTGATTTCATCATCTACTGTCTCGTCAAGGTCAAAAGCATGCCCGATATTTAAGGACATGTTCAATAAAAAGACAAAAAAAATAATTTTAAAAATTCTCTTATTCATTCCCTGCTTACTTCTTAAGTATATTTTAACAGATTGTAACAAATTTGTTAAGAACTAGCAAAAAAAAATTTGCTTTGTTTTATGATAAATGTGTAGATAGAATTAGATTGGAAACTATGATGAAGATTCATACAACGCAAAATCTAAGTGCTTTAGTTCAACAACAAACAACCAACCATGTATCGTCGATTAAAGAATTTAGATTTAAGGACACAGAAAATCCGACAGCAAGTATCCCGCCCGAGTCGTATCACGTCTCTTTTGGGAAAAAGAAGCCTTCTGTGAAAGATGTAAAAAATATTGTAAACAGTACAAAAAAAGCTGTTGATGAAATAAAAAAGAATGCAGAGCCTGAAAAAAAGAAAATTGATAAATTTTTAGAAGGTAAATTATTTGATAAATTATTAAAAGTTGCGGAACATGAACCGGTTGTACAGGGAGCTATGTCCGCACTTATTTGTATTTTGCTGAGACCGCTAACCATTATGGCATTACCTAATAAAAAAGGTAAACAAGATAATATGTATGCCTCAGCTCATTCAATGTCATCAGGGATAATGAGTTTGGTATCAGCGATGATTGTTGCACAGCCGTTCAAAAAAGGTGCAAAATTTGTAATGACTGACATGTACAAGGATTTAAAAACAGAAACTTTAGAAAGATTGAATCCGCACCTTAATATCGAATCTATTTGGGCAGATAAAGCAAAAGGTATACGTAAACCTGTTTCTCAATGGTTGGATAAAGCAGGCAACACGTTTATGCCAAAATTCAAAGATGTTGATAAAATACCTATATTTAAATACTTTACTGATATATCAGAAGAATCATTCAAAAAATTCGGAGCAGATGTTGATTGGGCTGCTCATAAAGGAAAATCTTTTAATGATGTAGTTACCAGAGACGGAAAATCATTATATGATGCTATCGATTGGACTCATGTCGGTATAAAAGTACAAAATGAGGCAATGCAAAGTACAAAAGCCCATAAACAAGATGGCGCATCTATTCTTCTTAAAAATTTAGATAAAGACTTTTTATCAAAATTAATAAAAGATGCCGACAGCTCATCAAATTGGAGCAAGTTGGATATAAAATCAGTTTATGATGAAGCCGGCAATGTTATAGATTTCAGAAAGTGGAAAGATATAGAAGGTAAACAGTGGAAACTTGATTTAGATTCTGCATTCATTTCTTCGGCTTATGATACAGCTGATTACACACCTGTTATTACGGGTAAAACAAGGGACGTATTAAAAAGAAACGGTTCTGTTAAAGAAACAAAATATGTAACATATTTGAAAAATGGTAAAAACGGCAGACTTGGTACGGAAATTACACAAGAAATGGTAAACGCTGACTCTGCGAACGAAGTCCACGATAAAATCTTAACTTGGCTTCCTGATATAGTCACAAGACCGTTTATTGCAGCAGGAACAATTGCACTTATTCCTTTAGCATTAAAACATGTATTTGGACTTGAAAAACCGAAGAAACAAGCTCCTGTAATTCAAGCTCAAACAGTTCAGGCTGAAAAAACAGAACAGGATGATAAGAAAGTATCCTTCAACGGAAGTAAAGATAAAGGTGCAAGCTGGTTGACAAGAATGCTGGCTAAAATTTACGGAAAACCTCTATATGAATCCGAAAAATTAAATAAAGCATCTAAAGTCCTATCAGGCGCACCCGGCAGCATGACACAACACATGGCCACATTAGGTTCGTTGATTACAAGCAGTGTATATGTTGAACAAACATTAACAAAGAAAGATTTAGATTCTGACAGAAGAAGAACTTTAGCAATTAACCAGATTTTATGTTTCATAATACCGACAATATGTGCGTATACAGTAGACAAACTTATTGAAAAATGGGTTAAGAATACAGAATACAGATATTCCGGTTTACAAGAACGTAAAATGGAAATTAAATCTCTTAAAGGTGAAGACTTTAACAGAAAGGCAATGGAAAAAGATTTAGGCACAAAATTACGCGGAGTAAGAACCCTTGCAACATTAGCAACATTCACTCTTATATACAGATATGCAACCCCTGTTATTCTTACACCTGTTGCAAACTGGATAGGTGATCGTATAAACGCTAAGAAGAAAGCAGAAAAAGATGCTCAATCCATGAAAGTTGATTTTAATCAAGCAAGAACTGCAGAATCTTCTCAAGAATCAAAAACTCATAAAGTAGCCTAACTTATAAGAATAATTAACTAAAAACCGCTTGGATATAAATTCCTGGCGGTTTTTAATTTAATATAAGAAACAAAATATTAACTTTTGTAAAGAATCTTAAAAAAAAATAGCAATTATTTACTCAATATATACTTTATATATACATACGAGAGTTTATTTTGGAGTTTTATATGACAGATTATTTTAGTTTAACCAACAATACAGACTGTTTTGATTATTGCAGCAGAAATGTTGAAAATAGTGATATTCAAATTATTAGCGAAAACGGTGGAACTGCACGCAGAAACTCATCAATGGAAAACGTACTGGATTCATATATTTCTTCTAAAGCAGTTCCTATAGTACTTAGAAAAAGAATTATGTATGAACGTTCGTTTTTAATTTAATTTAAAGAATCATACGCTTTTTTGATTTCTTGAATATCTTGCCACATCAACCATTTGGGGCTGCCTTTTACTCTGGAATCGTTTCTGAGTAAATAAGAAGGATGAAAAATAGGCATTAGTTTTGCTCCGTGTACATAATCACCACCGTTAAACCATTTACCTCTTATTTTTGTTATCCCGCCGATGTTACCTAAGATTGATTGGACTGCGACATTTCCGCACAACAATATTATTTGTGGTTTTATTATATCAATTTGTGCCTTTAAATACTCTTCGCATGCCAATTTTTCTTCAGGGAGGGGGTTTCTGTTTTCAGGGGGACGACACTTTATTGTATTACAGATATAAACATGCTCTTCCCTTGATAAACCTACTGAGGCAAAAATTTTATCTAAAAGTTGACCGGCTTTTCCTACAAAAGGTTTTCCTTGAACATCTTCATTGTATCCGGGAGCTTCACCAATCAGCATTAATTTTGAATTTGGTATTCCATCCGAAAAAACCACATTAGAACGAGTTTTACATAAACTGCATTTTTGACAGTTCAAGCACTTACTTTTTATTAGTTCTAATTCTTCAAACATAACTACACTTTTAAAAGTTCTTTAACTTCTTTTCTTTTAATTTTTCTTGTCGCAGTTCTCGGAAGCGCCTGATTTATAATTGTTATATTTAATGGTCGTTTATACGGAGCCAGGCTTTTTGACATTCTCTTCACTTCATCGCGAACTACCTGTTCCAATTCATCACCACTATATCTATCTTTTATTTCTTGCTTTGGAACAATAACCACTGCTATATCCTCTGTACCGTCCTTTGCGCCTCCTTCTCTGGAAACACCAAATACACATAGTTCTTCGAACATATCACTTTTTTCAAGAACAGCTTCAACTTCTTCAGGAAAAACTTTTTTACCGCCTGA
>CADCOS010000140.1 GCA_902803165.1 uncultured bacterium | reverse complement strand
TTTTGCCTCGCAAATAAAAGAAAGAAGAAAAAAGGCACTAAAGAAAAAATTAAAAATAATAAATGATTTAAACCTACATATAAAAAACACACTTGATTTTGCTTAAAATATGTTAACCTCTTGATTATTTTTAAAAATGTATTATAATATTCATGTCGGTTAGAATAACCGTTATTTTTTATTGAATCTCATTATTTTATTATTGACAGGATTAGTTAGATTAGTGAAACTTTTTATTATTTATTATTGTGGTTAAGAGGCTTTTATTATGTATGTGAACAAGTGCATTAAATGCGGTGCGGAATTTGAAACTAAGAACCCCAAAAGAGTGATATGTCCTAATTGTCTATACGCAGACAAAGCAGAAGGTTCTGATGAGAAACCTATGCAAAGCTACAGTTCATATTCAACAGAGCAACGCCAGCAAAGTTATGACAGACCTCAAGGCGGATATAGAAGCTATAACAATGGCGGTCAAAGAAATTATAACAGAGACCGTAATCAAAGCGGTTACCAAAGAAGAGATAACAACGGACACGGCGGTTATCAACAAAGAAGACCTAATGACGGACAGCGTGACAACAGAGGATTTAGAAATAATTATGCAAGCGGGGGAAGAAATAATAATGGATTCCAACGCAGACCTAATCCTAATAAAAGACCTAGACCCCAAAAACAGCCTAAACCATTATTGGTAAGCAAGGAGCAATTGGAACAAATTGAAGCATTATATAAAACGATGCTGCCACTTCCTAATCCGGATGCACATGAAGTAATCGGGGCACATATCGGGTTAGAACCGCAAAAGGTATTTTTCGGTATAAATCTTGTAAGACAAAAAATGATGCTTCCGAAATTGCCATTTCCTAAGCGCAAATTGGCAATTTCGCCGGATCAGCTCAACGCAATAAAAATGCTTTACGAGCCATTATTACCGTTGCCTCCTATCGGATGCCATAAGATAATTGCAGCTCAGCTAAAAATGGATGAATGGCGTGTTCACGTGGGTATCAAGCTTGTAAGATCTCAGCTTGGCTTAGACAGATGGAATGAAGACAGAGCTGATAAACCTGCGGATTATATGACAGCCAAGCATCCTTCAAAATCAACACAAAAAGTTGAAGAAACCGCTGTGGTACAAACCGCCGAAAAGGAAGAGGCTGCAGAAGAAAAACCTAAACGCGGAAGAAAACCTAAGAAGAAAGAAGATGAAGAATAACTTTGTTTCTATAGGTAAAATTCTTAATTTCCACGGTGTAAAAGGAGAAGCGAAACTCGGTTATACAAAAAATCGGGAAGAGTTTTTGTCGCAAATCAAAAAAGTATATATAAAAACTGATTCTGAATACAAAGAATTTGAGATTCAGAGTTTAAAATTTACTCCAAAGTGTGCGATAGTAAAGTTTAAAGGCATCGATTCACTCAATGATATATTAAATTATAAAGGTTCCGTCGTTTTTGTAGATGAATCTTCCGCAAGAGAATTTCTTGATGAAGATGAATTCTTGATAGATGAACTTGTAGGAATGAATGTATACGACGGAGATGACAGAGTCGGTTCGGTTGTAGGTGTTTCAAACAACGGAGCAAGCGATTTATTGTCGGTGAAAACAAATACGAAAAATATATGTTTGGTTCCGTTTGTAAAAGCAATTGTTACAAGTGTTGATATGAAAACAAAAAGAATTCAGATAAATAATATTGAAGGATTGTTGTCATGAGATTTGATGTTTTGACACTTTTTCCTGAATTAATAGAATCACATATGGATTTTAGTATTATGAAGCGGGCTGCTGATGACGGAATTATATGTGTCAACACAGTAAATCCAAGAGATTATACTCTTGATAAACACAAAAAAGTTGACGATACTCCGTACGGCGGCGGAGCCGGCATGGTTTTGATGCCGCAGCCTTATGTAGATGCTTATGAAGCGGTAACTAAGTTCGAAAATTCAATAACGTTAATGATGACTCCGCAAGGAGAGCCGTTTACGGATGAAATATCAAATGATTTAGCTAAATATGAACAAGTAATAATACTTTGCGGACATTATGAAGGTTTTGACGAAAGAATACGGGAATTAATAAAGCCCAGAGAAATATCTATAGGTGATTTTGTGTTAACAGGAGGGGAGCTGCCTGCGCTTTGTATTATAGACAGTGTTTCAAGAAAAATTGACGGTACGTTGGGCAAAATTGAATCAGCCCGCGATGACAGCTTCGCGGACGGACTCTTAGAATACCCTCAATACACAAAACCAAGAGAATACAGAGGGTTAAATGTTCCTGATGTTTTGGTTAACGGAAATCATAAACTCATAGCCGAGTATCGCCAGTCACAGAAAATTGAAAGAACTAAAGCTAAACGACCGGATTTGTGGCAAAAATATATTGATAAATCGCAAAATTGTTAAATCTTGACAAGAATATTAACAAGCTTCAAGATACGTTTTGTATTCTTCAATATTGTCTTTTTTTCTTAATTTCTGAATAGCAAGATTTTCGATTTGGCGAATTCTCTCTTTTGAAAACCCCATAAAATTTCCGATTTGCTCAAGCGTTTTAGGTTCGTTGTCCTCTATTCCGTATCGGCTTTTTATAATTTTCTGTTCTCTTTCGTCTAAAACGCCGATTAGCCTTATTATATCTTCATTTTGCAGCATATTTTGTGCGGACATTTCAGGAGATGCATAAGTTGTATCTTCAACATAATCCTGAATACACAAATCGTCGGTCACAAGAGTATCAAGGCTCACAGGCTCCGTTTTTATCGCACTTTTAACCTCTTCGATTTTCTTTTCGTCCAGCCCCGAAAGTTTTGAAAGAGTTTCGTTATCGGCAGTTAATCTGCCATCTGCACAAATTTCGCTGCAAGCTTTTTTGTATCTGCGAATTTTTTCAAGCATGTGTACAGGAATCCTTATTGTTCTTGAGTGATTTGATATCGCTCTTATGATTGTTTGCTTTATCCACCATGTGGCATAAGTTGAAAATTTAAAATTCTTTCTGTAATCAAATTTTTCAGCTGCTTTAATAAGTCCCAATGAACCCTCCTGCACTAAATCCATAAATAAAACGCCCTGTCCTATGTATTTTTTTGCAATACTTACCACAAGCCTCAAATTAGCTTGAACCAATTTATTTTTTGCAATTTCGCTTTCTTTTTTACTTCCTTCTCTTATAATTTTCCCAAGCTCTGTTTCTTCAGCTTTGGTCAGCATTTTTTTCCTTCCGATTTGCTTAAGATACATTTGTAAAATATCATCATTATTTACAACAGTGCTAAATGTCTTTGGTTCATCCTGAGTTGACGACTCCTCAATAAACTCCATTTCATCACAAAAATCCTTTTCCATACTCTATTCTCCTCTTCCTTAAAGAAAAGACGAAAAATTATGAAAAAAGTTCCATAAAAATTTAAATTAATTGAAAGAATTTTTACTAAACTTTTTTTGTAAAAGTGTTAATATAAAAATTACCGCAAATAATATATAAGCTAAGGCACAAGATTTTCCTATATCAAAATATTCAAAAGCGTATTTATAAATAGAATATACTATAACATTTGTTGCATCTTTAGGTCCGCCTTCAGTCATAACATATATTAAGTCAAAAACCTGAAAAGATGAAATTGCGGTTGCTATAGTTACGAAAAATGTTGTCGGCTTCAATAACGGCAGTGTTATATTAAAAAAAGTATCTTTTGCCCCTGCACCATCTATTTTTGCAGCCTCATATAAATTCCCGTTAATATTAGAAAACCCTGTTAAAAATAGTACAACATTGTATCCTGCAAGCTTCCAAACCGATATAAATATTAAAACAGGCATTGCGAGTTTTGTATCATAAAGCCAATTCAAATGAGTATGCAAAAGCATATTAACTCCGCCGATATTCGGATCAAATATCCATGCCCAAATTATCGCTACTACAACGGCCGGAGTAATAAACGGCAAAAAATAAATTGTTTTAAAGGCTTCACTTCCCCTGATTTTTGTATTAATTATATTCGCTATTATTAGAGGTATAATTACTGCAAAAAATGTTACTGATACTGCGTAAACTACTGTATTAACGAGAATTTGCAGAAATATTTTTTCACTCAATACAAATTTATAATTGTCTAATCCCGCATAATTAATTTCGTTCAATAAATCCCAATGTGTAAAACTCAATGTAAATGAGCAAAAAATAGGAATTATTATAAAAATAAATGTTCCTATTAAAGCGGGCATAACAAAAAACAAACCGGCTAAATTATTTTTACAATCACTCTTTTGCATGGTACTATTATACTATAGTTGATTAAAAGAGGGATAGATTTATGTTAGATTTGTCAGCATACGGGAAAAATGATATACGCGGAATTTACGGCGAAAATGTTACGGAAGAAGTTTTTTACTACACAGGAAGAGGTTTTGTAAAATACCTTTTAGATAAAACTGCTAAAAAAGTAAGTGAAATATGGATAACTGTTTGCAGAGATGCAAGGCTGAGTTCTCCGGAACTATCAAAAGCACTGGTAAAAGGAATTTTGTCTACAGGTGCTAATGTTGTTGATATGGGACTTGCACCAACTCCGTTAGGATATTATTCCGAAGTTGTCGGGCTGCCTCCGTTTTTAACAAAATATATGCCGGTAACAGGTGCAATGATAATAACGGCAAGTCATAATCCAAGCCAATACAACGGATTAAAAATGACATTTGAAAAACAATCACTTAATGATGAACAGATAAAAGAGGTTAAATCCTTTACTGAACAAGAATACGAGATGCAGCTTCCGGAATCACCTAAAGGAATTTACACAGAATATGATTTAATTCCTGACTATATTGAAGCTATGACAAAAGCCTTCGGTAAAATAGGAGAAGGGATTAAAGTGGTTGTAGACAGCGCAAATGCAACAGGAGGTGTAGTTGCTCCAAAACTATACAGGGCTCTCGGTTGTGATGTTGTTGAATTATATTCCGTACCTGACGGAAGATTTCCTCATCACCATCCAAACCCGAGTGACGAAAAGACTTTGGATGATATTAAAAAAGCTGTAGTTGAAAACAATGCTGATTTAGGTATAGCTTTTGACGGAGACAGCGACAGAATAGGAGTTATAGATTCGGAAGGCCGTTCAATGACAGGTGACAAGCTTCTTTTAATTTATGCTCAAGATATTATAAAAGAATATAATTCAAAAGGTATAAAACCGTTTATAGTTTCGGAAGTTAAATGTTCACAAGTTTTATATGACACTATAAACGAGCTTGGCGGAATAGCAGTAATGTGTAAAACAGGTCATGGCTACATTAAATCAAAGATGAAAGAAGTCGGAGCTGTCCTTGCAGGAGAAATGAGCGGACATACTTTCTTCAAAGACCGTTATTACGGATTTGATGATGCAATTTATGCGGGATGCAGAATTATTGAAATCCTGGCATGGAGAAAACGTTATAACAAAGATTTCAAAATATCTGATATGTTGGAACCATTTAACAAAATTTATTCTTCTCCGGAAGTAAGATTGTCTTGTCCAAATTCCCTAAAGAAATCAACTCTTGAGGCTTTTGAAGCAATTGTTTCTAAAAACCCTAAATTCTTTGGCTCAAAAATCAAAGAAATAATTACTCTCGACGGAATGAGGATAGTATTTGAAGACGGCGGATTTGCACTTATAAGACAAAGTAATACCGAACCTGTTTTTACATTAAGATTCGAGGCTAAAGACAAAGAAACCGCTCATCGTTATGAAGACCTGATGGTTGATAAACTTATGGAAATCATAAAAGAAAATGCGGTAATAGTATAAATTTTATATAGATCGGCTAACCTTGCAGGAGATAGATTATTTTAACAATCTTCTTTAAATTAATAATAAAAAGGAGGATTCGTTAATATGATTAGGTTTGTTATTTGTTGTTTGATTTTATTTAATATAAATGCCGTTTTCGCTGCATCATATCATCTTGTGAGACGACAACCAGCTTACAGGTACGCAAATCCTATGTACAACAATTACTATAATGAACCAGTTTTATCATCATCAGATTTGAGTGCCCTTGAAAAATATACATTAAATAGAGCTTATCCGAGAGAGAATCCCATAAAGAGGCTTGAAAGACTTGAAAATTTAGCTTTTGGCTCTATTCAGCAAGGTGACTTGCAAAACAGATACAATAATGTTGAAAAGGCACTGCTGGCAAGACCTAACTATAATACAAAACGAACCGCACTGGGAAATATTCTCAATTATTTTGCAGGTCAGGCAACAGGGGTAACACCTTCGTTGTCTACAAATTCAAATTACTACATTCCTAATAATTACGGCTATGATAACTTTATTCCGAATTATGGGAATCAGCGTTTTAACCAATATTCAAACGGTATATTCGGACATGGTTACAGTATTATGAATTCAAGTTTAGGTAACGGAAGCTCTGTAACCGTTCTGCCATAATTTGCAATAAAAAGGGTATCGAATATTTTCGATACCTTTTTTACTCTCAGCCAATCTTACTTTATACGGACTAAAGCCGCTGATTACTTCACAGCTTGCAGTTTTGTCTGTATTCCCGTTTCGGAATTTACTGTAACTGCATTTGAAATAGCTATAGCTCTGCGCTTCTTAGCTCCTCTTAATATAAATTCAACTCCGCTAAAAGTGTTATTAGACGGGTTAACAATTCTTTTCAACATATCCGTTTTTCCTTTCGGTTGCCTTTTGTCTGTATTATTTGTATCGGCAATTTTTTGAAAAACTTTAGGATTTTACTGCTATTTGTTACAAAAATTTACATCTTGTATTAAGCTCTAATATCTAAAATGCTTTAAGCACGCAAAAAAAAAGAGATTCTGTTAAAGAATCTCATAATTTTTTTTTCTTTCCTCATAATAATCAAATTTTAATTGATTTTCCTCGCCTTTATCCTCGTGTTTAAAATTTTTGCTCTTTCTTATTACGGATTATTCCACCTTACTAATCTAAGAGCGCCTCAAGTATTCTGGCATTTTTGTCTGCAATACCCGTATTTCTGATTTGATTACGTGTAATGTAAGTTCTTAATGCTTCACGAATAAGTTCTGAACGCGAACGACTTTCCCAAGATGCTAATTCATCAATTTTGCCTAAAAAACTTTCCGGCATTGAAATCAATACTCTCGCCATAAAATCTCCTTTATCCTTTTATAATACTTTTGTAATCCCTGTATATATATAAAGTATTTATAAAAAAAATAATTGCTATTTATAAATTAAATATTAAGATATTTTAACAATATGTTGAAGTTTCTTTATTTAGTGAATTACAAATATCTTTTCTATACGAAATGCCTTTAAAGTCTATGTTTTTTAATTCGTTATACGCTCTTTCAGATGCTGAAGAGACATTTCGAGCAGTAGAAGTTATTATTAAAGGAATACCTGTTTTTGCCTCGTATTCCAAATATTTATTCTTTTGAGCTGTATAATTCATTGAAACTATAGTTTCAGAATCAATATTATCAAGACCTGTTATTACATTTTCCGAGTCGGCAGTATTTCTGCAATTCAAAGCGACCGATACTGCATATAAGTTTTTTTGAGGTATAAAATCAACTTCATCGCTGAATGAGCCTATAATACAGGATTCAAAAAGACTGTATATATCTCCGTCTACAAGATTAAGAATACCTGCACAATCACAATCCTGCATAAAGCTTTGAAATCCCAGAATTTTTATTTCACCTGTTTCTGTAAGTATACCATTTACTCCCAATATACCTACGTATGGATTTCCTTCCGCCTCTAAATGAGCCAGTGCAGGATAAATTACATTATTCATAATATATTCTTCGTTATCAAACGATAATTTATAATCAGGAGAGCATGCTCCCATTCCGCTTGTTAGTTGTCCTCCGTCTCCTTCAAGAGCATGTTTGTATATAATAGAAGAACCTATGGGAATAGCTTTAAATCCGTCCGTCAGGGTATAAAAAGCAAACGGATGTCCCCAAACGTAGTCTTCTATAATAATTTTATTATTTTTTTCCGCAAATACAGACTCAATAATGTTCTTTGCTGATTTTACGGAAGTTAAAATTACCGCACTGGCAGAGTCATTTGTTTTGATTACGAATGGTTCTTTTTGATTTTTTAAATAATCAAACGCCATATTTTGTTTATCAAAAATACCGAATTTCGGGGTAGGTATTTTTAGCCGGTACAGCAATTTTTTGCAATAAGCTTTATCTGACACGATTTTATAACTCTCTTTGTTAGGAGAAAAAATCGCAGCATTATTGTTATTAAAAACATCGGTAATGTCTGATTTCCAAGCTGAATCAGAAAGCGGAATTGTCATATCGATAGTATTTTCTAAAACAAATTCCAAAATTTCTTTTGTTGAATTATCTCTTATGTCAATACATTCAGCAAACTCTTTCATTCCGTCATTTCCGGACAATGCATAAATTTCGTGTCCGTCTTTATGTAAAATTTTTCCTAAAGCGTAGGCTTTTGCTGTATTTCCGAGTATAAGTATTCTTTTTTTCATAGTTAAAAGTATAGCATAAAACTTTATTTAATAGAAAAGCCGAAATAAATTTCTTTATTTCGGCTTCATTTATATATAAAAGATTAAATTATATTTGTTCAAAGAATTCTTCCATGTATTCTCTGAGTGAATCAGCATTATCTTTTGCTTTTCCGGCATCTGCACCTGTTGCTTCAATATAGCATTTTACAAGTGGTTCTGTACCGCTAGGTCTTACAAGAACGGTAGAACCGTCTGTTAAAACAAACTTAACACCGTCGCCGCCTTTTCTGTACGTTTCCATACTTTTTTTCGTTGCAGCTGTTTTTTCACTGTTGATGGTATGATGATAATCTCCTAAATCATCTTCGCAATCATTGATTGCTCTGTTGTATAATCTGTCAACCTTTGAAAGAATTGATGATTTAATTTTATCAGCATCTTCCAATCCTCTCAAATCCTTTGAGAAGTTGTTAATTACAAAAGCTGTACCGAGTTCATTCTTCACGTTTTTAAGAATTTCCGATAAAGGTTTACCTTCTGTTGCAATCAAATCCATAATTAATGAAATTGCCATTACGCCATCTTTTTCAGGAATATGGTTGTTAATTGTTAAACCTCCGGATTCTTCACCGGCAACCAAAATGTCTTCACCGTTCTTACGTAAGTCAAGAATATCTTCTGCAATATATTTGAATCCTACAGGAGTTTCAAATTTCTTTAAGCCATAGTTATCAGCTAACTTGTCAAGCTGCATTGATGTTGCTTGTGAACGAATAACGGCACCTTTAACACCTTTATTCTTTGCCAAGTGGTAGCCGACAAGAAGAATAACATCATTTGCATTAACAAAATTACCTTTTTCATCAACTACACCAAATCTGTCAGCATCACCGTCATTTGAAAGACCAACTCTTAATTTATCATTTGATTTGGCAATTTCCGATTTAAGCATTTTTAAATTGCCGTCAGTAGGATTAGGACCGTCTTGACCTTTGGATTTAACGTTTTCGTAAGGAATACCGAATGATTCTAACAATTTTGGAACCGTATAATTCCCTGTTCCGTTTAAACCGTCGTAATAAACTTTCAATCCGGATTTTGCAATATTATCCCAATTGATATAACCGTTCATTATATTATTTCTGTACATTTCGAACGGATCTAATTCTGTCAAAGTGCCTGTTGGTACTTCATTTTCTGTATATGTTCCTATAACAGCTAATTTTTCCATTTCTTTTGCAACTTCTTTAGTTACTTCAGCAGGTGCAATAGCGCCGGCTTTTGTTACCAAATTGTATCCGCCGTCTTTCCAATTGTTGTGAGAAGCTGTCATTAATACCGCTAAATCTACATTTTGTTCTTTTGCAGCCATTGCTAAAAGAGGAGTCGGAACAGGATCTTTTATTTCAATAACATTAACACCCTGTTTAAGAAGTGTGTCTTTTATTTCAGGTAAAGATTCTCTTGATGCAACTCTTGTATCTCCTCCGATTAAAACAACAGGCTGTTTGTTATTTTTAGCAGCTTCTGCTGTAGCAAATCCTGCTACACCCAAAGTAATAAGCTTAACTATATCTTTTGTAAAGTTTTCGCTTAAGTACTCTGCTCTGTGACCTGATGTTGAAGTAGAGAGGCTGTTTGCAACGAATTTAGCTTTTGCAAGCGGTACGTTTAAGGCTTTTGCCTTTAGTCCGCCTTTAAAACTAACTGAGTCTTCAACAGGTGAAGTTGAATAGTTAAAATGAACTTCACTGTTTTTTTTGATACCAAATTGAGGCTTTAAAGCCACCATGCTGATAGGGTTAATTCTCATAATTTTCTCCTGATACACTTATATGTAATAACTTATATCTGTGTGTATATAATAGTGCTAAAATAAAATATTTACCACATATAAAAAGATATTAGTTACAAAACGTTACAAATATCATACTTTTATTAAATCTTTTTCAATAATCTTATAAAAATCTTTATCCAAATTATAATAATAATTTTTACTTATAACGCAATATTTCAGGTTGCTAAATCCTTGTTTTATTTTTAGCGGCATTAGCACGCTTTTTGCGGCGCATTAAATCAACGAAGGCTTCCAGTCTTGTTATATATCCTGCACGTCCTGTTTGTTCATCCATAATAAGTGCCAACAGAGGAATATCGTGGTCATTCCTTATAGACGGGAATATATTTTGTGACATAATTTCAGGCATGCATGTAAACGGTGAAATATGTATTATCCCGTCTTTGCCTTTGGATTCGGCAAAAACAACGTCAGAAACACATTCCAGCGCATCTCCGCCTATATCACGCATCAAATATGGTTTTGCCATCCTTTCCGCTCTTTGCAGGTGAGTCTCTTTGTTCTGAAAAGCCTTTGGAATAATGGCATCTTTTAAGAAACTTCCGACAGTTAAACTTCTGCGTGTTTGAACCCCCATTCTTCCTAGTTCACGCTCTATATACTGATTGGAAAATTCATCATTTACAAGATAAATTTCACCTGTTAAATCCACATATAAAACTTCTCTTGTCTCATCGATTTCAGTCTTTTCTATTTCTGCAAGAGCTTTATTGTATGCTCGTTTTAAATCTCTTGTCGATTCAACTTTATCAATAATTTTAATGGCTTTTTTGTAATTTTTTTCGGCGTCACCGAAATGAATTTCTCTTGCGCGGTAATAAGATAACGCTTTGTCCAAATCATCTATGGCAAAGACTTTTCTTATTGTTATATTCAATGCTCTCATAATTAAAATCGGATCATTTCTTCCTATCAATTTTTTCAGAAAGTTATAAAACCCTCTGAGTCCGTCATAAAGAGAAACCTCAATGTAATTTGCATTATAGCCCAAATCTTTTAACGAACTATATATGCTTCCGCCGTATTCACCCAGACGACAGCATCCGGGTGCGGTAATCATTGCAACATAATCCGCACCGCCTTCAATAGCCTCTATAAAATTGCCGAGAATAAGTTTGTACGGAAGACAAATAGCTTCAGGTGAATTTTTTGTACCTAAGGATAAAGTCCTTTTGCTTGTATAAGGCTGAACATAAGGTTCAACACCGATTTTCCTTAAACCTGCCGACCAGGCTATAGAAATTGTCCCCATGTGCGGAAACGCAACTTTTATTTTTTTCTTTTTATTTACCATTATTTTAATCCCTCTTGTTTATATAATACTACAAAAGAGATTAGTTAATTTTATATTTAAATTTTAATATTAAGTTCATGGTTTTTTCTAAACCATGTAAGCTGTCGTTTTGCATAATTTCTCGAATGTTGTTTTAGCTTGTCGGAAGCTTCTTCCAAGCTCATTTTGCCGTCTATGAACATAAGGATTTCTTTATATCCTATGGTATCAACAAAGTTTTTAATTCTTCCGTGCTTTTTTAATAAAAATTTCGTTTCATCAACTATGCCTTGTTCAATCATCAAGTCGACGCGCTTGTTAATTCTTTCATACAACCATTCTCGTGATTCCATTTCAGGACATTTCCATTCAACGTCAAATTCGGGAGTTTTTATTGTGCAAAGTTCACTTAGGGGTTTATTTAATGTTTTAATAATTTCCAGCGCTCTTATAATCCTTCTTTTGTTTGAATTTTTTAAACGTTCAAATGTATCAATATCCAAACATTTTAATTCATCGAGCAAATCTTCTTTTTCTCTTAAATCCAGAGAATTTCTCAATTCTTGATTACATTCCACTCTCGGTAAATTATAGTCTTCCAAAAGAACTCTGAAATAGAGTCCTGTTCCTCCGGCGATAATGGGAGTTTTACCTCTTGCAATAATTTCAGATATTGTTTTTTTTGCATCATCATAATAAAGCCCTGTTGAATAATCAAATTCCGGTTCAACTATATCAATAAGATAATGCGGGATTCCTCTTCTTTCTTCTAAAGTCGGTTTAGCTGCCGCTATGTCAAAGCCTTTATACACAAGTCTTGAATCCGCAGAAACGATTTCGCCGCCTATTTTTAGCGCCAAATCTATTGCCATTTTTGTTTTTCCGCTTGCTGTCGGTCCTGCAATTGCGATAACTTTAGGTTTCATATTTTAATAATACATTAAATCGAAAATTTGTGATATATTATAAGTACGAAATTAATGCGGGAATTTTTTTATGAAAAAGTTTTTATCAGTTTTGGTGTTAATGTTTTCTTTGCTGGCTTCTGTTAACGCTACGGAAATACCTTCTGATGCAAAATTAGACTACAATCAAGGGATAGATTTTTACAAACTCGGTATGTATGAACGGGCTATAGAATCTTTCAGAAGCGCTATCAGAACTTATCCGGATTATATAGATGCATATTATAATTTGGGAACGGTTCTTGAATATTTGAAAAATTATTCCGAAGCATTAAATGTATTCAAACAATTATACATGAGAAATCCTAATGATTATGAAGTCGTTTATAAGCTTGCAGCTCTTTCTTCAAAATTAGAGGATTATACGGCGGCAACAAAATATATAAATCTTATTCCTCCGGTTGACGGATATTACAAAAAAGCTCAGGAACTTGCGGAAAGTATAAGTTCATATACAACAGTTCCGCAACAGCCGGTAAATCCTCCGTCCGTAATAGCTACGCAAACAGGTGTGTATGAAAATGTTTTAAGTCCGACGGGAATAACTTCTGACAAAGCGGGGAATATATATGTGGCGGTATTTTCCGAAAATTCGATTTTAAAAATTACGCCTGACAACAAAAGGACCGTTTTTGTAAAAAGTGATAAGATTTCAGGGCCTATAAGTCTTGCAAGCGATGACACAGGAAATATTTATGTGTCTAACTACAGCGCAAATAATGTATTAAAAATAACCCCGCTGGGAGCTATGTCGGTTCTTGTGGATAAACTGGACAAACCATACGGGCTGCACGTAAACGGTAATATGCTCTTTATAACCTGTCAGGGTTCAAATTCAATTTACAGACAAAAATTATGATGAATTATTCCTTAAAAGGAATATAGGCGTAAGCATTAAAGTCAATTGAGCCGAAAATGAGTTTTACAAATGAATCGTTGTAATCTTTGAGTTTAACAAAATTTACTTCGTCTTCACCATAATCATTTTCAGTTTCCGTTGCCTCGATTTTTGCTTGTAAATAATGCGCCTGATAGAAGTTTAAGTATATTTTTTTATTCTCATCCCGTTCGGCAGTGACGTTATAATAACCCTTATCAAGTATTTTCCCGTCAATAATCAAATGAACGGGAAGATTTATAAGCAAATCATCAGCAGTAGGTTTTAAGGATTCAAGTTCGGTAATAGTTTTATCAGGATTCAATTCGTCGTGCAAACTTGTTCCGCCGCCGCTGATTTTTTTTATTTTCTTTTTTCTCTGTCTGGCTTCTTTTTTCTTGGTTTTTGCCTGAAGAGCATCCATAACTTCTTCAAACTCTTTGTTTGTAATGGATTTTTGACCGTCCCAGGCTCTGTCTAAGTCGGCAAAGTCATCCCAGCTTTCTGCTTGCACCGGTAAAAGCGAAAAAGCTATAACAAAAACTAATACTGAAATAATTTTTTTGTTCATACCTACAGTTTAACTTTTTTATTTCAAAAGTAAAGGTTTAAATGTATGATCCTTGAAAAATAAAAGAAAATGGCGCCGGAGTGTGTGTGGGCGCCGTTTACACAGTATAGTTTTATAAAAAGATTGTTGTTTATTTTATGTTATTTTTGCTTAAACTTTCTTTCAATCCTCTTGCCAAATCGTGGCGTCCGCTTTTTTCATATATGGCAGTCATTGATTCCAAAAATTTCAAGTTATCGATATTAGGATTAGATTGATTTACAGGTGCCGTATTGACAGGCGTTGTCATTTTTTTCTGAACCGGTTTTGTCATTGTTGCAGCGGCTTGAGCTTGCGGCTGTGCAACAGTTTGCTGCATGACAGGCTGCTGTGCTCTCTGTTGTGCCATTGCCTGTAATCTCGGATTATGAAATGTCATCGGAGCAGTTTCATAAGGATTTCTGTTTTCGTTTTTATATGCATTCAATCCGTAATTTACGGTAGTGAACGGTTTTTGAGAAACTGATGACATAAAATCGCTTTGTGCTGCAGTTGAATATCCTCCGAAATTTGTTTGAGGATATGTTTGTTGCTGTGCCAAACCGATTTTCATTTCAGGTTCTTTTCTTCTCAATAATCTCATTGCAGAAAATACCAAAAGCCCGATTAACCCATAAGATATAAGTTTTCCTACTCCGTCACCGGTTCCGTTTTCTTCCATTGTATCTTTTAATTCAGCGACCGCAGTGCTTGATTTAAGTTTATTAAAAAGTTTTGATGTCTTTGCGGTTTCCATATCTTCATTGTAAATAGGTGCATAACTTTCTATCGGATTGTTTAGTTTTAATTTTTGTTTAGCGGAAGCTGTTACAGGTGCTGCCGGAACAATAGAATCAAATGTTACAGTTGCTTTTTCCGCATTTTCTGCTTGGAAAAATATGTTAATCCCGTTTCCTTGAGGCTCTACCATAACGGTATCCACATTGGAAACATTGTTATAAACAGTATTCAATGTTTTTGATGCACGAATATCTTTTAAAACAAGATTGATTTTATTGCTGTCTTGAACAGTTTTCTTTACATCAACAGCTTTATCTGAAACTAAAACAATATTATATGTATCTTTTACCGGCTCTATCTCTATCGTTTGCAAAACATTTTCATCCGCATAAGCTGATAAACCTGATAAAACTATACACAAAAACAACACTACTCTTTTCATAAATATACTCTCTCTCCCTTGATATAAGCATACATGTTCGGCATGCCTGTGACATCAATCAGAAGATGTAATTTTGTATAGACCTATCGGTCAATATTAAATTTTATGCATTATTATCAGCAAACTTTAAAAACTTAATTTATTATTGACATAGAGGCACTTTTGCCATTAAATTGTTATATCAAAATTGTTTAAGGAGAGTCTATGGAAAATAATGTTATTTGCATAAAATGGGGTACAAAATTTGGAGCGGAGTACGTTAACAGGCTTTATCGTATGGTGGAAAAAAATTTAACAATACCTCACAGGTTTGTATGTTTTACCGATAATTCCGAAGGTCTTGTTGAAGGAATCGAAGTCAGAGAATTACCTCCGTACAGCGACAATCCTAATATTGGGGATAAAGGCTGGAGAAAACTTTCATTATTTAATTCACAATTGGCAGATCTTACGGGTACTGCTTTATTTCTTGATTTGGATATTGTTATCAGACAAAACTTAAACCCGTTTTTTGAAGAAGAAGGCGAGTTCTTAATTGTCAAAGATTGGGATTTCCCTAAAGATATTATCGGAAATTCTTCAGTATTCAGATTCAAAATCGGTGCGCATCCGGAGGTTTTGGAAAACTTCTACAAGCTCGGAAATGAAATAAGACACGATTACAAAAATGAACAGGCGTTTCTTTCATACCAGATGCACGAAAAAGGTATTCTAAAATATTGGGATAAATCTTGGTGTGTAAGCTTCAAAAGAAGCTGCTTACAACCATTTCCTCTAAACTTTTTCAAGATGCCTAATGATCCTGAAAATGCTAAAATTATTGTATTCCACGGACGTCCGACGCCTGAACAGGCAAGAAAAGGCTTTAACGGTAAAGGCGGTCTTAGATACGTTAAACCTACAATCTGGCTTGATAAGTATTGGAATGTTTAGAAATTTTATAATATTGTCACAGAACTGTTGAAATGATATTATTTTAACAGAATACTTCTTTGGGGGAGATATGGGCGAAAATTTCAATATTATAAGCTTTCTTAAAAGTGCTGTAGCCGCAGGTGCATCTGACGAGCATCTAAAAGTCGGACACTCACCGTTTTTAAGGATTAACGGTTTTATAAAAAAAACAAATTCAAAAGTTTTAACAATAGAAGATATGGATAATGCCATAATGGAAATAGCTCCTATTTCAGTTAAGGATTCAATTTTAACTTCTTTTGATTTGGATTTTATGTTTGAAATAAAGGGATGCTCCAGATTCAGAATAAACTACAACCGTCAATTGGGAACTCCGGCGCTTGTTATAAGAAATATTATGTATGATATTCCTACGCTTGAAGAATTGTCTTTACCTGAGGCGTTAAATGAAATTATTCAATACCAAAACGGGATAATATTGGTAACGGGACCGACAGGAAGCGGAAAATCCACAACGATTGCATCATTGATAAACAATATAAACGAAAATAGTGCAAAGCATATAATCACAATAGAAGATCCTGTTGAATATATATATAACTGTAAAAAAAGTATTGTTTCTCAAAGGCAGATCGGAGTTGACACAGCAAGTTTTTCTGATGGTATAAAGTATGCGCTCAGACAAGATCCGGATGTGATTTTTATTGGCGAAATCCGTGACAAAGAAACAATGTCAGCAGCGTTAAAAGCAGCTGAAACAGGACATTTGGTTTTAACAACGCTTCATACAAACGATGCAGTCCAGACTATTAACAGAATTGTAAATATGTTTGAAGAATCAAACAGGAGTATTGTAAGAAAACAGCTTTCCGAAACATTAAGAGCGACAATAGCACAAAAACTTGTTTATTCAGAGGCTTTAAATAAAAGATTTCCGGTATGTGAAATTCTTGTTTCAACTCCTACAATAAAAGATTATATTTCAAAAGGAGTTACCGAAGAAATTTATGAACTTATATCCGAAAATAATGTCGATAATATGGTATCAATGAACAGTTCTTTAGCATTGCTGGTTTCTCAGGGTAAAATTACTCAGGAAGAAGCTTTGGAAACTTCTAATGATGAAAATGAATTGGAAAAATTGTTCAGGGGAGTTTATCAAGGAACAAAGAATTATTATGAATAACTACGTTACAGATGCCATAAATTTAAAATCATATAATTTAAACGAAGCCGACAAAATTATTCTTATGTATTCAAAAGAAAACGGACTCATTAAAGGTGTTGCAAAAGGAATAAAGAAACCAAAAAGTAAGCTTGGTGCGAGAATGGATTTATTGGTTGCAAACACTTTGCAGCTTCTTAAAGGTCGTTCAATGGATACGGTTATTCAAGCGCAAACTATCAATAATTTTAAAAAAACAAGAGAAGATATTGATAAAATTATGCTTTCCTCATATATTTCGGAGCTGGTAGTAAATTTAGGAGAAGGCTCGGAATCAGCTTCTAAAGAGATTTACGAACTTTTATACAAAGCTCTTAACAGGGTTTCTGAGGCTGAAACTAAAAAGGATGCGTTAATTGCCGCTATAAAATTTCAAATGAAAATACTTTTAATTATGGGATTTTGTGTAGAACTTGATTCCTGCTTGTGCTGCAGAGAACAGGTTTTAGATGAAGAAATGTATTTTTCTTCTCAAATGGGCGGAATTGTTTGTAAAGAATGCAATGAAACTTTAGGCGTAAAATTAAAAATGCACAATAAAATTCGTGATTTCTTGCAGGCAATGCTCCAATTTGACTTTGATTATGAAAGTGATTATGACAAAAAAGCTACAGAAAAAGTTTGTCAGGTATGTTTTAATCTTTTAAACGACTATATTAAAATTCATACTAATAAAACATCAAAAACAACGAAAGTTCTTCAGGAGATGGCTGTATGACCAAAAGATTGCGAATAGCTCACTTGTATCCGAAACTTTTGAATATCTATGGAGATATCGGAAATATAATCACATTAAAATACAGAACTGAAAAGCGTCATATAGAAACTGTTGTTGATAATATTGAACTTGGTGATTGTATTGAAGAGCACGATATATATTTTATCGGCGGAGGTCAAGACACGCAGCAGATAGCGGTTTCCAATGAACTTCAAAAACACAAAGGATTTTTGCAGGCTGAAAGAGACAGAGGCGCTGTTTTTTTAGGGATTTGCGGCGGATATCAACTAATGGGGCATTATTATAAACCTCACCAGGGCGAAGAACTAAAAGGAATAAGTTTACTGGATGCTTATACGATTGCGGGTTCAAAGCGTTTTATAGGAAATGTTACCGTTAAAACCGATATGGTAAAACCAAATACTCTGGTCGGATTTGAAAATCATAGCGGGCTTACATACCTTGAAGGAGAAACAAAGCCTATCGGACTTATGTTATCAGGTAACGGTAATAACGGAGAAGACAAAACAGAGGGCGCAAGATATAAAAATGTTTTCGGAACATATATGCATGGTTCTTTTTTGCCTAAAAATGTTCACTTTGCGGATTTTTTGCTTGAACTTGCACTCAATGAGCAGCTTGAACCGTTGGATGATAATATAGAAAATCTTACCCACGAATCACTTGTTATGAAAAAATAA
>CADCOS010000139.1 GCA_902803165.1 uncultured bacterium | reverse complement strand
TATGGTTTTTGAAGAAATTACCGAACTTCTTTTTTATGTTTCTCTTGTCGGTATTATTTGGCTCTATTCAAGACACAAAGATTTTTCTGTTGAAGAATAGGAATAAATAATTGTGAAAAATAATCGGCGGTAAATTATAAATTTACCGCTGATTAAAGCTTTTTAAAATTTAAGAGTGTATACTTAGGGTTTTGCGAGCATCTGCATACTATTAGAATATTTAATTAATTCTTCTTCTTCGATTTCCATAACGTTGGATGCATCCCACGGGTTAACGTATTTTATAATTGTTTTTCCTGAAGCATCTGTTCTGAATCCGACAACGGCAAACGCATGACTACTATATTCGCTGTCATATACACCGGAACCGCCATAATATTTGTTCAGTGATTTATCAAAAGGCAGTGAAAACGTAAAAGCATACTTGTCAGGGTTTTGCTTGTATTTATTAATCATATTTTTATAATGACCTTTGTAATTATCTTCATAATCATCATGCATAATTGTATTATGAGAACCCGTTATAAGTCTAAAAGCTTCTTCCATTTGTCCGCCTTGGTCTATTGTCTCTTTATAGATTTTTCTGTATTTATCAACAGCAAGTTCAAGAACTAAAACATCGGGATCGCCTTTTGAATGTTTACCGCTCTGTCTTGCAGCAACTATTTCTTCTTGTGTAACAGTAAACTCTTTTTGTTTACCGTACGCGCCTTTAAGTGTCACTGTTATACTTCCGTCAGGATTTTTCTTCATGCAATTTTTAATAGCTTCTTTGCCCCAAGTCGTAGCAGAAAGGGCTTTGATTCCTGCCAAAAGCCAACAATCACCGGTACTTCCCTGCTTAAAGCCGTCAATATTTCCGTCAATTCCCGATATATCAACTCCGTTGATTTTTTCAATGCGGGATTTTTCATTCCCGTAATCATCATAAGTTGTCTCTATGGTTGTTACGTTACCTTTGTCGTCATATTTGTATTCTACTGATTTGTTAAGTTTTCCGTTAATTGTTGTTTCGCAGCGTGAAGGTCTTCCCATATCATCAAATTCTGTCCGTTCATTTTTTGTAAAATTCAATTCAGGGCAAGATTCGAATGTTTCTTTAAAGCTGAGCGTTACACCGTCTTTATAGTAACATTTCTCTTTTACATCCCCGTTTTCATAATATTGAGTTTTAACTCTTTTATATCCGTTAACGTTGTATTCAGTATGAGCTTCAATCTGTCCGTTCGGGTAGTATGTAGTATCAAGCTTTTTCGGTAATCTTGACGGCTTATTGTTTCCGTACTGGTTGTCTGCGGAAGTTTCGTTTGCGCTTGTAACCGAATTAGCTTCGCCTGTTTGTTGGTCGGAAGGGTTTTCCTTTCTTGGCAGTATTGATTCGCGAGGAAGCTTTCTCGGCAAGTTGGGTTCCTGTGTTGGTTCTTTGGATTGACGTTCAGCAGCCATATCTACACGAAAAACATCGCGAAGCGCTCGTTTTCCGTCTAAAACTTCCTGTATATTATTGCGAAAAGCTCTCATCCAGTTATTGTTATCTGCATCGACTTGTTCTTTCGTTACACCGGCTTCTTGTCGTGCTTCTTCTTGAATTTTAGGCAGTAATTTTTGATATCTTTCATCCATAACATTAAGTACAAACTTATCGGGACGGCATGAACTTATTAGACCTCGTTGGTAGGCTTCTTCCAGTTTTCTGTCGATTATTTTATAATAATTTTTAACTTTTTCTTTTGTTTCTTTATCAAGTTTTGTGTTGGTATTTTCTCCTGATGCGGTTTCTTCTGCCTGTTCAGCTGTGTAAATACTGTTTAAGTATTTTTCATCAGACTTTGTAGTTTTAGCAAGTTCTGTTTGTAAATCCCATATAGCAGGAGTGTTTCTTATTTGTACCATTTTATACTCCTAAAATTTTTATACGAAAGTTAGTTTATGTATCGGCACAAATTTAAAAAACTTTAGACAATTTTGAAAAATTGGCGCATACTACTATTACTACTACTATTACTACTACTACGTTTGCGCCAATTGTAACAATTTATCTAAATGCTTAACAATTAAAATACATTAATTTTTTCAAATTAAATTTTCAATAGCAAAATGCGGATAAATGTTTCAATTTTTAATAAAAAAAGATAAAATTTGTGCAACTGTTATTTTTTCATAACAAGTGATTCGTGGGTAAGATTTTCTATATTATCATCCAACGGTTCAAGCTGCTCATTGAGTGCAAGTTCAAG
>CADCOS010000138.1 GCA_902803165.1 uncultured bacterium | reverse complement strand
TCACATTATGAAAATTGAATATATTTAATTTAACCCTCACCAAGAATTTCTAATATTCTTACGAATATTGAAATTCTATCCTCTCCCGTTGGAGAGGAAAAGAGAATCTATGCACCGAAATATATATTTCGGTGCATTAATACAATTTCTAAATTATTAAATAATAATTAAAAAAACTTGATTTTTTAAAAAAATTATTAAAATGTAATTAAGGGTAATTTGTACCCTAAAAAAACATTCCCTATTAAGGGACTGAATACGGAGTTTTGATTATGATTGATTTTGAAAAATTTACAAATTATTCGCAAGAAATAATTTTTGCGGCAAACGCTAAAAAAGATTTTTATAAAAATACGGAAGTATATCCTGAACATATTATTGCTGCAATGATTGAAGACAAAGGAATTGCAAAAGATTATTTGGAAGAACTGAAACTTTTTAATCAGCATTTCATCAACGAAATTATTGCAAAGATTAAATCTTATCCGACAATTTCAACTCCTTCGTCATCACAACAAGTATTTTTGTCTCGTGAAACCAATACAGTATTGGAATTGGCTTCTCAAGCGGCAGAAAATTTAAAAGACGAATTTATCGGAATCGAATGTATCTTAATCGGTATGACAAAACTTGATAATTCATTTATTCAGGAACAACTAAAAAAACAAGGCGTAACTACAAATTCCGTATTAAGCGCAATGAAAAAAATAAGAGGTAATAAAAAAGTGGATACTAAAAATGCAGAAGAAAATATGAAAGCTCTTGAAAAATATTCAACAGACTTAACAGAAAGAGCAAGAAAAGGAAAATTAGATCCTGTAATAGGCAGAGATGAAGAGGTTCGACGTATTATTCAAGTCTTGAACAGAAGAACAAAAAACAATCCTGTACTTATAGGCGAACCGGGTGTAGGTAAAACGGCTATTGTTGAAGGACTTGCCCAAAGAATAATCAGGGGCGATGTTCCGGAAAGCTTAAAAGACGTTAAACTGATTTCTTTGGATTTAGGGGCATTGGTTGCAGGTGCAAAATTCAGAGGAGAGTTTGAAGAAAGACTGAAAGCGGTGCTAAAAGAAGTTCAAGATTCAAACGGTGAAATAGTTATGTTTATTGATGAACTTCACACTGTAGTCGGTGCAGGTGCTACAGAAGGTTCAATGGATGCCGGTAACCTTTTGAAACCGATGCTTGCACGTGGAGAATTAAGAACCATCGGTGCTACAACCGTAAATGAATACAGAAAGTACATTGAAAAAGATCCTGCATTAGAACGTCGTTTTCAACCCGTTCTTGTAGATGAGCCGAGCGTTGAAGACACTATTTCAATTCTTAGAGGTTTAAAAGAAAAATACGAGGTTCATCACGGAATAAGAATTTTAGACAGCGCTTTGATACAAGCAGCGACTTTATCAGACAGATATATAACAGACAGATTTTTACCTGATAAAGCTATAGACTTGATTGATGAAGCTGCGTCAGCGCTTCGTATAGAGATAGATTCCATGCCGGAAGAGATTGATACAATGTATCGTCAGAAAATACAATTGGAGATTGAAAGAGAAGCTTTAAAGAAAGAGACTTCTCCTGAAAGTATTGCAAAAATTGATAAACTTACTTCCGAAATTGATGAATTATCGGGTAAAATTGATAAATTAAAAGCACAATGGGAAGCTGAAAAAAATACAATTTCAGGCGAAGCCGGAATTAAAGACGAAATCGACAAGGTAAAAAATAAAATAGCGGAAGCCGAAAGAAATACAGATTTACAAACAGCTGCAGAGCTTAAATACGGCAAGTTAATGGAATTGGAAAAACGTTTACAAGCTGTACAAAATCAAGAAAAAAGTGAAAACAAACTTCTTAAAGAAGAAATTGACGGTGATGATATTGCGGAAATAGTAAGCAAATGGACGGGTATTCCTGTTACCAAGCTTGTTGAAAGCGAAATGCAAAAACTGTTGAGAATGGAAGATGTTTTACACAAACGTTTAATCGGACAAGAAGAAGCCGTTGATACTGTTTCTGATGCTATCCGCCGTGCGCGTTCAGGCTTAAAAGATCCTAAACGTCCTATCGGTACATTTATTTTCTTAGGACCTACGGGTGTCGGTAAAACAGAACTTGCTAAAACTCTTGCGGAATTTTTGTTCAATGATGAAGATGCGATTGTTCGTATTGATATGTCAGAATATATGGAAAAACACAATGTCGCAAGATTGGTAGGAGCGCCTCCGGGATACGTCGGTTATGAAGAAGGCGGTCAATTAACGGAAGCCGTAAGACGTAAACCGTATTCTGTTGTACTTTTTGATGAAATCGAAAAAGCGCACCCTGATGTATTTAATATAATGCTTCAAATTTTTGATGACGGACGTTTGACGGATTCTAAAGGACGAACGGTTGACTTTAAAAACACGGTTATTATAATGACTTCTAATATCGGAAGTGACATTATTTTGGAAGATTCTTTGCATCAAGGCAATTTTGATGAAACTAAAGAAAAAGTTAACCAAATAATGAGAGAACGTTTCAAACCTGAATTTTTAAACAGAGTTGATGAAACTATTTTCTTCAAAGCCTTAACTTTACAGCAATTGTCAGCAATAGTTGATATTCAAATGGAACACTTGAGAAAACTGCTTGCGGAACACAATATTACATTTGATATTACGGATGATGCAAAAGAACTTCTTGCTACAAGAGGGTTTAATCCGATTTATGGTGCAAGACCTCTTAAACGTGTAATCAGACAAATGGTTGAAAATCCGCTTTCAAAACTTATCTTGGCTCAAAAATTTATTGACGGGGATAAACTTATTATCGACGTTAACAATGATGAATTGACATTTGAAAAAGCGTAAAGATTAGTCTTGTAAACAAAAAAAAAGGAATCGGATTATAATTAATCCGATTCCTTTTTAATTATTTTATATCTATCCTTTGATTTCAGCTTCAATTTTAGCAAGAATTTCGTCTAAATTAGAAGCATCTTTAACGCCGCCCTGTGCAAAGTTTGGTCTGCCGCCTCCGTTTGCACCTGTTGCTCTTGCTATATCTCCGACTATTTTACCTGCGTTTATTCCTTTTTTAATAAAACTGTCAGACACTTTTGCAATAACTGTTTTTCCGTTAGCAAGAACGACCACGCTTTCTCCGAGTTTGTTGGAAAGAAGTTCGACACCTGTTTTCATTGAATTTCCGTCAAGACTGTCATCAACCTTGGAAATAAATAGTTTTCCGCCTTCAATATCCTGAGCTTTTGAGACGAATGATGCGAACTTGTTTCTTGCAGCTTCTTCTTTAACCTTTGTAAGTTCTTTTTGAAGTTCTCTGTTTTCTTCGGAAAGTTTATCAATTCTTTCCAAAACTTCTTCTGTATGAACTTTGAACTTGCTTTCAAGAGTATTTACTACATTAGCTTTTTTGTTTAAATATTCAAGAGCCGCTTTAGATACAACAACTTCTATTCTTCTTGTTCCTGCTGCAATAGCGCCTTCGGAAACTATTTTGGCTAATCTCAAATCGCCTGTATTGCGGGCATGTGTACCTGCGCAAAATTCTTTGGAAACAACTTCTCCGCATTTGCAATCAGGATTTCCGCAGCCGCAAGATTTTCCTCCTATTGAAACAACACGAACAACATCTTCGTATTTTTCACCGAATAAAGCTGTCGCACCTGTCAATTTTGCCTGTTCAATATCCATAATGTCTGTATGTACAGGAAGTTTTTCATAAATCCATTCGTTTATAATATCTTCTGTTTTTTGGACTTCTTGCGGTGTCATTGCACGAGAGAACGTAAAGTCGAATCTCATACGGTTTTCTTCAACCTGTGAACCTGCCTGTTTAACCTCGTCTCCGACCACTTTAATTAATGCCGCCTGAAGTAAGTGTGCAGATGTGTGATGAACTCTTATTTCTTCCCTTTTATCCAAATCAATTGCTGCGTGAACGGAATCACCAATATTAATTTCACCGTTAACTACCTGACATCTGTGAACAAATAAGTGATTAACTTTGAACGTAGTTAAAACTTCAGCTTTCAACGTATCGTTTGTCAGATAACCGCTGTCACCTATTTGACCGCCGCATTCTGCGTAGAAAGGAGTTTTATCAAGAACTACATCTATATAACCTTCACCTTCTATTAATGCAAGAACTTTAGAGTCGGATTCATTTTCTTCGTAACCCAAAAATTCCGTTGAACCGACTTGTTCTTCAACTTTGGCATATTTCATATCACCTGTTACGGAAATCTTTGCAGTGGCAGCTTTTGCTCTGTCTTTTTGTTCCTGCATTGCTTTTTTATAGCCTTCTTCGTCCACTTTCAAACCGTTCTCCTCCGCTATTTCACGGGTAAGTTCAAACGGAAAACCGAAAGTATCATACAGCCTGAAAGCGTTTTCTCCGTCTATATCTTTCTTTTCATTAATAAATTCTTCAAGAAGTTTATATCCTCTGTCCAAAGTTTTTCCGAAACGTTCTTCTTCTTTTCTTATAACGTCTTTAACCTTGTCTTTGTTTTTAATAAGTTCAGGATAAGCTCCGCCGTAGTTTTCAACTACTACATCAACAAGCTTGTATAAGAAAGGTAAATCCATACCGAGAATCTTGCCATGTCGTAAAGCACGGCGAAGAATCATTCTGAGAACATAACTTCTGCCTTCGTTACCAGGAATTACACCATCAGAAATCAAGAAAGTAACGCATCTTGCGTGGTCGGTAATAATTCTGAGCGAAATATCGGTTTTTTCGGATTTTTTGTAAGGAACACCGCTCATTTCGGAAACTTTGTCCAAAATAGGTCTTAAAAGGTCGGTTTCAAAAGTTGAACCTACACCTTGACAAACCATTGTAATACGTTCCAAACCCATGCCTGTATCAACATTTTTCTTTTCAAGAGGAGACTGATTGCCTTCTTCATCCTGATAAAGTTCGGTAAATACAAGGTTCCAAATTTCAACCCAGCGGTCACATTCGCAAGTATCAATCCCGCAGTTCGGATGACCGCAAGAATATTCTTCACCCAAGTCGTAATGAATTTCGGAGCAAGGACCGCAAGAACCTGATGCTCCCGGAGGTCCCCAAAAGTTATCTTTTTTCCCTTTTCTTTTAATTCTTTCCGCAGGAACTCCGATACTTCTCCAAATATCATAAGCTTCATCATCAGTTTCATAAATAGTTATCCAAAGTCTGTCTTTTTCTAGCTTTAGAACTTCTGTTACAAATTCCCAAGCCCAAGGAATAACTTCTTTTTTATAGTAATCACCAAAAGAAAAATTACCCAGCATTTCAAAGAAGGTATGGTGACGCGGAGTTCTTCCGACATTTTCAATATCGGAATCCTTTCCGCCCGCACGAGCGCATTTCTGACATGACGCCGCTCTCGGCGGATTATAAGGCGGTTTTACAATACCCAAAAACATAGGCAAGAATTGCAACATGCCGGCTGTTGTTAAGAGTACCGTAGGGTTATCCGGCACCAAACTTGAACTTTCAACTATTGTATGTTCTCTTTTTTCTTTAAAATAATCTAAAAATAATTGTCGTATTTCATTTCCTTTTAGCATAATAATTTCCTTAAAAATGTGTACAAAATTAATTATACTACAAAATATCCAGTTATAAGTTTGATTATTTTTATTATATGCGCCAATATGTTGCCGCAAAGGAAATTTGTTATATGATAGACATACAGCATCATTGGAAAAACAGAGGACTTATGCAGGAGCAAAAATACATCGCTTTAGTTGACTGTGACAGCTTTTTTGTTTCGTGTGAACGCAGACTTAATCCCGATTTAAATAACAAAGCGGTTTGTGTAACCTCGGGAGAAAGAGGGTGTGTAATAGCACGTTCTAAAGAAGCTAAAGAAATGGGTATTCCGATGGGACAGCCGCTTTTTATGGCAAAACGTGATTTCCCGAAATGTATTTATATAAGTGCAAATCACGCTAATTACGGCGAAATTTCTTCCGAAGTTATGGCTGTATTAAAAAACTTGAGCCCTACAGTTGAAGTTTATTCAATTGATGAAGCATTTGTGGATTTAACGGGACTTGCAAAGCTTTATAAAATGAATTATTACAAACTTGCCCGATATATTAAAGACGAAGTTTGGGAAAAAGCGGGGATACCTGTATCAATAGGACTGAGCAGAACCAAGGCGCTGGCAAAATTGGCTTCCGATAAGGCAAAAACCACTCAAACGCATATTTGTATTGCGGGTAAATGCGGAATTCCGAAACTTTTAAAACAAACCGAAATCGGTGAAGTTTGGGGTGTAGGGAGGCGGCTCGCACCGAAGTTAAGAGGCCACGGAATAAGATCTGCGTATGATTACATTAATAAAAATGATGTTTGGCTAAAAAGCAGATTCGGGAAACTCGGTCTTGAGTTGAAGTACGAGCTTATGGGAAATTTGATAAACAAAGTTTCAAACGAAAGGGCGTTACCGAAATCAATCAGTAATTCAAGAGCGTTTGAGGAATTTTCTTCGGATTTAAACTATATAAAAAACGAGCTTATGATACATATACATGCAACATGCAGAAAATTGAGAAGAATAAACTGTAAATGCGGAACAATCGGTGTAATGCTCAGAACCAAAGACTTTAAAGTGTCTTATGAAAAAATTGATTTAAAGCAGCCGACCAATTTTGAGTTTGAAATTTCAAACTCTGCTTTTCCTATTTTGCAGGAAATGTTTAACCCCAAAGTTGTATACAGAAGCGTCGGAATAGTTTTGGAAAATTTTAACCCGTGCTCAACCGAGCAGCTTACTCTGTTTGAAGAAAATCCCCGCCGAGTTAAGAACGAAGAACTTGCCAAAAGTCTTGATAAATTGGAATCCAAATTCGGGAAAAACATTGTAAGAACCGGCTTTACCAATAAAAATATTCCCGAAAAACAAGACTACTTAATAAAGCCTATGGATTAAATTAAACTTCCTCGTCCGAATCAATTGAAATATCAATAATAGCAGTACCGTCATGAGCAAGAGCTTTTTTCATTGCAGGTACAAGTTCATCTTTTTGTGTAACTCTTACCGCAAAAAGATCATAGGCTTCCGCAATCTTTGTAAAGTCAGGATTTATCATTTCCACTTGGTATAAGTTGTTATAAATTTTCTCCTGCATTTGGCGAACCATGCCCAAATATCCGTTATTAAGGATTATAATTTTTACGGGTATATTGTGTTCCCTGCATGTTGCAAGTTCTTGCAAATTCATTTGAAAAGAACCGTCACCCGTAATATTTAAAACAAGAGCGGAAGGTCTTGCAAGCTGCACTCCGATAGAAGCGGGAAGTCCGAATCCCATAGTTCCTAATCCGCCTGAAGTTATAAATTTATTCGGTTTGTTAAAATTGAAAAACTGCGCCGTAACCATTTGGTGCTGTCCGACATCGGTAACAACTACAGGCTCATAATCTTTTGTAATTTCATAAATTGTTTGTAAGACAGATGATGAATGAAGCGAGTTTGAAATTTTATCTTCCGTTTTTGTGTCATCTTCTCTTATAAGTCTTATTTTGCTGTGCCAGTCATTATATGAAGGAAGCGTATTAAGTTTGTAAAGAAGCCCTTCCAAAAATAGATTTACATTTGAAGTTATTTCAAGTTCAAAATCTCTGCAAATTTGTTTTAAATTAACGCTGACAATTTTTGCGGATTTACCGAAATCAATTTTTTTGCAAGTGGAACGGTCAGAAAAACTGACGCCGAGCGCAAGAATAAAATCAGAATTATTCAACGCGGCATTTGCAAGATATGAACCGTTAATCCCAATCATACCGAGATAGTTTTTATCTTTTGAAGGATAAATTCCGATTCCCATAAGAGTGGAAATTACGGGTATTTTTGCCTTTGAAACTAATTTTTTTATGTTTAGAGCCGCACTTGATGCCCCGCCCCCGATTAAAATAAGAGGAGATTTAGCATTTGACATAAGTTTAATTACTTTATCCAAATCAGAATCTTTTAACGGAAGTTTTTTCTTGATATGAAGGTCTTTTGTTACTTTTTGAGTATATTTGCTCTCTAAAATATTCCTCGGCAAAGCAACAACAACAGGGCCTTTCCCGTTAGAATCGGCAACTTCAAAAGCTTCTCTTATAATTTGTTTTATATCATCTTTGTGTGTCAGTACAAATGTTTTTTTAGCACAATTTTTTGTAATTGATTGAATGTCAACTTTTTGGAAAATTTTACCTTTGTTGTTACTTAAAGGAACATCGCCGACAAGAACAACAAGCGGGGTAGAATCGGCATAGGCATTTGCAATACCTGTTATTGTATTTGTAAATCCGGGACCTGAAGTTACCAAAACCACCCCTGTTTTACCGCTCACTCTTGCGTAACCTTCTGCGGCGTGTACAGCGGCTTGTTCATGTCTTACAAGGATGTGGCGAATACTTTTTGAAACGGAAAGTTCGTTATAAACACTTAAAACTGCCGCCCCCGGATACCCGAAAATATTATCAACCCCATACTCCTGAAGCGCTTCAACAAGAGCGTGAGCGCATGTGTTTTCTGTTTTTCTTATATTTTTTTGAATATCTTTTTCTTTTATCGAAAGATTTGTCATAGTAAAGTTATTATATATCAAAAACTAAATAATTGATTTTATTGTAACGTATTTATAAATATGATATAATTTTGCAGTAAACAAGCGGGAGTTGAGTATTTAGGTTATCGTGTCGAGAGTAAGCGTAATTATACCTGTGTATAACGTAGAAAAATATTTGAGAGAGTGTTTGGATAGCGTAGTTAACCAAACTTTTTCCGATATTGAAATTATTTGCGTTGATGACGGTTCTGATGACAATTCTTTAAAAATTTTGGAAGAATATCGCAATAAAGATTCAAGATTCAAAATAATAAAAGGTTCTCATCAAGGCGCAGGCACAGCAAGAAATTTGGGGATAAAGTCGGCAAAATCGGATTACATATTATTTTTGGATTCGGATGATTATTTTGAACCTGTTTTAATTGAAGAATTATATATCAGAGCAGAAAAACATAATGCTGATTTAGTTGTATGCTCGTACAGAAAAGTTGATAACGAAGGAAATATTACCGAAAGCAGGAATCCGAATTCTCCTGTTCGATTGGATAAAACACCGCTTGAAAAAAGTTTTAACCGGCATGATTTTAAGGAAGATTTTTTTGAACTCCTTACTCCCGTCCCTTGGAATAAATTGTACAGAAAATCTTTGTTAGAAAATAACGGAATAGAATTTCCGCCGCTCAGAATTTGTGAAGATGTGGCATTTGTATATGAAAGTATAGCTTGTGCCGACAGAATAACAGTTTGTGATAAGGAACTTATAAATTATAGGTACAATCGTCCTCAAAGCATGGCAGATTATCGCTCTAAATATGCTATTGATATTGTTCATTCCTGTATTGCTCTAAAGAAATTTTTGCAAAATGCCGGTTTATATGACGAGCTTCAGACAACATTTATTAAAGCGTTTAAGAATCACATTCGCTGGGAAATCGCACAATGCAGTGATTCCGAGTACAACAGCTTTTTAACCGAATTTAAATCACTTATGCCTGATGAATGGGTTTTATATGAATCGGCTTTGAGAAAAGATTATATAACATTGGATTATATAAAAGATTTTATCGGTGATAAAAAAATAATGTTTTGGGGAGCAAGTTTTTTCCTGCAAAAACTTTTGGCTAAAGAAAAAAATAAAAATTCTAATATAATAGGAATTGTTGATAAAAATGTTTCTTCATGGGGAAAAACTTGCGGGAATTACAAAATATTCCCGCCTGAAAGTTTAAAAACAATAAAGCCTGACGGCGTTGTAATGTCAGTTTGGTCTAATTATGAATCCGTTTATCCGGAGTTAAAAAAGGAGTTTTCGGAAAAATATCCGGATATAGAATTAATGCCGAATATTTTTGAAAAAGAAATACATTAAAAATAATCTTGAGGAAGTTTGAATCTGAAATGAAGGATATTAAAGTAGATTTAGTATATTTATGGGTTAACGGAAATGACAAAAATTGGCAAGAAACAAGGGCGGTTTGGGCAAAAAAGTGCGGTCTTGCAAGCGAGCTGAAACTAAACAATTGCAGGTATACCGATAATCAAGAGCTTAGATATTCTCTGCGTTCGGCTGAAATGTATGCTCCTTGGATTAACAAAATTTTTATTATCACAAACGGTCAGGTTCCGAAGTGGTTAAATCCTAATCATCCGAAAATCAGAATTGTAAACCATTCGGAAATTATACCCAAAGATTCACTTCCGACATTTAACAGCGAAGCAATAGAAACTTGCATCGCTAATATAGACGAACTTTCGGAATATTTTTTGCTTTCATGTGACGACAAATTTTTTGCCTCCCCCGTAAAACCAAGTGATTTTTTTGATGAAAACAACAACCCGATTGTTAAACTAAGACCGCAATATTGGGAACAAAGTTCTGTGGAAAAATCTTTGTACAAGCAGTCTTATTTGTATTCTGTCAATACTTTTAAAAGCAAATTTCAAACAAAAAGAGATTATGCAAAGCTTGAGCCGTTTCATTGTATAGAAGCATACAGAAAAAGCTATTTTTTGGAATGTAAAAATGTTTTTTCAAAAGAATTTGACCAAACAACAAAAAAGAGGTTCCGCGCGGAAAATTCAATTCAACACCCGATAGTTGATATTTATATGCTTGAAAATAAAAACTGCAAACTGTCTTTAAACATCCCCGTAACGGAACAGATTAAATCCGAAAAAGTCGAAAATCTGTATTTAGCGGTAAGTAAGCCTGAATCGATGCAGAAAACAATAGATGATAAAAAACCAAAGCTGTTGTGTATAAATGACGGCGAACAAGTAAGCCAAAATTACAGAAATAAATTAAAAGGATTTTTGGAAAACCTCTATCCTGAAAAACAAGATTGGGAGTTGGAATTGAGTCCTGAGGACATGAGTAATAATACAATTATTCAATATACATATTGCTTCAACAGAGTTTTTGTAAATGAATTTTTGAACATTTTATCTAATTTCGCTAAATCTAAAAATTGCAGCTATGATTTAACCCTGATAAGTGAGGATATAAAAAACGAAGATAAAAATATTATTACCGAAAATCTTCCGAAAAATGTTACGGTTGAATTTTATAATGCCGATAAAATCGGTAAACTGTGGGTAAATAAAGAAGAAATGCAGCTTACGGAAAAATTAATAAATTCTGATAAAAATGATAGAATCGTTTTTTGGGGAGCAAGTTTGTTTATAGAAGAATTTATAGAAAAATATTTTGTTGAATTTGAAAATATACTCGGCATTATTGATATCAATCCTTCAAGAAAAGGGGAGCATATAGGCAAATATGAGATATTTTCTCCCGATGATATAAAATCTGTAAACCCTGACAAGATTATAGTTACGGTAATTAATGATAAGCAAAAACGGGTGCAGGAAATAAGTCAAAAACTTATTTCATACGGTATAAAAAATACAGAAATCGAAGCATTATAAGGATTTTAAGATGACCAAAACGGAAGATGAAAAAATAGTTGAGGCAATTTACAAAAAATGGCGCTCAAGAATATTTTGGGCAAAAGTTTTTAATAAGAAAATTGTATTTTACGGCGCAAGTTTATTTTTGGAAGAATTTTTGAAAAAATATAATATAGAATCTTCTGCAATTGCAGGTATAATTGATAAAAACGAAACAAGAAGCGGTCAAAAAATCTGCGGTTATAAGATTTATACGCCGGATAAAATAAATAATTTAAATCCTGATTATATGATTTTTGCAATTAAAAATAAAAATATCAGGCTCTATCAGGAAGTATCATCAAATATGAAACATCTTTATCCGAAAATTAAATTGTTCCCGAATGATTTTTTAAAATTTGAGAAATTTTACGGAAAATTAAATAAAAATGTTATACATCAACTGAATAATATAATATCGGAAATCGCACCTTCAAAAGTTGTGTATCTTTTTCAATTTTCGTTTTTTGATAAAAGAGGTGAAAAATTTTTCTCGGGCGGCGGTGAAAGATATATGCTCGATCTTGCAGATATTATTAAAAACATGGGATATACTCCGATTCTTCTGCAATCAGGTGACAGAAAACTTGATAAAACTTGGGTAAGAAAAATGAATAATCTTACCATAGCAGGAGTTAACGCTCTCGGAAAAAATTATTATGAAATAATAAATAATTTAAATGAACCTGACCTTGCAATTTATTCAGGCATAATAAAATGGAAAAAGAATATAAAATACAAAAACAATCTGATTATTTCTCATGGTATTACATGGGATATTCCGAGGGCAAATGCCGATATAAATGATTTGAAGTCAATAACAGAAACATTTGACACCATGGTATCTGTTGACACATCGACAATTAGCTGGTTTCGTTCTACTTTTTCACATCATTTGGCTATGAAAAAAAATAAATTTGAATATGTCCCGAATTATGTTGATACAAATAAATACGTACCAATAAATAAAAACAGAGGCAATATAAAAATTACTTTTCCCCGCAGGTGTTCGGAAGAACGCGGAGTTTGGCTGTTTGCAGATGTCGTGCCAAAGTTAATACAAAAATTCAGTAATATAGAAATCGAATTTGTCGGATTTATACATACCAAAGATGTTGAAGAAAAAATTTCCGAATTGATTTCAAAATATCCTAAAAATGTCAGTCATAGAGTTGTTGAACAGGATAAAATGTATGAAGTTTATCAAAATACGGACATTTCCGTAATTCCGACTTTGTATTCCGAGGGTACGTCCTTATCCTGTTTGGAAGCCATGGCGTGCGGTAATACCGTTATTGCAACAAATGTCGGCGGTTTGCCGAATTTAATAATCAATAACTACAACGGTAAATTAATTAATCCGGACGAAGAGTCATTATATAATGCGTTAACAGAAGTGATAGAAAATGAAAGTTTGAGAAAATATTTATCCCAAAATGCAGTATCTGTTGCAAACGCATTCTCAAAAAAAGATTGGGAGACAAGATGGCGCAATATATTGAGCAGGTATTTAGTTTAAATATAAAGTTTTGAAAAAAGTGTATGAAATAACACTTGCAGAATCAAATCGAATTTTGTATACTGTGTGTAAAAGCGGAGTAAGGTGTGAAAAAGTTATCACTTGCAATATATTGGCACATGCATCAGCCGGTCTATGAAATTGAAGGCACATACTTAATGCCTTGGTCTCGTTTACATGCCGTTAAAGACTATTTGGATATGGTTTTATTTTTGGAACGTTTCCCAAAATTAAAGCTGAATCTTGATGTCGTTCCCGCTTTAATTGATACAATTATCGATTATGCAAACGGTGCGCACGACATTCACTCGGAACTTACCGTTACCGATGTCGAAAAAATGTCACATGAAGAAAAGACTTTTATTTTAAACAATTTCTTTAGTCCAAAATTTGAAACTATGTTATACAGGAGTAAAAATTATAGCGACCTGTTTCAAAAACGTTTTGCAAATGATATTTGTAATCCTGATGAATTTACGAATCAGGAAATATCAGATTTAATGGCACTATTCAACCTCGTTTGGATTGATCCTATTCATGACAAACGATATCCGAGACTTCAGGAATTGTGGGAAAAACAGTATAATTATACTCTTGAAGACAGAATAGAGATTATTGATTACCAAAGAAAAATTATAAGTGAAATTATACCTACGTATAAAAAATTTATAGAAGAAGGCAGAATAGAACTAACGGCAAGTGCATATCATCATGCGATACTTCCTATTCTGATTGACATGAAAAATACCTTAAAGAATGTTCCGACAACGGAAGGTTTGCCGCTAACTCTGGGTATGAAAGATTATGCCGTTTTGCAGGTTAAAAAATCTCTTGACAGATTAGAAGAAATATTTGGTGTGAGACCAAAAGGTTTTTGGCCGCCTGAATTATGCCTTGATTCCAAAACACTGAACATACTTTCAAAAGAAGGTATTGAATGGACCATTTCTGATGAAGGAATACTTTCGAGTTCTCTAAACTACGATTTTATAAGGGATTTTAAAGGAAATCTCAACGATCCGTATCATCTTTTAAAAGTTTACGAATATCAGACAAAATATTCCAATATTAATATTATTTTCAGAGATCGTTCAATTCCAAACCTTATTAACTTTGAATATGGCGGAATAAACCCTAAAATGGCTGCAAATGATTTGTATGACAAAATAAAAATTATACAAAGTAAACTCCTTGTTTCTCCTGACAGTTCACACCTGCTTACAATTGCATTGGACGGAGAAAATTGTTGGGAAAATTATGAAAATGACGGTAATGACTTTCTTGAAAATATTTATTCTGAAATCGAAAATGACGATACGTTAGAAACTGTCCTTGTATCGGACTATATAAAACATGATGAACATAAAAAACAATTGTCTAAAATATATTCGGGTTCCGGCATTGATAAAACTTTTAAATACTGGATAGGTGATCAAACAAAAAATATTGCATGGGCTTATGTAAAACAAGCAAAAGATATGCTTGATAAATATGAATCCGAGCATCCTAACAGTGAAAAAATTGAAGTTTCCCGTTCCGAACTTATGATTGCTCAAGGCAGCGATTGGTTTTGGTGGTACGGAGAACCTAATAATTCGGGACAGGATTTCGTATTTGATTATATGTTTAGAGAACACCTTAAAAATGTTTATCTTGTCCTCGGACAGGAAGTTCCTGAGTATTTGGATGAATCTCTTATAAAAAGTATAGAATTGCCGTTCAAACGTCCGCAGAGGACTATTTCACCAAGAATGGACGGCTTATCCGCAAGTGATGATGATTGGTATAATTCAGGTTTAATAAGTCTTCTTGACGGCCCTGTCCACAGGGAAAACAAAAATATTGATAAAATTAATTTTGGCTGTGATGATAAAAATATTTATTTTAGGCTTCATGTAAGTAAAAATGCGGCAGAAATAAATTTTATAGACAGGATTAACCAATTCTATATCTACGTCAGAAATGCAACTAAAGCAAGTACCAGAGCGTACATAAGATTAATCAGCAAAACTGATAACCCGTACCCTATTTTGACCGAAAAATTTGAAAATGAATTGACGCTGACATTAATTAGGGATACTTTGTATCCTCCGAGACTTTCAACATGTCTTCATTCAAATATGTGGACTTTAGCTAATCCGGATAAGGTAAACATAGTTTATAAAGATGTTATAGATGTTGCCCTTCCGTTTGACAATCTCGGCATAAGCCATGGTGAAACTGCCGAATTCTTTATTGCAAATACGGATTCCGGCGTTAAAAATACATACGTGCCTCAAGAAATTCTATTGTCGGTAACAAGAGCATAAAATTGACACGGCAGTTTTTTAGAATTGAGAATTAACCGCAAATTAAAATTGTAAATTTTTGTAAAGAAACTCCTTAAAACGTTAAAGTTTTGGCTAAAAATGCCGTAAATCATGTTAAGGAAAAGGAAAAGGAGTATACAAATGCCGGATTTTAACTTTGACGCACCAAAAGATATGAAAAATCTTTTTGCTGACACAGCAAAAGCGGCTGAGAAATTTAAAGAAACATCTGAAAAAGCAGGAGTTACTCCTAAATTTGATTTTTCAAATGTAAAATTGAACGGTTTTAACGATAAATTTGTAGATTCATTAGAATTTAACGATTCTTTTTACGATATTACACTGATAGATGAACCGGATATTCCTCTCAAAGTACCCGTTACGGATGAACCTATAAATCCGCCATCGCCTAATGAACCTGAACAGGTTGATTTAAGCGATCTTTTCGGACAGCTTAAATCTATGATGAATCATATAAGGTCAAATTATAATACTATTGTTAATACAATTGTAAGTGCTGCTACAGGCAATGCTGCAGCAAACGGCACGGGTAACACAGCCGAACCTGATGAAACTGAACAAGCAGAGAGCACTTTTACTAACGCTCAATTGCAAGGACGCAGCAGACTTGCACAAAAATACGTGGCAGATACTTTAGCTGATATAAAAAGCGAGTTGCTGGCTCAAGGTTATAACGCAGCAAAACTTGATACAGCCGTAGCTTTTTTAACTGAATTATACGGATACAGAATCAGTAATGCAATATATGAAGGCAACGGGCTGACAATAAAGAAAAACGATATGAAAAATTATATACTGAATTATTTCAGAACAGATTGGTATTCGCAAGGCAATGACGATGTGCATGATTTACAGGTACTGAATACTTGGAAAAAAGGCAGAACCAGATCGCAAGAATCAGAAAAAAATAGTTTATCAGATGCAAAATCTCTGGCAAAAACCTGGGTAGTAATAGCTTTGCTATCTCAACTTAAATTACAATTAAAGAATTTAGGCTTAGATGCTGACAAAGTAGATAGTGCTTATACACAATTGGTAAATGACTACACATCCTTTATAGATGGAGCAAGAGAAGGGTCTTCACACTATATATCAGGTTTAAGTATTAATTATTCAAATAAAAAATATACTGTAACATATAATGAAAGCGATATAGCTGATAGATTTAAAGAACTATACATGACACATACAACATCAAGTTCTAACAATAATTCGCCAAGAAGAAGCAGGGGCGGTTCGGGAACTGGTTCCGGAACAAGAACAGGCAACAGTACCGGAAGAACAAGAACGGGCAGTTCTACAGGCAGAAGCGGCAGCTCTCCGACAAGGACAAGAAGTTCTGCAAGCGGAAGCGACAATGCTCCAACAAGAAGTTCAAGCAGCAGAAACAGTTCTTCAGTTGACAGAAACGAAGACGTTCCGACAAACATAAGACCGAGAACAAATAATGATGCAGACGATACAAACTCTGCCGATACCAATTTAACCGATTTAGTAAAAGAAGATATCAAATTTAAGAATGATTCTCTTACAGAATCTAAACAAAATTTTGAAGAATTTATTTAAATTGATATTTATCTGAATTCACTCGGCATCCAACGCATAGTATTATTAATTATATCGCCGTTTATCGGAATCATGTTATCAGTACGGCTTTCCATGCCGGGAATGGAAGTTGTTCCTTTTATCTGTGCTTCTAATCTTGCATTATAATCATTATTTAATTTATATTGTTCGACTTTTAATTTTTCATAGCAGCTGAATCTTTCATCGCTTGCTTCAAGAGAACGGCATGCATCGAGAGTATCCTGAAATTCAGCCCTGCGTTCAAACCAATAAACAACATTAGGGTTCCATTTGCTCAAGCCTCTTGGCGCTTGAACATCTGCATAAGCTTTTGGTGCAAAATCTTTCCATTCAGGAATATTAACGCCAAAATCCTGTTCCGCAAAAACCGCTAATGGTAATCCCAGTAAAATAAACGCAAAAATCTTTTTCATAATCAGTCCTTATTTTCTTGCCGCTTATAAAAATCTTCTATAAACCCTGTATTAAATTCACCGCTCTTAAATACTTCATCTTCAATAATTTGCTGATGGAAAGGAATTGTGGTTTTAATTCCCATAATAACGTATTCTTTCAAAGCTTGATACATTCTGCGTCTTGCTTGCTTTCTGTTTTCACCCCAGCAAATAAGCTTGCCTATCATTGAGTCATAATAAGGCGGAATAGAGTATCCCGGATAAACATGAGAATCAACTCTTATTCCGAATCCGCCCGGTGCAATATACCCGTCAATTTTACCCGGACACGGCATAAATTCATTATCCGGATCTTCAGCATTAATTCTGCATTCGATTGCGTGACCTCTTAAAAGAACTTCATCTTGAGTGTGGCTCAATTTTTCTCCTGATGCAACAAGGATTTGTTCTCTTACAATATCAATTTGAGAAATCATTTCCGTAACACAGTGTTCAACTTGAACACGTGTATTCATCTCCATAAAATACCATTTCCCGTCATGGTCAAGCAAAAACTCACAAGTTCCTACGCCTTCGTAACCTATTGCCTTAGCTGCTCTTACGGCAGCTTCCCCCATTTGTTTTCTCGTTTCTTCATTTATTGCTGGAGAAGGAGCTTCTTCAAGTAATTTTTGGTGTCTTCTTTGAATAGAACAATCTCTTTCACCTAAATGTATAACATTACCGTATGAGTCCGCTATTATTTGAACTTCGATATGTCTCGGATTTTCAAGATATTTTTCCGCATAAACATTAGGATTACCAAAGAATTTTTCAGCTTCTTGCATGCAAAGTGTCATATTTGTCTCAAGTTCACTGTCTTCACGAACTATCCTCATCCCTTTTCCGCCGCCGCCTGCCGTCGCTTTTAAAATTATCGGATAACCGACTTTATGAGCAAACTCTTTAACTTCTTTAGGAGTTTTAACTATACCAGTTCCCGGCGTAACAGGAACATTATTTTCAATCATAGTCTTGCGGGCGGTAGCTTTATCGCCCATTTTTCGCATTGATTCTGCTGACGGGCCGATAAATTTGATGTCATGCATTGCACAAATTTCTGCGAATTCGGCACGTTCCGATAAAAAACCATACCCCGGATGAATTGCATCACAACCTGATGCTAATGCTGTCGAAACTATTGCCGGTATATTTAAATAACTGTCAATACTCGGTGCAGGTCCTATACAAAATGCATCGGTTGCCAGTCTTACGTGGAGTGAATTTGCATCAGCTTCAGAATATACAGCTACTGTAGGAATTCCGAGTTCCCTGCATGCTCTGATAACTCTGACTGCAATCTCCCCTCTGTTTGCTATTAATACTTTTTTAAACATTATTAAAATTATCCCTTGTATACTTTAAATGACATATAAACAGAAAACTGAAAATGGAAAGCTGAAAATCATTTGCTTTTTAATCTTACCTATCAGTTTGACATATTAGCGTAATTTTCAATTTTCCACTTTACATTTTCAATTTACTCAACGTACATCAAAACTTGACCGTATTCAATCGGATCTCCGTTTTTAACGCAAATTTGAGTTATTTTACCCGAATGTTCGGTTTTAATTTCATTCATCAACTTCATTGCTTCAATTATACAAACAACGTCTCCTTCTTTTACTTCAGAGCCTATTTCTACAAAAGGTTCTGATTCAGGTGAAGGAGAAGCATAAAAAGTTCCCACCATAGGTGAAGTTACGGCTTTTCCTTTCGGGGCAGGTTTTGCCGGTTCTTCTTCACCGGAAAGCTGCTCAACTTTAACAGGTGCGGCAGGAGCGGCAGCAACAGTAGGAGATGCTACCGTAACAACTTCCGGAACATCTTTTCTGATTGTAATTGCTTGTTCACCGTCTTCAAGCGAAATTTCGGTTAAACCGTTGTCATTTATAATTTTGGCTAATTTTTCTATATAATCTGTATCGAGTTTCATTGTCTTCCTCCATGATCAAGTGACTAAGTTATCAAGTGATCCAGATATTAATTATACTCTGTCTAAATACTCGTTTGATCTGGTATCAACACGAATAATATCACCGTTTGAAACAAAGAACGGAACATTAACAACCGCACCTGTTTCAAGAGTCGCAGGTTTTGTACCGCCTTGAGCAGTGTTACCTTTTTCAGCAGGCGGTGTATCAATAACTTCAAGCTCAACATGGGCAGGAATATCAACACCGATAATTCTTGCATCGTGTGTAAGAACTTGTACAACCATATTTTCTTTAAGGTATTTTACACCGTCACCTACTTGATCTTCAGTTAACTGTAATTGTTCGTATGTTTCCATATCCATCATGACAAATTCTTTACCTTCTTTGTAAAGATATTGCATTTCTTTACGGTTCAACATTGCTTTTGCAACTTTTTCACCTGCTCTGAAAGTTTTTTCTATTACGTTACCGGATTCAACATTTTTAAGTTTTGTTCTTACAAATGCAGCACCTTTACCCGGTTTTAC
>CADCOS010000137.1 GCA_902803165.1 uncultured bacterium | reverse complement strand
AGCTAACGTCAATCCCCAACAGCCCGGTCCGAGTACTGTAAGTTTCATTAAATATCGCTCCTTCTATAACTAAATTATACTATAATTTATGCCTTACATACGGTATTTTGTAAAATTTTGTAACATATGCTGTATTATTTAGTATTAAAATTAAAGTTATAAAAATTTATGCCGTTAATATATAAGTAAGTACTTTTTAAAAGATAGGTTTTATTATGAAAATAACTTTTAATAATCACTACAATAACAATGATAAAAACAAACAAAAATCAACAGAAATTGATATTGAAGACTGCACTATAACAAATTATGATCCAAATAATAGAAATCAATCCAGGCGCGGTGATATGAAGCTAACTGTTCAAAATGGTAAATTTGAGTATTGTAAGGGGGGCTCTCCGTCCAAAGACAGTGCTGTAACTATGAATTCAAAAAAATATTCGGTATTTACTGCAATTGCAGCAATGAGCACTAATGACGCAGGAAATAAATTAACATTGGATGATTTGGCATCAGCTCGTGCCAAGTGTGATAATGAAGGTAAGCCTACTGACAAGACATTGATAAATTTAGGTATTACAAAAATACTGTATGACCCTAACGCCGGTATAGCTACTATAATGATCGGTGATAATGAGCTTTTGAGAATAGACTTTGAAACAGAAAGTGAAAAAGAAGCAAAAAATAATTCAAAGACGAACGAGGATGAATTTAAGAATCGTGCTCTTGAAGGTGGTATGAGTAAAAAACAGTTTGAATCCGCTCAAAAATATATTAAAGACAATTTTAGCGGCTATGAAATAATAAATGTAAGAAGGGATCCTAATGCCAAAGTTGCAACTCTTGTTATAGCAAATAAAGATGGGGTCGAATTTAATATTAAATATAAAGATGGCAAATTGGTTGAAGACATTGCTAAATTTAGAGGATTAGCGAATAAAGGCGGAATGACTGATGAACAAGTCAGTGAAGCATATGATTCTATTAAAACACTTTACAAAAACTGCACTATTACATCTGTAAGACAAGATCCAAATGCAAAAGTAGTTACATTTGTACTTAGTAATAAAAAGGAAGTTAAATATATTAATGGTCTTTTGCAAACAAATAAATCGTCGGCAACGAGTAAGCTATCTTCGGAAACGGCTATTTTAAATAAAATTGTATCTGAATTAAAAAAGGTAAACCAATCGCAAAGTGATGATTTGACAATAGAGGATTTTTTATATGCCAGAGATAATTTAAAATGGCGCGACTGGGGTTTGCAAGCATTCAGAATCGATCCGTCAAAGGGAAAAATTACATTCATATTAGATAACGGTGTTACTATACGAAAAGAACTTAAGATCGATAAAAGTAATGAAATAACTTACAATTCTGATACTAACTCAGGGAAAAAAGACACTATTGCATTTCTGAATGCTTTAGGCGGACAGGAAACAAGAGGCTGCAAAAATCCTTATACGAAGATTAATTATGCAGGTTATGTTGGCAGGTACCAAATGGGTGAACAAGCAATGATAGAAATGGGGGTTTATTCAAAAGAACCTGACGGATATCGTAATGGCAGACCATATTATAATAATGATTGGTCAGGCGTTTTTATAAAAAATAAATATAATATTACAAATTTATGGGATTATAGAAATCATCCGAAAAAACAGGAAACTTTACAAGTTGATTATAAAAAAAGAGAGTGGAAATATATAAAAAATTTAAAGCTTGATAAATACATAGGTAAAACTATTAACGGTCAAGTTATAACTGCATCCGGCTTACTTGCCGGAGCACATCTTGTAGGAGTTGGAGGGTTGAAAAAATATTTGGAAGGAGATTATACCGTCGCAGACGGAAGCGGAACTAAGGTATCATTTTATATCGAAAAGTTTGCCGGTTATAGTGTTTCGGATATAACAGACTAACACCATTATATAAAATTCAATGTTGCTAATGCTTTCCTCAAAACCCCATGATTCTTACGCAACAGCTCGTTCGCTTCCTCGGCAGTCATATCGCATTTTAGAATCAAAATAGCCGTTTTAACCTTCCAGCCGCATTCCAGCAAAGTTTTTAATGCCGTCGAAGAATTTACTCCCGCAAGTTCAGAAACAATTCTTATGGCTCTGTCTTTCAATTTTTCGTTAGTCGGCATTAAATCTATCATAAAGTTTTCATAAGTTTTGCCGATTTTT
>CADCOS010000136.1 GCA_902803165.1 uncultured bacterium | reverse complement strand
CCTCACCAAGAATTTCTAATATTCTTACGAATATTGAAATTCTATCCTCTCCCTTTGGAGAGGAAAAGAAAATCTATACATCGAAATATATATTTCGGTGCAAATAATTAAGAAATTGTTTATTTTTTAAAAGTTTAGCAAAAATAGTGTTTTAATGTAATTGTTGGTAAAAATAAAATATATAGGAGAAATAAAAATGGCAAAAACAATTGGTATTGACTTGGGTACAACAAACTCTGTTGTAGCAGTTATGGAAGGCGGTAAACCTACCGTTATAGCAAATGCTGAAGGTATGAGAACAACTCCTTCTATCGTCGGATTTTCAAAAACAGGAGAAAGGCTTGTCGGTCAATTGGCTAAACGTCAAGCAATTCTTAACCCTGACAAAACAATAGCTTCTATTAAACGTCACATGGGCGAAGATTATAAGAAAAATATTGACGGAAAAGATTATACTCCGCAAGAAATTTCAGCAATGATTTTGAGAAAATTGGCTGATGATGCTTCAAATTATTTGGGTGAAAAAGTTACTTCCGCGGTTATTACCGTTCCTGCATACTTTAATGATGCTCAAAGACAAGCAACTAAAGATGCAGGTAAAATCGCAGGTTTAGATGTTCTTCGTATCGTAAACGAACCTACTGCTGCAGCTTTAGCTTACGGTTTGGAAAAAGATAAATCGGAAAAAGTATTGGTATTTGACTTAGGCGGTGGTACATTTGATGTTTCTATTCTTGAAATAGGCGACGGAGTTCACGAAGTTCTTTCAACATCAGGCGATACTCACTTAGGCGGTGATGATTTTGACCAAAAGATTATTAACTGGATTTGTGAAGAATTCAAAAAGCAAGAAGGCATGGATTTGACAAGCGATAAACAAGCTATGCAGCGTATTAAAGAAGCTGCTGAAAAAGCAAAATGTGAATTGTCTTCAGTTGTTGAAACAACAATCAGCTTGCCTTATATTACAGCAGATGCCAATGGTCCTAAGCACTTAGAATTGTCTCTTACAAGAGCAAAATTTGAAGAACTTTCACATGACTTACTTGAAAGATGTAAAAAACCGGTTGAGCAAGCATTATCGGATGCAGGCTTAAGCAAGAATGATATAAATGAAGTTGTATTGGTCGGCGGTTCAACACGTATTCCTGCCGTTCAGCAATTGGTAAAAGATTATACAGGAAAAGAACCAAACCAATCAGTTAACCCTGATGAAGTAGTTGCAGTAGGTGCAGCAGTTCAAGCAGGTGTATTGGCCGGTGAAGTTAAAGATATCGTTCTTCTTGATGTAACACCTTTAACACTTGGTATTGAAACATTGGGCGGTGTTATGACTCCTCTTGTTCCGCGTAATACAACAGTCCCTGTCTCAAAATCACAGGTATTCTCTACAGCTGAAAATAATCAGTCTGCAGTTGATATCAATATTCTTCAAGGTGAAAGACCTATGGCGAGTGATAACAAGTCTTTGGGTATGTTTAGACTTGAAGGTATAGCTCCTGCAATGAGAGGTATTCCTCAAATCGAAGTTACATTTGATATTGATGCTAACGGTATTGTAAATGTTTCAGCTAAGGATAAAGCAACAGGCAAAGAACAAAAAATTACAATTACAAACTCTTCTAACTTGTCTGAACAAGATATCGATAAGATGGTTAAGGAAGCAGAAGCAAATGCTGCTGAAGATAAGAAGAAAAAAGAAGAAGCAGAAATCAGAAACAATGCTAATTCTCTAATTGCTTCAGCCGAAAGAATCGTTAAAGATTTTGAAGGTAAAATTTCCGAAGAAGATAATAAGAAATTAACAGAACAAAGAGAAACTCTTCAAAAAGCTATAGACGAAAACAAATCAGCAGATGAATTAAAGAAATTATCTGAAGAATTACAGCAGACAATGTTTGCAATTTCTCAAAAAGCTTATGAAGCAGTTCAAAAAGAAGGCGAGTCAGTAAATACTGACAATGCTCAACAGCAAGAAACATCTTCTGAAAACAAAGATGATGATGTAATTGATGCAGAATTTACAAAAGGCTAACAGCAAAAGGGTAAATTGATTAAATAAAAAGAACAGACCGAAACTCAATTCGGTCTGTTTTTATTTTGTGTTTTTTGTGTAATTGATAATGTCGGTGATTTTATTTTCTATAATATCTAAGACTTCTTTGATATCATTTGTTAATATTTTTTCAGATTCATCTTCAAAAGCAGCTTTTAATGTTCCTGTCAAGCCTAAAACAGAGTCTAATTCTTTAATAAAAATTTTGCTGTCAAATTCCATATAGTTAACCCCTTTTTTGATACTTTGGAATTTAATAATATACCAAAGGTAATAAATAAGCAACCTATTTATCTGATTAGCGGTTTTAGAGCTTTATAAATATTCATATAATTAAATTATGGACGACAAGGAATATAATTTTAGAAAAAATTTAGGATTTAATATTTGTACCGAACGCAGGAGAAAAAATTTAACACAGGATACTCTTGCGGAACTTGTTGATGTCTCCTCCAAACATTTAACCAAGATTGAAAACGGACAAGTTACTACAAATATTTATTTGATACATAAAATTGCGCAGGCTCTTGATGTAACAATTGACGAATTGGTTACAGAATACAGAAAATAAAATTAAATCATTTAAACAGTCTAGTTACAAAAGTTGAAAAAGCCGTCATTATATTGTATAATCTCTTCATAAGATGAGAGAGGGGAGTGTTTTTAAAAAGCTCCTTTTAAATAAAAAAGAGGGAATAAAATAATGATGACATTGAACAAAAACGAGGGTTTGATTACTCAAATTATCGGTCCTGTTATTGACGTAGAATTTCAGCAGGGCGAATTACCTGAAATATACAATGCTTTAAAAATAACCTGTGATGACGGGCATGTTGTGATTGCGGAAGTTCAACAAATGCTTGGTTCAAACAGAGTAAGAACTGTTGCGATGTCATCAACAGACGGTTTAAAAAGAGGTATGAAGGTTGAAAATACCGGCGAACCTATTAAGATTCCTGTAGGTAAACCTATTTTAGGAAGAATTCTTAATGTAATCGGTGAACCTGTTGATAAGATGGGTGATATTCAAACAGATACATATTTGCCTATTCACAGAGAATCACCAAAATTGGTTGACCAAAATACCGATATTGAGATTTTGGAAACCGGTATTAAAGCAATTGACCTTATTCAACCGTATCAAAAAGGTGGTAAAATCGGGTTATTCGGCGGTGCCGGTGTAGGTAAAACAGTTCTTATTATGGAATTGATCCACAATATCGCATCCGAACACTCAGGTGTATCAGTATTCGGCGGCGTTGGCGAAAGAACTCGTGAAGGTAATGACCTTTGGAATGAAATGAAAGAATCAGGCGTTATCGATAAAGTTGCTTTGATTTACGGTCAAATGAACGAGCCGCCGGGAGCAAGAATGAGAGTTGGTTTGTCAGCTCTTACTGCTGCTGAATATTTCCGTGATTTTTCTAAACAAGACGTACTTTTATTTATTGATAATATATTCAGATTTACTCAAGCGGGTTCGGAAGTATCGGCACTTCTCGGACGTATGCCGTCAGCTGTTGGTTATCAGCCTACACTTGCTACGGAAATGGGTGAATTGCAAGAACGTATTACTTCAACAAAAGACGGTTCTATTACGTCAGTTCAGGCGATTTATGTTCCTGCGGATGACTTGACCGATCCGGCTCCTGCAACCACATTCTCTCACCTTGATGCTTCAACAGTACTTTCAAGACAAATTGCATCATTAGGTATTTATCCTGCTGTTGATCCGCTTGCATCAAACTCAAGAGTTTTGGATCCGAATATTATCGGAGATGAACATTATAACGTTACAAAGAGAGTTCTTGAAATACTTCAAAAGTACAAAGAACTTCAAGATATTATTGCTATCTTAGGTATGGACGAATTGTCCGATGAAGATAAATTAACGGTAAACAGAGCAAGAAAGATTCAAAGATTCTTGTCACAGCCGTTCTTTGTAGCTGAACAATTCTCAGGTATTGCAGGTAAATACGTAAAACTTGAAGACACAATCAGAGGTTTCAAGGAAATCATTGAAGGTAAGCATGACGATTTGCCTGAACAGGCCTTCTATATGGTAGGTACAATAGAAGAAGCTGTTGAAAAAGCGAAAACGTTAGAATAGTGATTTTTAGAGGTTAAGATGCAACTAAAAATAATAACGCATGAAAGAATTGTATTTGAAGGCGAAACTGACGAACTTGTAATACAAACGAAATCAGGTCAAATGGGTATATTAAAAGACCATATTCCTGTGACAACCGGACTTGATATTGGTGTTACAAAAGCAAAAGTAGGTGAATCTTACAAGTATTTTGCGACTATGGGCGGCGTTTTTCAGTTTAAAGATAATATGGCAACAATATTAACCGATGTTTGTGAAGAAGGTTCGGATATTGATGTTACAAGAGCAAATGCTGCCAAAAGCAGAGCAGAAGCAAGACTTGCCGACAATACCGCGAAAATTGATACACAAAGAGCCCAAGCTGCCTTAGCTCGTTCAATGGCAAGATTGAAGGCAGCATTAAATAAGTAAGAGGTTTCTTATGAAAAAGTATTTGTTATTTTTTGCTGCTATATTAATAACGGCGATGTCTGTTATTGCAGATGATGCGAAATTTTATAATGCGCTGCAAAATTGTACATCTTATTCTGACGGCGGAACTACAACAACTGAAGGCAAGACAGTTAAATTTAGAAATACAATAGTCGGTTGGCAGAGTGATAAATGTGTTTACAAAGAAACCGTAAACTATGGCGGAATGGATGTTTGTATAACCTGTAAACTTTCAAAGCCGCAATTGACAGAGCTTGTAGATGTGATGAAAGCGTATTCAACCGTACAAAAATATACAGGTGAAAATATTGATACATCCACATTAAGCGCAGTAAAAAATAACCCTGTTGTTGGTGTTTGGAATAAATATTTGCAAGATCCATCGGTTTGTCAAATGGAGCTGCCTGAAGAACTTAAAAACCAATAATAAAATAAAAAGGATACTTGTTTAAAGTATCCTTAAATTTTTGTAGTGTAGAAGTTTTATCAAAATAGGAGAAAAATCTTTTTTATTATACAAGCCCCATTAGTTTATCCATTACCAAATCCATAACATTCGGAGCCATATCTTTACCGAATTCGTTTTCAACAATTCCGTACAGTTCTTCAAATCTTTCCATATAATTAACGACTCTGTCTTGAACTTCAGGAGCTAATTCTGCAGGTGTTGTAGCAGCAGTGTTAGGAGTTACAAATATATTGTTAGCTTCTAAAAATTGCATAATTTTCGTAGGATCAATATCTTCTGTTTGTTGTTGAACAACAGATTGCTGAGTATTAGCTTCTTCTTGTGTCTCTTTATTTTGCGGTGTATTGAAACCGTTTACGCCGTAGCTGTTTCCGCCTCCAAAAATTCTTCCGATACCGTTTGTCATATCAAATACTCCTTTTTTCTTTTTCCTTTATGACATGTATTACGGCATATTTTTTTAAAACTTTAATGTTTTGGAGTAAATATTTACAATTCGTTACAATTGATTCTAAAATTCAATAGAATTAAGTCTTAATTCTAAAAACTTCTCTTACATAATAATTTTCGTCGTTAATTAATCGGGATTTTAAATTTTCAAAATCAGGATTAGTCAGGTTTACTAATATTTGAGCCGCTTTTTCTCTTATCGTGTATTCTTTTTCCTGAGAGGCTCTTTCAAGAATCTTTAGAAGAAGGCTCTCATCAATTTCCGAGGTAAAATTTTTGAGAGTTTCCAAGCACCAATACAGCTTGAAAAGTTGTTTATTAATAACATATTTTTTGTCCCTGAATATAAATTTATCTAATTCTTCAAAAGTTTCGGAAATGAAATTCAGGATTTTATTCAGATAAATTTTACTGAATTCTTTATTTTGCTTTAATATTGAGACCGAATCAACAACAAGCCTGCAAATATTGGCATTTATATCAATTGTGGCATCGGCAAATATTTCGGGATATAAAAAATTGTTTAAATTATTATTCTCTTTTATAAGCAATTGATTAATTTTTAAAGCAGCAGCTTCACGAATTTTACCGTCGCATCCGGTTAAATTATCAACAAGAATTTTCCCTTCCGTTTTATTTTCAACGCAGTCTAATTTAAGCGCAGCAATTTGTTTTTGGGGAATATTTCCGTTTTGAAGTAATTGCATCAAGTCATCATGAGAAAAATTTTTCTCTGACAGTTCAACAGCTGATTCAAAATTTTCATCAATATTTTTATAAAAACCTTCGTTCAAATTATCATCCTTATTTTTATATAGCCCAATTTTACCACAAGGTATGTTGTTTTATGCACAAAAAATAGGTTTAATGTATGAAAGAAATATACAAAAAGAGTTGTATAATACTCTTCAAGGAGAATATTATGAATAAAGTAGTAAATCTTATACAGAAAATATTTATATTTGACAAAGAACCGCAAATGGTCGGATTATCACAGTTTAAGAGTTCTCAATCCGCAGTCAAAAAACCTGAACCTTCTATTAAGAGCAAGAATATTAAATTGTCCGACTTAATGAGAAGAGCAAGCTAAGGTTACACCATTTGCAAATCAAGTTCTTTTAACATTTCTTTGTCTTCGCCCGCTTTTGAACCTGCAGTAGTCAGGTAATTTCCGACTAACACAGAATTTATGCCCGCAACAATTCCTTTCTGTTGATTTTCAGGGCTTAATCTTGTTGTTCTGCCGCCTGCGTAACGTAGAAGTGCTTTCGGTAAAATTATTCTGAAAATACAAATAGTTTTCAAAATTTCTTCTTCATTAATTTTGTCTTCGTAATTTTCTAGAGGAGTTCCTTTTATAGGGTTAAGAAAATTAATCGGTACGGTTTTCGGATTGAGTTCTTTTAGTGAGAGCGCCATGTCAATTCTGTCTTCTCTTGATTCACCCATTCCGATAATTACTCCGCAGCAAGCTTCCATGCCGTATTTTTGAATCATTTTAACGGTGTTTACTCTGTCTTCAAATTTGTGTGTTGAACAAATAAATTCGTGGTAATTTTTGGAAGTATTAATGTTGTGATTAAATCTTTCAACTCCCGCTTCGTGAATTTGTTTAACTTGTTCTTCACTCAATAATCCTAATGAAGCGCAGCAATGGATTCCGTCTATAGACGCAACCGCTCTAATCATTTCAAGTATTTTTTCAAAATCTTTTCCTTGCGGAGCTCTTCCTGATGTTACTATACAAAATCTGGAAGCGCCGTTTTCTTTTGCGCTCAGTGCTGCCTTTTTAACAGTTTCAACATCCAAAAGCGGATGACATTCTATTTCGGCATGGTTGTGTGCACTTTGCGCGCAGTATTTGCAATCTTCATTGCAGGCACCTGTTTTTGCACTAATTATACTGCATGCCTCAACCGTATTATCAAAATTATTTTTTGTTATTTCGCTTGAAATCTTTATTAACTCATCTAACGGTCTGTCATATAACTTTAAAAAATCCTCACGTGAATAATTCTCAAAATTTTCCATAATCTCCTCCAAAAAAAATCTCTCGGCTTGACTATATAATAACACAAAAATTTACAGCCATTCGATTAAAGCTTTAGACTCACCAAAATCAAGAGGTTCACCTTCAAACAAATCCTTATCCATAAGAAGCTTTCTGCTTACAGGAAAAGGTTTTGGTATATTCTTATAACCGTTTTTTTCTACCAGAGAAAAATCAAATTTTCTGTTTTCGTCATCATAAACATTCGAATAATTTAATCCTAATGATTGGCAAAAAGGCATTAATACTCTATTTTCCGAATTTATTTGTAAAATTCCGAAATTTCTGCATATAATTCCCCTGAAATCATAAACTAAACACTCATCATCATCTCCTAAAAACGGGCATGCATGATAAAATTCATTTTTTGTTTCACAATTTTTATATTCTTCTTTTAGTTTTAGTATTTTTTCGGTTATTTTCATTTGAATATTTTGAGGAAGATTCATAAACCCGAGTGTTAAATACTGAAACTCAACTTCCGAATACGGATACACTCCCTTTTTACAACAGTGAGCGCAGCCTTTTTTGCAAAAAATATATTCTGATTGATTTTCAAAATATTTATTCAAAACTGATTGAATAGTATTTAAATATTGCTTATATGTTTTTAATCGTTCAAAATCCATTACGCTAATTCTGCCTCAAAAACATATTCAGCCGGACCAGTTAAAAATACATTAAAATTGGTATTATCTTTTGAACCGAACCAATCAACATGAACAGTTCCGCCTAATAAATGTACATCAACGGAATTTTCAATATAACCGTTAAGAACTCCGGCAACAACTGAAGCACATGCTCCTGTTCCGCAAGCCAATGTTATTCCGCAGCCTCTTTCCCAAACTCTTAATTCTGTTTTTTGATAAGAACGAATTTTTACAAATTCAACATTTGTTTTTTCCGGAAACTCCGCAGCCGTTTCAATATAAGGTCCGTATTCTTTTGCAAGTTTTAGGAGGTCTTCATCATCTTTTATGAATATTATAAAATGAGGATTTCCCATAGAAATTGCCGTCCCTTCAAAAATTCTGTCTTTTACGGATATTTTGTAGTTTATATTATTGTTGGGTATAAACGGTATTTTTTCAGGTTCCAGAATAGGCTTTGACATATTAACTTTTACCGTTCCGTCATCGCATACTTTTGGTGTAATATTTCCCGCAAGTGTTTTAACGGTAAATTCTTTTTTATTAACTAAATTTTTATCAAATGCATACTTTGCAAAACATCTCATACCGTTTCCGCACATTTGGGCGGTAGAGCCGTCTGAATTATAGAAAAACCACCCTATATCCGAATCTTTTACGTTCTTATTAGGTATAATGAGCCCGTCTGCTCCGATTCCGAAATTTCTGTCACAGAGCTTTTTTGCTGCTTGAGGAATATCTTCCCATTTTTTTTCATCAATACCTTTTAGGTATTCTTCGTATTCCATAATAACAAAATCATTTCCGCAGCCCTGCATTTTTGTTACTTTTATACCCATAACTAAAAATCCTTCTTTCTTTCTCTGGTTTATAGTAAAATTATAGTAAAGAGGAAAAATAATGACAATAATAAAAGTACAAAAAGGAACGAAAGATATATTACCGGCAGATATGCCGTTGTGGCATTTTATGGAAGAAAAAGCAAACGAAATCTTTACAAAATACGGAGCAAAAGAAATCCGCACTCCTATTTTTGAAGCTACGGAACTTTTCGCAAGAGGTGTCGGAGATACTACTGATATAGTAAATAAAGAAATGTATACATTTGAAAAAAGCGAACGTTCGCTTACTCTGCGCCCTGAAAATACGGCAGGTGTCGTGCGTTCTTTTATAGAAAACGGTATGCACAGACTTTCAGCACCTGTTAAACTTTGGTATAAAGGTCCGATGTTCAGATACGAAAGACCGCAAGCAGGAAGACAAAGACAATTTCATCAAGTCGGGGTGGAAGTTTTCGGAATACAACAAGCAACAGCTGATGCAGAAGTTATTTTAATGGCGGTCAATTATTTGAAAGCATTAGGGTTAAATGATTTGAGCGTTGAAATAAATTCATTGGGCTGTCCTGAATGCAGAGAAGTTTTCAAAACGAAATTAAAAGAGGTTATTAAGCCGTATTTGAACGAGCTTTGTCCTGACTGCCAGTCAAGATATGAAAAAAATCCTTTAAGATTATTGGATTGCAAAGTCCCTGAATGCAAAGAAATATACGCTAAACCTGAAATTCAGACTGTTATACAATCTGATTTTATATGTGAAGATTGCGCAAATCATTTTAATGAACTTCAAACCTATCTGAATGAATTGGGAATTAAATATTCTATAAATAAGCTGCTTGTACGCGGATTAGATTATTATAACAGAACGGTATTTGAAATCACTTCTAACAACTTAGGTTCTCAAAACGCAGTTTGTGGCGGCGGCAGATATGACAGTCTTGTTAAGAATTTGGGCGGAGAAGATACTCCGGCAATAGGGTTCGCAATGGGTATGGAGAGACTTGCCGCATTGATTGAAAATAAGGAAGATAAGAAAACCAAAGCTTTTGTTGTATCGAATAATATGACAGAGGCGTTAAAACTAACCGAATCTCTGCGTCAAAACGGAATAACAGCCGAATTTGATTTAACAAATAAAAAATTTGTTAAACAATTGGAAAAAGCGTCAAAAGTTGCGGAATATGCTCTAATACTTGGTGAAGATGAAATCTCTCAAAACAAGATTACGGTTAAAAACCTTGCAACATCCGAGCAGAAAACGATTGATTGTAAAGAAGTTATTTCTCTGTTGAATTAATTTTCAATACCTTCTTTTTTCTTTAATTCTTCAAGTTCTTCTTTTAGTACTTCTGTTGATTCGTAATCCGGACCTTTTTCTCCCGATTCAATAAATTTCTGCAATGTGCTTATTGAAGAGTTTTTAACAAGCTCTTTAAATGTTGATACATCAAGCCCTGATGTTAGAACTTTGAGCTGCACATCGCTCCCGCTTCTCTTATAGTCATTTATTGCTTGTTGCCATTTTACTGAACCCTTGCGTTCTTCTTTGAGATCTGTTCTGATTCTGCTGACAGTAGATTTTTTATTACCGTCCGATGATGAAATATTAGGTGTTTCCGTTTTTGCAGGTGCTGCCGAATTTTCGCTGTTGTTTGAATGAGTATCGGTAAACGGATTAGAAGAATACTCGGAGGTTCTTGCTGTTTCAATATTACTGTTAACAGAAGTTGTAATATTTAAATTTTCTGATGCAGGTATGTTTAAATTGTTGATTTCTTCGGTATTACCGGAAACCGTTTCTGCATTATGTTTTGTCTTATTATCCTGTTGATTTTGATTTGAATGATTATAGTCAGCTCTTGCTTGGGTTTCGTATTTTTCATAATCACCGTTCGTAACAGAATTCATAATAGAACTGAATTCTTCCGGAGAATGAACCATTTCCTCTGTATGGCTGACGGTGTATTCGGCAACCCCTTGCATTACTTGGTCTCTGTTAGAGTGCGAAGTATTGTTTTGAATAATCTCTTCCAAAACTCCTTCCGTAACAATATTTACGTTCGCTTCTGAACCTGTTGTATCACCTATCATCATTGCGGTATATTGATTATTTAATTGATTTTTTAAATTGGCTAATTCTGCATTTTCTTCAGGAGTTCGATTACTTTTTCCTTCAAGTTCGGCAATACGAGCCTCTATTGTGGTTGCAGAATCATGAATACTTCTGTTTAACCTTATAGCGCCTTCTTCTGATGTATGCTTTGCAGTCTCGTGTGTGACACCTTGAATTGTAGATCTGTTTGCATCAGCACCTACCATTCGTAATATTTCCTTATCATTTGCATACATATCAGCAAATTCAATTTGCTCTGTTTGTGATAAACTTGCGTAAATCATTTTGTAGAAATTTACTCTGTTATTTTTATCGATGTTTTCAGACTGGCTCAAGTGTTTCATAGCTCCAACTAAAGCAAATTTTTCTTCTTTGCTTGAATTGGTCAGCATTTTTGATAAATCTTGCATCGCACGTTTTGCTCTGTATTCTTCAACGCTGATTCCGGCTTTTCTCGCTTTTACAAAGTCACTGCCTTTTCCCAGCAGATTTCTGTCCGCCCCAAATTGCGAACGCATATATTCATCAAGGTTTTGTCCGGTTCTTTTTAATCTTTGACTGAGAGATTCGCTATTCCTTCTCTGAGCACGTTCGTACTGTTCTATACTGCTCCATTGTCCGAATTCGACAGCAACATAGTAAGAATTTGCTATAATTCCGAGTTCTGTTAGGTTAGTTTTTTTGCTATTAGTTTTATTTAGTGCATAAGAAATATATTTTAATATTTTATCAATCTTTGTTTTGTCTGATTTTAAAATTTCGTTGTAATTTAAGCCTGTAACAGCCTGTAATAATTGTATTTTTTCTTCTTCACCGGCTTTTTGTTCAAGTTTGTTATGCAAAATATTATCAAGTTTCTGTAAAACATAATTTTCGTTGTTTAAAGTTTTTTTGCTGTTTTTTCCATTGCGTTCAACCTGAAGACCTTCTTTTGAGGATGTTTTAGCAGAGGATTGATTTTCATACACACTGTTAGGCTTTGAGGATTCAGGACTTTTAACTGCAGCCGGAACAGATACCGTTACGGTATTAACGGCTGTTTTCCTTTTAGCATTTTCAGATACAGTTAAGCCCATAATATTATCCTCGTATATATATAAAGTATTTACGTCACGCATAATTGCTATTTTTACTTAATATTTGTAAAGATATATTAAATACGAACAAAATTTATTTAAGAATTCATTATGACTTTTTAATTATTATCATTAAATTTATGTCATACGGATGTATGATTTTTTATACAAAAAATAAAGAATTGCCGTAAAATACCGAAATTAACTAAGGAAGGACGGTAAAAATTGTTTAATACAATGAATACAATTCGCCCGAGACCATATCCTCAAAGAGGTAACGGGAACTATAATGCAGGTAATGAAGGTGCTGATAAAGACGGTCACAATTCAAACGGTCAGGAACGTCAGCAAAATCAGCAGCAAGTTATTGCACGGGGAAGGGCAGAAGATGTTCAAACCAGCCCTGCTCCTCAAAGGAACGCAATTTATTCACCGGCCGCAAACGCTTACTCTAAGTCTTTAAATCAATCAAATCAAACTCAACCGCAGCCTCGCCCTGCCCGCCCGATGCAATCATATCAAATAAATCCGCAGCAATATCAAGCAATGCAAGCGGGTTATCAACCTATACAACAAGTAAGGCCCCAACAAACACCTGCTGCCGGCGGTGTAATGGCTGCAAAAAATAATAACGTAAATATTGCGCAAATTTTAAAAGATTTTAGAAATACAATGAAAGCAATCGCAACTCCTGCTGAATTGGAAGCAGAAGTTAATAAGTATTTGCAAATTGTCGAGCAAAAAGTAAGAGAACCTCAGCCGCAAGTAAACTTAATTCAGAGTAATCTGAAAATAGCGGCATCAATGCTTGATAAATATATTTCCGAAACTCTTAATAAAGAATCAAAAGTTGTACAAAACTGGCTGGATGCTTTATTTTTACAAAGAATAAACTATAGTTACAACGAAGGTGAAATTAATCCTAACTTTTTGGTGCAATTTCCTGACGATAATGAAAGAAAACAAAAAGAAGAACCTTCTCAAGAAGTTCAAAAAAATGAAGAAACTCAATCAAATACACAAAGTGAAATAACAGCAGTTCCTCAGGAAAATATTAATGATATTGATGAAGATAAAGAAGAGCTGCTTCCTGTTTCATTTGAAGAAGAATTTAACAATGCGAAACAAATAATATCAAATAAACCTAATATAACTATTATTCCGCAAGATACCGGTTTAAAATCTTTGTTTATGGAAGCAAAAAAACAAGCTTTTTCAAATAATCCGCAAAAGGCAATGTCTATTTTTAAAGAAGCTTTCGCAAGAGCGGAAGAATTGAAAGATACAGAAACCCAATCAAGAATTTGTCTTGAAATAGGTAAAATCTATGATGACAATGACTTTGTAGTGCAAGCTTTGAACAGTTACAATAAATCCTTGAAATATACAACGGATACAAATGTAAAATCCAGAGCTCATTTTTCAATTGCGCAAATTTATGATGACGTAAACCAAGTGGCAGCTGCTCTTGATCATTATATTACATCGGTTTGCTATGCCGGCAAAAGTGATGATTTAATAGGACAATCAGATTCTTTGACAAGAATTGCAAATATATACACTGATAAATATGATGAAAATGCTTTTGAATATTATGATGTAGCAAGAAAACTTGCAGAACAGACTACTGATAACAACATAAAAGGGTTTGTTCTTTCAAATACAGCAGATGCTTGCGTTCAGTTTAGGAAAAAAGATAAGGCTCTCAAATATTACGCTGAAGCCGTAAAAAATTATGAAAAAACACATGCTTTAGAAGAAGTAGCCGAAAATTATAAATCAGCAGGGGAATTAATGATTCAATTTAATTGCCCTAATAAGGCAAAATCTCTTTTGAAAAAAGCCCTTGTTAATGCCGTAAAAACACAAAATGAAGACCTTATATCAGAAATAAATCTTCTTTTATCAACTGTTAGCCGGTAATTGTTTTATTACATTGTATTTAATACTCTTTTTTAGTGTTATAATTACATTACGCACATAAAAAGGAGGTAGTTATGGTGTCTGCAATGTTAAGTGAAACAAAAATTCAAACATCACTCGGAATCTCTGCATCATTTTACAATTCAACAATGTCGAGCCTTTCCGAGTTAATTTCTAAATCTGTTGATGAATTAGCATCAAGAGCTAATAAGCCAGGACAATTTTTAAATTGGGTAAATTTGCCTGAAAATCAACTTTTGAGATTGGACAGCCTTTATGAAATGGCTGACAAATTTAAATCACAAACCGGCGCAAAATATTTAACAGTGTTGGGAATTGGTGGTTCCAAACATACTGTTGAAAATATGTTGAGCCTTAATGGTTTAAATATCAATAAAAACGAAATTCTTTTCTATTCAGATGTTGATTCTGCAAGTTTTTCAAGGTTTTTATACAGAATAGAAAATGATGTTACAAAATCAAACTATCTGGTAGCTTCAAAATCAGGCTCAACTTTTGAAACAAAAGACGGATTTTTGAGAATAAAGAAAATGCTTGAAGATTCTTACATGTCAAAAGGTTTATCAGAATCTGACGCAAAGAAAAAAGCATCATCTCATTTTATGGCTGTAACAGACAAAAATCCGGAAAAGAGCGAACTTAGAAGAATGTCCGATTCAGAAGGCTGGCTTGGTGATTTATATATCCATGATGATGTCGGCGGAAGATTTTCAGCACTTGATGATCATTCATTGTTTACATTAGCTTATGCAGGAATGTCAAAATCAGATATGTCATCAATGTTAAGAGCTGCACAAAGCATGTCAGAATTATCATTGAGTAAAGACATAAATTCAAACCTTGCATACGCTGAAGCAGCGTTTTGGTCAAGTGCAAGAATTAGCGGTATTTATTCATCCGTCCACCAATATTTAGGTTCCATGTTTGAAGATACTGTAAATTGGCATTCTCAAATGCAAAATGAATCAGTTAAAGATACTTCAAAGCAAATCGCAAAAGTTCCGGATGCTATGCACCACAGCTCAGAAGCACACTTTAATCCTGCGAATAAATTTGCATTTGCACTTACCGCACCTGTTGATACGGGAGTATCAAAAGAGAATGCTGAAGGTTATATAGGTGCTTTAAGCAAATCTTATTCAAATGCAGGTTCTTATTTCTGCGAATTATTAGAAACATCCGGCATGGGCTTAACTCCTCAAGCTGCCGGAGCTATGGTTCAATTAAGAGCCTTCGCTACTGTTTATCAGGAAATTATTACAGCGTATCACAACTCAGAAAGTCTTCCTGATGTGCTATCAAGCGTTTTGCAGCCGCATGTTGAAGTTTATAAGAAAAATCTTAAACCTCAAGCAGACGGAAAAGACGTTGTTATAGCAGGAAGAGTTTCTTAATATAAAAACAAACTGATAAAAAATTACCTCTTTTAAAATAAAAGAGGTAATTTTTTTATTGAGAAACGATTATTCTCTGAAAACTTACTTTTTTAGGAAAGCACTCACTTTCGCCTTGCTGCATGAATAATCTTTTGAACATTCGTTTGGTATATACCTGCAAACATTACCGCCGCTTCTTAGCATTATTACATAAGGCAGGTTCGGGTAAACATAGTATTTCTTATTAAAATCCGCCGCTTCTGAATTGCCCGGGTTTGAAATATCCATATCTACATAGTTAACTTCCGCTCCGAGTTCCTGCTTTAAACGATTAAAATTCGCTAAATGGACCTGATAATCAGGCGCCCATTTTGCATAAACAAATATTAGCGCAGGCTTTTCAGCAGATTTGCCAATTGCATCATTGAATCCAATTGCATTTACGGCAGTTAATGTGCATAAAAATACAAAACATGTAATAAATAATTTTTTCATATTTATAATCCGTCCTATGAATTTGAAAGTACATCCATTTCTTCAGCAGAAGCATAAGCTGAGTGACAGCCGCAATCACAATATATAACTTCGCCCGTTGTACCGCTTGAAAGATCAGAAGCCAAATACAAGCCTGCTTTTCCTACATCTTCCAAAGATACATTCTTTTTAAGCGGAGCTCTCATAACAGCAGCTTTCAGCATTTTTGAAAAACCGCTAATACCCATTGAAGCTAATGTCTTTACAGGTCCGGAAGATAAACAGTTAACTCTGATACCTTTAGGTCCCAAGTCAACGGCAAGGAATCTCATAGCTGATTCTAATGCAGCTTTAGCTACACCCATTACATTGTAACTAGGAACAGAAAGAACAGAACCCAGATATGTTAAAGCAAGAATAGAACCGCCCTCATTCATAATCGGCTCCGCATATTTTGAAACTGTTACAAGAGAATATGCGCTTACGCCCATTGCAACATTCCAAGCTTCTTTTGTAGTGTCAATAAATCTTCCCATAAGAGCTTCTTTTGGTGCAAAGGCTACGGCGTGAACAACGAAATCCAATTTTCCGTAAACTTTTTCACATTCTTTAAATACGGCTGCAACTTCTTCTTCATTAGTGACATCACAGCTCATTATAATCTTTGCATTCATTTCTTCGGCAATAGGACGAACTCTTTTTTCCATAGCTTCGCCTGCGTATGAAAAAGCAATCTCAGCACCTTCATCGAAAAGCTGTTTAGCAATTCCGTACGCGATACCGTGTGTATTTGAAACTCCAAAAATTATACCTTTTTTACCGGACATTATACCCATAAAACTATACTCCTCTTTTAAATATTCACCAAAGTAATATTATCAAAAAGATTACCAAAAATCAATTTTAATGAAGTAGTCAGAAAAATTTTGAGGCTATATAAAAAGTATAGGCCGGCATCGTAACACTGACCTATACTTTTTTATTTTATTATTATAACTAAGCAATTCCGTTTAATCTAAGGTATTCCGCTAATTCAGCAGGATCTTCCGGAAATTTCAGAGGTTCTTTTTCTACGAATGTCGCAGGTTTTATTGAAGATTCTTCTCGTGCGTAACCCAATTTTTCCCCGATTTTGTTGATTGCATTTTGAACATCTCTGTATTTAACTTCGTGTTTTAACTTGTTTACATCAGCAACATCTTTATCTTCAATAAAGAGTGTATTGTGATACCCGTCACGAGTCATTATTGTTTCAATAAATGCTCGCAATTTAAGTAATGCATTATAAGCTGTTTTATCTTCTTTGCCTTGCAAAGCTCCGATAGCATTTTTACAATCTGCCACAGTGAGATTGCACGGAGTTAATTCCATTAAGTTTCTGTCTTTTACAGGATCAATTTTGTTAGTCAGCTTTACACCGTCAGAACAAGGTATAAATGCTGCCCATGCGTACTTTGTTTCACCGTATAAACGAGATTTATATTTTCCGAATCTCATCCATAAACCATTAAAACTTTGGTTTGTTGGCTGATTTTTGTTGTCATAACCATTACTGATAGCGCTAATTCTCATATACATCCCCTTTTAAATTTATAATATATTCAATACGATATACAAGATTATATCACTTTATAATATTTTTGCTATCAATATTTTAAGAAATGTTAAATTAAATTGTGAATATTATATTATTTAATCAAAACAGCATATTATACTCATCTTTTGCAGATGTTGTCATAATTACACAGATATTAAAAATGTTTATAATATTCAATATAAGCTTGAATTATATCAAATTGATACTATCACATCAACGCACACAAAAAACAATAAATCAAATGTTTTACGCAAGATTATTGTATTCATTATAATATTGCATTACATTTTTTACATATTTACGTGTTTCGGCCGGTCTGTTGTCAAATCCGTGTTTATTCAAATTTCCGCATCCCCAATTGTATGCAGCCAAAATCATTTTTTTATCTCCTTTATACATATCAGAAAGGTTTTTTAAAACCTGTACTCCCCCTCTTATACTTTGTTCCGGATCGTAAGGATTTGTTACATTATATCGTTTTGCAGTCGATGGTATAAGCTGCATTAATCCTTTTGCTTGTCCATATTTTGTCATAGGACCAGTGGCACCGGGATTAAATCTTGATTCCTGTTTCATAACAGCTCGAACAAAATTTTCTTCTATGTCATACTGTTGTGCATATTTTCTTATCAAATCATCGTATTTTTTTTCATTTACCGGTATGTTATACTCACTGTTTGTTGTTGATTTAACAGCAGTACTTTTGGAATTACCGGTCGACGTTATAGGTGAAATGTTTTTGGAAGGTGAATAAAAATCACCCAAATAACACTGATTATATAACTGATTAAAATTACTAAAATTGTAATTTATTTGCGGAGTACACTGGTTAAAAATAATAAAATTAGGGTAAAACTTTTGAGAACTGCATGAATCCGGTTTGAAAAATATTCCGCTATATGCTGTTGACCCTTTATATGAAAGATTCCTGCCAGAATAACTAAAATTAGGGAAAAACGGCGTAAAAAGATTACAACTGCATAAGCTGTTCCATAAGTTGTTACAAAAACTTGTTTCAATATTCATCGAAAAAATTCCTGATTATTTTATTATACTCCATGTATATAAAGTTATTTTGTTATTAAAAATTGTCTTTTGTGTTTAAAATTATTAGAGTATAAATCCGCAAAAATAAGTTGAAATATGTAAATTCTGCAACTTTACTGTATCTTTGTACAAAACAAGCGTCTTAACATTTTGTTACATCAATAAAAAATACGTCAATTATTGTAGCTTCTAATACTTTATATTTATAGGAGAACTTGAGAGATATGCTATTATATGATATGTCCACGGAATTTAACATGAATAGTTTTGGAATGAATTTTGTCAAAACTATTCCATCAGTTAAAATGCCATATTTGCAGCAGACTCCAATATGGAACATGGGCATGTGTTACCAAAATTTTTCAATACCTTTTTTCAATTACAACAATTATAATATAAAAGTTCCGACATTTTTGAATTTTTTCAATTTTGGAGATAGTTTTAAATATTCAACTCCGGTAACAAATAACAGACCTATAAGCACGCCATCTCCTGTCTCAGCCACGAAATCTTCTAAACCATCTATCGTTTCAAGTAACAAATCCTATGCGAAAAAAGTAGCTGATTTATCAACAGATTATGTTGGTGTGGTAAATACTCGAAGACAAGCAAACATATTATTTTCAAAAGGACAATCCAGAATGTGGTGTTCTGATTTTGTAGGCAGTGTTGTTAATGATGCATATGGCTGCAAGGGGGATGGTTTTCCGGTAATGGGTTGTGTCAAAGGCATATGGGATTGGGGAGAAAGAAAAGAGTGTAATTTAAAAACATATGGAATGAATAACTCTCAAAAGGCTTCTTTTATTGCAGAAAATATAAAGCCGGGAGATATAATGATAAACAGAACCTGGTATGATAAAAATTCTAAAGGCGTTAAGTTTGATAAACCTAAACACATATTTTCACATACAGAAATAGTAGTTGAAGTATATAGTGACGGAAGCTTTAAAACCGTTAGCGGCGGCGGTAATAAAGTAAGATACGTAAAACACAATCCGACAGAAAGAGATTTGTATGGTTTTACCTGTTTAAACAAATATTCCGTATAAATGCAATATAACAATTCACGGCTAAAATATTTAATTTTATAACATACAAAAAGGCGGGTGCGCTTGCGCATTACCCGCCTTTTAATTTATATAAATATCTTACAGACTGCAAGCACAAACGCCGTTTTCGCAGTGGCAGCCAAGAGCTTCTTGAGCTTCTGACATTCTTACCTTGATACGTCCGTCTACTGCAATTCCTTCACCTGATTTTTCAGAAATCAACAATGGGTTGATATCCAATTCGTCAATGAATTTGAAATCAGAAACTAATTGAGACAATCTCAATAATGTTTCTTCAATCTGTTCCATTTGAGCAGGTGTTGTACCTCTTGCGCCTTGGAGTAATTTGTAAGCCTTAACTGACTTAATCATATCCTTAGCATCCATATCGGTAAGAGGAGCGATTCTGAATGTTACGTCTTTCATAACTTCAATAAATACACCGCCTAAACCGAACATCATCATAGGTCCGTATTGAGGATCTGTTGCGATACCGCAAACCATTTCTCTTG
>CADCOS010000135.1 GCA_902803165.1 uncultured bacterium | reverse complement strand
GCATGTGTAACATAATAAGCGCTTGAAAGGTTAACGTTTATAACAGCTTCCCATTGTGCTGCATCCATTCTTAAAAATAATCCGTCTTTGGTAATTCCTGCATTATTTAATAAAATATCAATTTTTCCGTGCTCTGCAATTATTTTTTCAACACTTTCTCTTACTTGTTCATCTTTTGAAACGTCAAATTGATAATAATATGCATTGACACCCAGTGCTTTAATTTCTTTCAAAGCATTCTCAGCTGTTTCAGCGCCGTTAATACCGTTTATGATAATATCGCATCCTGCTTTAGCAAGTTCTTTAGCACAGCTAAAACCAATACCCCTGCCGCCGCCTGTAATTAAAGCTATTTTTCTCTCTGTCATATTAATTTCTCCTTATATATAATATTTAATCTAAACTCCTGCCATTTGCTCTTTCAATGATTTAATTGTATTCTCTAAGGATTCTTTGTCAAATACATTGTATACGTTCGCATCGGAAACTATTTTTTTATTTAGTCCCGCCAATACTTTTCCCGGTCCGATTTCAATAAAAGTATCAACACCCTCTGCCGCCATTTTTTGAATTGTTTGTGTCCAATGAACAGAAGAATATATTTGCTTAGGCATTTTAGCCCTAAAATCTTCTGAAGATATCGTAATCTGCGCATCGACATTTGTAATTACCGGAATTTTTGCATCGGACAATTCAATTCCCGAAATAAATTGACCAAATTGTTCTCCCGCCTCATTCATATATTTTGAATGAAATGCTCCGGAGACAGCAAGCGGAACAACTCTTCTGGCGCCATTTGCCAACATATATTCACCTGCTGCCTTAACGGCTTCCGAATCTCCTGTTATGACAACTTGAGCCGGAGAATTGTAGTTTGCAACATCGACATAACCGCATTTTGAACCTTCTTGCAAGCCTGATTTAAGTATTTCTTCACTTGCATTAAGAACCGCAGCCATGCTGCCGCCGCTCACTGCGCTCATTAATTCCGCCCTTTTTTGAATAGCTCTGAAAGTATTCTCCAAACTCATGACACCGGAAGTATACATTGCACAGTACTCACCCAAAGAATGTCCTGCCGTATAATCGGGCGTTATACCCAATTCGGATTTCAAAACTTCTTCCGCCGCAATAGACATAGTTACTATAGCCGGCTGAGTATTTATTGTTTGTTTCAAATCTTCTTCAGGTCCTTCAAAACATATTTTTGTAATATTTTTATTAAGCACTGAATTTGCTTTTTCAAATACCTCTTTTGCAAGTGCATAATTTTCGTACAAATCTTTTCCCATTCCTACAAATTGGGAACCCTGTCCCGGAAATATAAAAGCTGTTTTTTTCATAAATAATAAGCTCCCCTAACGTGTAATCCTTAAATTAGTATAATACAAAAACCTATTTTTATAAAAATTTGCAAAAAGTTTTATACATAATCAACCATATAAATGATGGCGGTCATGCCGTCATGAGTTAAAGTGTATGTGGTACTTGGTATGCTTATATGCATATTAAGGAGAGAGGTATATAAATTGAAAAAATTCAAGTTCAGACTGCAAGTCGTTCTTGATATGCGTGAAAACGAGCTTGAACAGCGCAGAATAGAAGCCGCAAAAATACTCGCAGTATTAAAACAGCAAGAAGAGAAATTGGCAGATATTTTGCAAACAGCAGAAAAAAATAAACTTGAATTAGAAGAACTGTACAATCTGGAAACTTTGGATATTCCGCAAGTTGAAGGACACAGAGATTACGGACTAAAACTTATAATTGACGCAAAGAATCAAGAACGCATAATCGCAAATACCAAATCGATTCTTGAGGTTAAACAACAAGAGGTAAGAGAAGCTCATCAGAAGGTAGAAGTTCTTAAAAAGCTCAAAGAAAAACAAGAACAACAGTACTACAAAGAATTTTTAGATTCTGAAATGAAAGAAATAGACGACATAACATCAGCAAGGTTTAAATTATAATGACAGCAATATTACTTCAAAACGATTTAAATATTAAAGATACCAATCCGCAAATTGCGGAACAAACTGACATGTCTAAAACAGAACCGAAATTCGGTAAATTGTTGGATTCAAAAATAAAAACTTCTGGTGACAAAAATATTAGCAAACCAAAAACATTAGGCGATATAAAAACAAAAACACAAAGTGTTGATGACGGATTGTCAAGATTTAAGGAAATTTTAATGAAAGCAGCAGGAGAAATTAACGTGGAAAATTCCTTAGATTTGACTCTCGGAAAAGACATCGGAAAAATTATAAGCCAGCTGAAAGATGCGGTATCAAGCAGTATAAATCCCGAGAAAAATATAGATGAAGCCGCAGAAAATTCCGACTTTGATTATGTAGCCAGCATTCTTAACGAACGCAAAAAAAAGGAAGCTGATTCTGATGATGAAGTTTCGGAAATAATTGCTCTGATGACGGCATCTGTTGTCAAAACCGATAATATTACAGAAAACAGTTATAACAACGATTCTTTGAAAGCCGATACCAATACCGACTTAACAGAAGAAGTGCAAAAAACCGTTATTAAAGACCTTGAGGAAGAATTGACGAAAGACAGTCAGGATTCTCCTATTGATGAAGAAATGTTGAAAGAATTAAATATTGAATCAATAGAAAGCGATACAGACTGCTCAGGCAGGAATGAGGGATTTTCAAAAAACCAAACTCCTGAAGAACACAGCTTGAAAGCAATACTTAATCAAGGAAACGAAAAATTCGACGTTAATATGGTTAAAATGAATGATTCCGTAAATTCAAAAAATATGTCAAACGAAATTAGTCCCGAAAAGATTATAGAACAAATAACAAAACAGCTTGACTCCTATAAAGGAAACTCAAAGGTTAATATTGTACTAAATCCTGAATCATTGGGCAGAGTCGATTTACAGATTATTAATACCAAAGAAGGACTCTCGGCACAATTTACGGTAACCACAAATGAAGCAAGAGAATTGCTTATGAAGGGACTTGACGGTTTAAAAGAAACTCTGCTTGCACAAGGTGTCGGAGTTGATAATATTTCGGTAAAAATTAACGAAACAGAAGAAACCTCCGGCAATTCAGATTGGACAGAACAAGAAGGCTCACGCGGCGGAAACAAAGAAAACAATGAGCCTGACAAAAAGGAAAAAGAAAAAGGCTTGTTTGAAAAAACAATCGCTCAAAGCCTGAAAGAAGACAATACAAATATTTAATATAAGGATTGGAGGATGCTATGTCATTAGTATCAAATGAAATTACAACAATGCAAAACCAGACTGCAACATATCAGCTTGCACAGAGCCAAAACGGAAGCAGAAGTCCTAAAACGGAAAATGACAGTAATATGTTTTTAACCTTGATGCTGCAGCAGCTCCAAAATCAGGATCCTACGGAGCCTACAAGCAATACTGAATGGCTTTCGCAATTAGCTCAATACTCTTCACTTGAACAAATGACAAAAATGAACGAAGGTTTAAGCAATTGTACTTCGTATATGTCATCTATGTACAGCGATATGACAGCGAATTCCGAAATCAATCAAACACTGTCACTGATTGGAAAAGAAGTAACACTTGTTGATCCTGAAGACAGTACAGGTAAATCAAGAATTACAGGAATTGTTAAAGAAGCAAGCTTTGAAGACGGTACAGGAAAAGTAAAAGTCGGTGATAAGTATTATTCAATCGGAAATATACTTACTGTCAAAGAAAAAGAAATTACTCAATAAGAAAATAATAAATATAAAAATATAATCCCAATACGGGGCAGGAGGAAAAATGTCACAGGCACTACACACGTCAAGCACCGGTATCAATTCCGGTCAGGCACAAATTAATGTTATCGCAAACAATGTTGCAAACATTAATACAACAGCATTTAAGGCAGCAAATATGACTTTTGAAACATTGTATTCAAACAATTTGTCATACGGAAGTGCCGCAACAAAAGACGGCGGAGGTACAAACCCGAAGCAAATCGGTTATGGTGTTAAAGTAGGCGGCATCACAAGAAACTTTACTCCGGGCAGCTTTGTTACAACAGGAAGAGACATGGATACAATGATATCCGGTTCCGGTTTTTATGTTGTTAAAGATTCAAGCGGAGCAACATATTTTACTCGTGACGGTATTTTTTCGGTAGACTCAAACGGAAACCTTGTAACACAAAGCGGTATGAAAGTTGCCGGTGCAAAATCCGTTTATTCAAACGCAGGTTCCGATAAGACAGTAAAAGTGCCTAAAGATATAATTGCAAAGGTTACGGGTGATCCAAACCTTGGTGCTAAAACACTTGCGGAATTGAATAACGCAAGTATAACCCAAGGTACGGTAGAAGTGGCTGTTACTGTCGCTACAACCACAACAGATCCTGTTACCGGCGATCCTGTAACAACTTATACAACAACAAATGCAAACCTGCCTGTCGGTGACAGCACAACTCCTGCCGCTGACAAAACCGTAAACCAACTTGTAAGCGATTTTAATTCGGCTTTATCAAGTGCGGGAATACCGTCAAGTAATCTCAGTTTCAAAGTAAACGGCGACGGAACAATATCATATACAACCGGAAGCAATGTAACAATTGATTTCATTGCAGACGGAACAACAAGTAACTTCTTGGGTGAAACAGGTTTGAGTGCTTCTAAGTCAACATCTTATGAATTAAACCAAACAGTTAAACTGCTTGATATGGTAAACTACAACGATACCGATGCAATTATGCTCAGCGGTACTGCTATTGACGAAAACGGTATTATGATAGCAACTTACAGTGACGGCTCAATACTTACGCAATACATCGATCAAGCTCAAACACTTCAATGGAAATACACAACAGAAGAAGGCGTTGTTATTACAGGTGACGATGTTTCCGCAACAGGTTCTGCAATTGCTAATTCACACTTTGCATTAGAACTTGCAACTATGGTTAACGAAGAAGGTCTTGTTTCAACAAGCAATAACCTTTGGCAATGGGGTCCTGACGTAGGTCAGGTTTACTACGGTATTGCAGGTGAAATGTCGTTTGGTCCTATTGAATCAGGCGGTTATGAGGAATCAAACGTAGATATTGCACACGAATTATCAACTATGATATCAGCCCAAAGAATGATTCAGATGAATTCCAGGGTATTCTCTACTGCAAGTTCAGTAATGGAAACACTTGCATATTTAGGACAATAGTAAATATATAACCTAAATAAAAAGGCATGCCATGAGCATGTCACTAACATGAAAAAACTTGTCAAGTTTGTTACAAAATTGGCAAAGTTAACAAAACTTAATATTTGTCACATGGTTAAAATCCATGTAAATCATGGGTTTTAGCATGTTGGCAAAGTTTAAAAAAACTGTTACATTCGCACAGTTGTACACCACATGAGATGTATTATATAATACAAGAGAGGTCGAGGGGAATGGCTCAAAACACAGAGCAAACTGACAATCACAATCCAAACATCGGATTTATTCCGTCAAAAGATTGGGGAGTTGATAAACAGATTAGCGAAGAGTTAATTGAGAAAAACCTTACAGACATCAAAACAAAAATTGCACCTTGTAAACCAAAAATAATCGGAGTAACAAAATATTACGGCTTAAACTCAATTGTAAACGGATATAGAGCAGGGCTCAGGGATTTTGGGGAATCCAGAACTACTGATGCAATAAAGAAAATTGAATCTTTGCCTGAAGTAGTAAGACAAAATTCCAAATTCCACTTTATAGGACATTTACAAACGAACAAAGCTGAAAAAACAGTAGAATATTTTGATTACATCCATTCTGTTGATTCTCTTAAACTTGCCAAGATTATTTCGGAATCGGCAAAGCGATTGGGAAAAACGCAAAAAATTCTTCTTCAGGTAAACAATGCAGAAGAAGAACAAAAGTTCGGATACTCAAAGGCTGAGCTGAATGAAGAGATTCCCGAAATAATCAAACTCGACAATTTGCAAGTGCTCGGACTTATGAATATGGCGCCGTTGGGAGCGGACATTCAAAATCTTAGGACATTGTTTGGCGATTTGAGAGAATACAGAGACTCACTTGAAAGTAAATTTGGAATAAAACTTCCCGAACTTTCAATGGGTATGAGTGATGATTATGAATATGCGGTTTTGGAAGGCGCAACAATGATACGAATAGGAAGAAAGTTATTTAATTAAAATTATATTGGAGGAGAAATGGCACTATCAGAAGGATTTAAAGGTTTAATGAGCTTTATAGCTAACGGATTTTCACAATCCGATTCAGAAGAAGATGTTTTCGGCGGATTTGACGGAAACGGAATTGATGACGTATATCAAGGAGACACAGACGGCACTTTGGCTCTTGATACTATGTACAAGACAGAAGTAAAACCGACTCGTTCTTTTGAAAGAGAATCAAAGGTAGTAAGCCATCCAAACACATATAAATCAGGAGAAGTTACAGTTATTGAACCTCGTTCTTTCAGCGAATCAACTCAAATTGTAAAAAAACTTCTTGATAAGAAAACAGTTATTTTACATCTTGATCTTTTGGATAAAGAACAATCTCAAAGAACAATCGATTTTGTTTGCGGTGCGGCTCACGCATTGGGCGGTATGGCACAAAAAATCAGCGATATGGTATTTATTTTCACTCCAAGCAATGTTTCACTTTCTATAGAAAACGGAGCAGCACAGAGCAAATTTGCTGAATCATTATGGAACAAACCTCTGTAATTGATTCTTAATTAATAATTATGGGAGGGCGAAAGCCCGCGAAGAGAGAGATTTTTATAATATATTGATTTGTGATAGTTGGATTTTCAGGGTGCTTTTGCACCCTTTTTATTATATTTATCCTCTTAATCTCCAATAATATTCGACGAGGTAGCTTGCCGCATCAAAAGGGTGTTCCAAAAACTTTGCCTCTCGATTTGACTTAATTTGGGTATGAGTAGGTACATCTACTATGCTTGTACCTTCTTTAAAAGAGAGATTATAAATGTTATATAAAAGCCATTTACATCTTCTTTCATCTATAAAAAGATGTCTTTCTCCTTTTGAATTTTTAACTTTTGCATTAAAAGCGGAAATCCTGTTTAACACCGGCGGATTATAGTCTCTCAGCTTAAATTTTACATCCTCGTAACCGTGATTTTTGAGCGCATTTTTTATAATTGCATAATTTGTATATTCACTTTGAGTACTGCGATTATCACCCGAAGCATCACCGTTTATGATAATTTCCGATTTATGATTCGGATAACGTCTTATAAATTCTTCTATACATTGCTGAGTTGTCGTTTTTTCAATAACTATTTCGTCAAAGAAATAAACATTTTCATCATCTTTGTGTGCAAGAACCCAGCACATCGGATCAACGTTGAAATCACATGTCAGATGAAGCGGCAAATCTTTGTTATATTTTAGTTTTAACTTATTTTCTTCGTCAAAATTTTTGACCACAAGACCTGATGAATAATTTCCAAACTCACCCAAAACATTGATGCGGTAATATTCTTCATCAAAACTATCTTTCATTGATTTAATAAAGTGCGGAGGTAAATATATGTTGTTTGTGGTAGGCGCTATTATCAGACGGTAATTCTCTTTTTTATTAGCCACAAACCGCTTCCAAATCCAACCTTTGTCAGGCTGAGGGTTTGTATGTCCGAAAAGTCTGTACCTGAAATCAACCCAATTTTTGCCTCTGTAGGTATTTCTTAACCTGCCCAGAAGCTGTTTAAACGAAGAATCGCTAATTTGTGAAGCTTCTTCAACTTCCGCCCAATGAAGGTTAAGAGATTTAAATTTTTCGGGATCATCAAGAGCTGAGAATAAGATTTCTGAACCGTTTGAAAATATTATCACTTTATCTATTTTATTATATGTATAATCTTTCCCTTCCGCATAGCCCAATGCATCCAAGTGTTCCAAGTAACTTACAAGAGTTGTTTTTCTGACAAGTTCATACTCTTTTGCCCCAACCAAACCTCTTGAACCGGGATATTTTCTGGCAAGAAGAATCCCCAGCAAAGAACCGCACCAAGTTTTACCGCTGCCGTATCCTCCTTGATATATCGCTACATCAAGAGAATTTGAGTGCGGAATTTCAATAAATTCTCTTTGTTTATCTAAAAGATTATATTTAACCATAGAAAATCCTTTCTAAAAAATAAATTTACAAATTTTTTGCAGAATAATATAACAAACAATGCGCCAAAATACATATTTTGGCGCATATGACTTTTTTCCTTGCCCCTAAGCGTGAGGGTTTTTATTTTTTATTATTATTTAATAACATTGAAGGTTTCTTTCTTTTTGTTTGCGAGGCAAAAAGAAAGAAACCTTCACAAAGAAAGAAAAAACACGCAATTGTTTACTACATCCTCACTACGTTCGGATGTTCTTTTCAGTTCGGCTTCGTCGAATCTCTTACGCTCGCTATTGTTGCTTTCAGCAACACGCTCGCGGTACAAATGCGAACGACAATGAACCGAGCCCTCTGTTACCG
>CADCOS010000134.1 GCA_902803165.1 uncultured bacterium | reverse complement strand
TGATATTATTTCAATGTGGCATGCCCTAAAAGGTACAGAATATGATTTAGGACTTGATATTAAGAAAATTATGGAAACAGAAGAAATATTTAAAGAATGTATGAAGGATTATCCTATTTCTCCGATTTCTTTAGCTGTTAACCCGATTCTTATTCAAGCTCCGCTTCCGGGAGGCGCTACTGCTACAACGGTTAACCAACTTAAAGATATGGGTATGTTAGACAAATTCCCTAAACTAATAGTAAATATGAAAGAAGTTGTTGAAAGAGGCGGTTTCGCTACATCAGTTACACCTGTTTCTCAATTCTATGCACAACAATCGTTCTTAAATGCTATAACAGAACATCCTTGGGAACAGGCTAATCCGGGTTATGCAAAAATGCTTCTTGGTTACTTTGGTAAAACTCCTTGTGAACCGGATCCTGAATTGGTTAAGTGGGCGGAAGAAAAAACAGGTCTTCAACCTACAACAGAAAAAGTTGTTGATTTAAATGACAAAGATCCTGAAAAAGGTGTTGAGGCTGCTAAAAAACGTCTTGAGGCAGCAGGACTTCCTACTACAGAAGAAAATATATTTATTGCAGCTGCTTGCAAAGACGGTAATGTTGATAAAGGTATTGACTTCTTGCTGGGAAAAGGTCAAGTTTCAGTTAATAAAGTTTCAGCAAATGCTCCAAAAGCACAAGCAAATTCAACAGGTGAATATACGGTAAAAGTTAACGGTAAGAACTATGCTGTTAAGCTTGAATCTGATTCAAAAGCAGTAGTAAACGGAAAGAATTATGATATATCGGTTAAAGACGGAATAGAATCAAAAGCTGCTTCTTCATCAGGTGACGGAGAAGAAGTTAAAGCAGGTCTTCCGGGTAACGTATTAAGAATAGAGGTTTCTGAAGGCGACTCTGTTTCAGAAGGCGATGTCCTTCTTGTAGTAGAAGCGATGAAAATGGAAACTGAAGTTAAATCGCCAAAATCAGGCACTGTTCAATCAATACTTGTTTCTCAAGGTGATAAGGTCGTAACAGGTCAAGCTATGGTTGTTATAGGTTAAAGGGGGTAACAAATGAGTATAGATATACAAAGCGGTTTAACCTCTTTATGGAATTCGACAGGTATTATGAATTTTATTCAGCCGTCAAATCCTGATTTAAATTGTGTGGAAAATTTTCTTCACATGTACGGAATGCCTATAATGATAGTTATTTGCTTATTCCTTTTATGGTTAGGTATAAAAAAACAATTTGAACCTTTACTTTTGGTTCCGATTGCTTTCGGGGGATTGATAGCAAATTTCCCTTGCGACCACAGCTTTCAGGCGTTTGTGTATAAAGTGGGTATTGATCCCGCAATCGGGATTTTCCCTCTGATTATATTCATGGGTGTCGGCGCAATGACTGACTTTGGTCCGTTAATTGCTAACCCTAAAACAGCGTTACTTGGTGGTGCGGCTCAGTTCGGTATATTCGGTGCGTTGCTTTTAGCTTTGTGCTTAGGATTTACTCCTGCCGAAGCCGGCGCAATAGGTATTATTGGCGGTGCTGACGGCCCTACATCTATCTTTGTAACGTCAAGATTGGCAGAACACTTACTTCCTGCAATTGCTGTTGCTGCGTATTCATATATGGCGCTTGTTCCTGTTATACAACCGCCGATTATGAAATTACTTACTACGGAAGAAGAACGTAAAATTCAAATGACGCAATTGAGAGAAGTATCAAAGAGAGAAAAAATCACATTCCCTCTGGTAGTACTAATACTTTGTGCAATACTTCTTCCGGATGCGTGTCCTTTGGTAGGTATGCTTACATTCGGTAATTTATGTAAAGAATGCGGCGTAGTAGACAGACTTTCAGATACAATGCAAAATGCTTTAATTAACATTATTACTATATTTTTAGGTTTGGCGGTCGGTTCAAAATTATCGGCAGAAAAATTTTTAACACCTGAAACGTTAAAAATATTGTTATTAGGAATTATAGCATTTTCACTCGCAACTGCTGCAGGTGTTTTAATGGCAAAATTGATGAACTGTTTTTCAAAAACAAAAGTCAATCCGCTTATCGGTTCAGCAGGTGTTTCAGCTGTACCGATGGCAGCACGTGTAGCGAATAAAGTCGGTTTAGAGGCAAATCCTCAAAACTTCCTGTTAATGCACGCAATGGGACCTAATGTCGCAGGTGTTATCGGATCTGCGGTAGCGGCAGGTGTGCTGCTTTCGTTATGCCATTAATCGGTTAATTATATTTTAATAACAAAAATACGGAGAAAAATTTTTCTCCGTATTTTTTATATTATCCTTGCAAGAGGCTGGTTTTTAAGTTAGAATTAGTATTATCAACATGAGGAGAAGAGAATGAATAAGTTGCAGATTAAAGCTGAAGTATTGACTACCCTAAGGACAATAATGAATGCAAAAATGCCGACTCCTTCTTTGTTGACAGATTTAAAAAAAATTGATGATAAAAAAACTGTTTTTGAAATTTTAATAAAAGAATTGTCAAATGCTGATGATCATAAATCATTGATAATATGCTGGCTTCTTACCGAATTAATTGAAAAAGAAGATTTAAACAATGCTCTTTGGGATGTAATTAAAAGTCCTGAATATAGCGACCATATTAAAATGATTTCCTTTAATATGCTCAAGGATTTAGGGAACCAAATAGATTATGATGTTATAAGCGGTTATTTTGAAAAATTTAATGAACTCATAAATAAAGAGACAAAAGCTCTTTTAGATACTGCGATAATGAATCCGGAATCACAAATTGATTTTATGGATTTTTTAAATGCCCTTTCCGATAATGATAAGATTTTGTTGATAAAGTCATTAGAGGATGATTATACAGGCGATGCTTTGGCGAATATTTTAATTCCGGTATTCTTGTATTATTTAGGCTCTGATATCGGCGATGAGGCATTAAGTATATTGGGAAATTCCAAATCACAACTGGCATATCATGCACTTGAAAATGCAAAGTCTTATGTGGATGAAGAAACTCTTGCAAAATTAAACAAGGCATTATCCGCATTAAAGCTTTCGGGAATACGGGTAGATAATACCGTAGAATTTTATAAGGGAATATTGAAAGAATCAAAACCATATAAATGCTACGTGTCTTTTCCGGACGGACATGGTAATTTGGCATTAATATTTTCAAGAATAAGACAAAATAAGTCTCTTCAATTTTTGGCTGTAGTTATAAATCCGCATTATGGTATTTTAGATGCGTTTGGGTTTAATTCAATGTCAGAACGTGATTTTTATAAAATTGTAGATAAATTTTATAACTATCAGGAAAAATATGAAATAAGTCCAGGTGTAGTAAAACATTTGTTGAGGGAAGCCGTAGAATGTTCTTATGCAAACGGCGACTTACTACCTTATGAATATATCTGTTGGGAAAGTATACTTCTTGACGTTGATGAAGAATCACCTGTTGTGCCTTTAGAAAAAACAGAATTGAATCAAAAAGACGTCGACAAATTATGTTTGAGTGATTATGTTCAAAATTGGTTTTTTGATGAGATTACAACGCCTGAGTTTAAAAATTTCATAGAAAAATTATCAAAAGAATACCGCTCAAATAATTTCACGGTTGATTTGGATAAATTTATAGCTGATCATTTTGATGAAGTGTACAATGTAAAAGAGCAAGCCTGCCTTTTGATTACTTTTAATATTGCTGCGTATTTAAGATACCTAAAAGGTGATATAGAAAATGCTCAAATTTTCTATTCATTAGGACTCAATTATCAATTTTTAACAAATATATTAAGAAAAAGTATTTATGAATATTATGTGGGTAAAAGATATTTGTTAAAAAACCAGAGGAAAGCATCCAATCTTTTTGAGAAAAAAATGCAACCTGAAGTTTCAGATTTCGAATTGCTGCAGCTTGATATGATAATTTCCGGTATAGAAGCAAAGTGGGTGGATAATGCATAGAATAATGGCTTTAGATGTCGGTACAAAAAGAATAGGCATTGCGTTGAGTGATTTTTTGCATGTCATTGCCACTCCGCATTCAACAATATCAAGAAACCCCGAAAAAGAAGCTCTTGAAAATATTGCAAATATAGCAAAAGAAAATCATGTTGAAAAAATTGTGGTCGGAGTTCCCAAGAATATGGATGATACGATTGGCTTTCAAGCAAAGGATTGTATTGATTTTTCGCAAAAGATTCTTGGTTTTGATATAATACTTGAAGACGAAAGGCTGACATCAGAAGAAGCGGAAAGTCGCCTGAGAGAAAGAAAAGTTGATTTTAAGAAAAATAAAGGACTCGTTGATATGGAAAGTGCCTGTGTAATTCTTGAACAATACTTAAGCAGGCTGTAATATTAAAAAAGGGATAAAAATAAAAGGAGGTCTAAATGGCTGAAGAAGAACAAAACATTGTAGAAATTACTGATGAAGACGGAAATTCAACCGAATGTGAAGTCTATGATGTAATAGAATTTGAAAACAAAACTTACGCACTTTTATTGCCGTTGGATGAAGATGAAGAAGATGGGGAGTTAATAGTACTTGAATATATTGAAGAAGGTGACGAATGTTACTTCCAAAATATAGAAGATGAAGCCGAGTTTGACAGAGTATGTGAATATGTTCAGACTCTTGAGTATGACGAAGACGAAGAATAATAGAGTTAAATAGGTATTATAGGATATGTTTGAACGTTTTACCGAAAAAGCTGTTAATGTTGTTAGTGAGGCTCAAAAATTAGCAAAGGAACTTAAAAGTTCTGAGGTTTGTCCGGAGCATTTACTTTTAGCGCTCGTAAAAGAGGCTAAAGGTGTTTCTTTAAAGATATTCAGAATGTATAATTTAAGCGAAGACAATGTACGTGAAGAGGTTTTAAAGTATATAGCGGGTACAACTTCCGTAAAAGATAATATACCGTTCAGCCATGGTGTAAAAGAAATTTTAAAACGCACCCTAGATTTGGCGTCGAAATCAGGTAATCAAAATATACTTTTTGAGCACTTGTTTTTATCTGCTATAACTGATAAAAATTCAAATATATCAGCTATTCTTCAACATTTTAATTTTGATGTATCAAGCGCCAGAGATCTGCTGACAAAATTGGTTCAGAGAAAAATAAAGAGGCTTGAACATCCGGAGGCTGACGAAGAAGAAGAAAAACTTTCTAAATTTGAATCGGTTTACGAAGGTAATGCTTTGTCGGAAGTTTTTGAACGTGCGGTTTCAAAATTATCAGCATCAGGCTATGAAATACTCGGTACGGAACAAATAATGGATTCAATATTAGAATCAAGCGACTCTGAATTATTGGACATAATGTCAAAATACGGTATAAATAAAGCGTTATTTGATGAAAAGTTGTCGGGAATAAAATCCAGAAAGTCTGAATTTGAAGAAAAGAAAATAATTTTTACACCAAATGCTTTTTTGATTATGAATATGGCATTACAAACAGCTAAAGAATTAGGTTCGCCTGTAATTACGCCTGAACATATTATATTAAGCATACTTAAAGTAAAAAAAGGTATAGCTTATGAAATTATAAAATCTTTGGGCGTAAATGAAGAAAAATTATCTGACTCAATAATAAAACCGATAGAAAAGCAGATGCCGGAAACACTTTCAATAATGAAACTTGCCAAAGAAGAAGCAAGACGAATCGGCAGAAATGTTGTAGGCACGGAAATGTTCCTGCTCGGCATATTGGCCGAAGGCGCAAGCTCTGCGGCTGAAGTTCTTGCTGATTTAGAGGTTACAATGAAAGATGCAAGGCAAGAAGTGGAATCATTAGTCGGTTACGGTAATGAGTACTTTGAAAAGGAAATAGTATTTACAAACAGGGCAAAACGTGTATTAGAAAAGGCGTGGTTAAGGGCTAAAAAATTGAATAAACAAAAAATAGAGGCGGCAGATTTGTTAATTGCGATTACAGAGGAACCAAATTCTGTTGCAATGAAAGTTTTGGACAACTTAGGCGTCGATGTTGTAGAAATAAGACATGGTATAAACGAAGCGAGCAGAATTTAAAATAGGTATCATTGTGTTAGTCGAAAGAGTAATAGATTTTTTAAACAAATATGATTTGGCTGATAAGACGATTATTGTCGGATTCTCAGGCGGTTATGATTCCATGTGCCTTCTGGATATTTTATCAAAAATTAAAAACTTAGAAGGCTATGACGATTTAAAAATCGTGGCAGCTCATTTTAATCATAATTGGAGAGGGAAAGAAGCTTTGCATGAACAGGAAGTTTGCAGGCTGTTTGCAGCTTCAAAAGGCTTTGAGTTTTATACAAAAATAGCGTCCCCGAGTCTAAAAAAAACTGAAAATGATGCCAGAATTGCAAGGTATGAATTCTTTGAAGAATGTGTTGAAAATTTTGACGGTGATGCGGTTTTTACTGCACATAACAAGGATGATAATGCGGAGACGGTTTTATATAGAGCTATTAAAGGAACCGGTCTTGTTGGGTTAAAAGGAATTTCAGAAAAAAGAGACATATTTTACAGACCGCTTTTAAAAACTCCGCGTTCCGAAATATCTGCATATTGTGAAAAATATAATTTAACTCCGAATTTTGATTCGTCTAATAATGATATAAATTATAGAAGAAATTACATCAGATTAAACATCATGCCTGCATTAGAGAAAATAAATCCCTCTGTAATTGATTCATTGAATACATTGGCTGAAGTTGCTGTCAGTGAAGATTCAATTATAGAAGAATACTTAAAAACTATACGTGAAAAAATATATACTCAAGACGGAAGATTAATTTCTCAAGAATATGAAAAATTATCAGAACCGGTAAAAATGCGTATTTTACGAGAATTTATCCAAAATTTAGATTTGGATTTTGATTTCAAAAAAATAAAAGAGATTTATGATTTTATAGAAAAATATATAGAAAAGCGTAATGGAAGCACTCTTTCTTTGGCTTCCGCAAAATGGTTGTATGTTGATGACAAGATAATTGAGACGTTGCCAAGAAAGTCTGATTTTGACGTGCTATTGACAGAAATACCTCCGGTAGAAATTAACGGTGACGGTCTTTACGAATTCGGAGATAAGAAAATTTCAGTTAAGAAGTTTGTTCAAAGTGAAATATTTGTTTTCCCTGAATCTACGGCTAACTTCGTTTATGTTGATTTGTCCGCGGTAGAATTGCCTCTTCAAATAAGAGTCAGACAGGAGGGAGATATTATAAATCCTTTCGGTATGAAAGGTACAATGAAACTTAAAAAATATTTTAATTCAAAAGGTGTCAGCAGGCATAATAGAGACAGTATAATTCTGATAGCAAAAGACAATGAAGTTCTTTGGGTATCGGGAGTAGGTTTGAGTAATAAAATAGGTGTTACGGAGAAACCTACGCATGTAATAGAAATTAAGCAATAAGAAGGTGAAAAATGTTTGGCAATAATGATATAAAAGTTATGTTAACAGAAGAACAAGTGCAAGAGGGTATAAAAAAACTCGGCGCAGAATTAAATAAGGTATATGAAAATGAAGAACTTTATATGGTGTGTGTTTTAAAGGGCGCTGTCATGTTTGCAACCGACCTTGCAAAAAATCTTACTATGCCATTGAAAATGGAATTTATAAGATTATCAAGTTACGGTTCCGGCACAGTGTCATCAGGGAAAGTTAATGCGGTTGACATATCTTTGCCGGATTTAAACGATAAAAATGTTTTAATTGTCGAAGATATTATTGACACAGGTCATACTGCAAAATTTTTAATTGATTTTATGAATCATAATTTTCATCCTAAAAGTTTAAAATTTTGTTCTCTTTTAGACAAAAAGATTAAAAGAGAAGTCGATATTGATGCAGATTATTATTGCTTTGAAGTTGATGATAAATTTTTGGTAGGTTTTGGTTTGGATTATGACGGACAATACAGAAACCTGCCGTACATAGGGTATATTTAAGAGGTGAAAAATGCAAAATATTAGAAAATTATCCGATGATTTATATTATGTCGGCTGTTCCGACAGAAGACTGGCTTTGTTTGAAAGCGCTTATCCTGTACCAGACGGAATGTCATATAATTCATACCTTTTGAATGATGAAAAAACAGTTCTCTTTGATACTGTTGATAAAGCTTGTGCACTACAATTTTTTGAAAACGTAGACGCAGCATTAGATGGCAGAAATCTTGATTATTTAGTTGTACATCATATGGAACCCGATCATGCTGCTTTGATTAGTGAATTAGTTAAAAAATACCCGAATGTAAAAATTGTATGTACAGCAAAAGCAAAGGATATGATTAAACAATTTTTTGATTTTGATGCTGATAATTTTGTTCAGGTAGTAAAAGAAGGCGACACGCTCAACACAGGTAAGCATGAATTAGCGTTTATCTCTGCACCGATGGTACATTGGCCGGAAGTAATGGTAAGTTATGATAAGACTGATAAAACTTTGTATTCGGCTGATGCTTTCGGTTCGTTTGGAGCGATAAACGGGAACTTATACGATGATGAGGTTGATTTTAATGACGGTTATTTAAGTGAAGCAAGACGTTATTATACAAATATTGTCGGTAAGTACGGCACTCAAGTTCAAATGCTCCTTAAAAAAGTATCACAATTCGATGTTAAAGTTATTTATCCCCTCCATGGTTTGATTATAAGAAAGAATATATCGGAGTTCATTGAAAAATACAACAGGTGGTCTCTCTATATGCCCGAAGAAAACGGTGTATTAATTGCATATTCTTCTGTATACGGAGGAACGGAAAATGTGATTAATATTCTGGCGAGCAAACTCGCCGATAAAGGTATAAAAAATATAAAAGTGTTTGACGTATCATATTCAAATCATTCTGATGTCTTAGCACAAGCTTTCAGATACTCACATATAGTACTTGCAACTACAACTTACAATATGGGTATATTTGAAAGTATGCATAGTTTTTTGACTTCTCTTGTTTCTCATAATCTTCAAAACAGAAAATATGTCTTGGTTGAAAACGGTTCTTGGGCGCCGGCATGCGGAGGTCAAATGAAAATCGAAATAGAAAAGCTTAAAGGCTCTGAGTTTTTAACAGATACGTTATGTATAAAATCAGCATTAAAATCTGATCAATTATCCGATTTGGAAAATATGGCGGATATGATAGTTAACAGCATAAAAGGAGGAAATTAAAATGGCAAAATACGTTTGTTCGGTTTGCGGGTACGAATATGATCCTGCGGTAGGAGATGAAGAACACGGAATCCCAGCTGGTACTGCGTTTGAAGATTTACCGGAAGATTGGACTTGTCCTTTGTGTTCGGTAGGCAAGGATATGTTTAACGAAGCTTAGTTATTAATTATTAAAGTCGGCAAAACATTTTGTTATGCCGGCTTTTTATTAAGAAAGCCCGGGGAACGGTTTTGAGTCAGGCTGTGTGCTATCCCGCACACAGCCTGACTCT
>CADCOS010000133.1 GCA_902803165.1 uncultured bacterium | reverse complement strand
TGTTTTAATCCTGTTTCACACAACAAATTATTGATATCTTCAGGAATGTGCGTTGTGCATTGGAGAAAATCTCGTTTAAATTCTGCCGGGAAATAATCATTATTCCATATTTTTTCTGCCAAATTTAAGTTACGGTGGCTTATATTGCTGATTATTTCTGATAATTCTTCACCTGTCATACTATCAGGAATATTGTTAATCATGCGGATAAAGAAAGTCATTTCTTCGACATATGGACGTTCCATTGTCATTATAGTTTTTATATTGTTTAAGTTAAACTTAGGATTGGATGCAAGAGCGTTAAATAAATCCAGAATTTTTGTATTGGTTTTTTTAAGGACAGTGGCGAAATCGTCGTGATTATCGTTTACATCCTCTCGAGATTTAAGAGTATTATATGCGTACATTTTTGCATCTGCTTGTTCTTTTGATTGGGCGTATGCCAAGATATCTTCAATTACTGTAGGGTCAATATTTTTATCCTCAACAAGAACTTTTGCCAAGTCAATATTTTCTGAGTTTGTCCGATACATCACATTTGTAGTCGAAACCCAATTAAAATTCGATTTTTTTGATTTATTAATACTTTCATATATTTCAATTTTTGTTTTGCAGTCTTCCTTTTTTACATTTTCTGCAACCTTTGTGATACTGTCCCAAGGAAAATCCTCATCCTTTAACAAATATTCAACCAGTGGATAGTTTTTGTTATCAGTGCATTCTAATATATCAACATCGTCATTTTCGATGCCGAAGTCTTCCATTGCATCAAATATTTTTAATTTAGACTCAATATTATCTTTATTCGCACTTTCCATAGCTTTTTTTATATCATTATAGTCTAAGGTATAAAATTCTTCGTGCTCGCAAAATTTTTTCAAAAGCGGTAAATTATCTTTATCGGTCAGGTTGAGCATAGCTATTCTTTCTTGTTTGTCATATCCATAAGCATATTCGCCGTCTTCCAACGTTTTCGATAAAAGCTTCCAAGCTTCTGTTTTTGCATCCGCATCTTTTTTTGTTCTTGTATTTTGTACAAGTTTTATTTCAGCATCATTATAATTTGCTTTTATTCCCATTAATTCGACCAAAGGCAGGTTATATCGATTAACGGCACACAGCATATTTACATCATGCCGAATAGTTTCATCTGGTGTGATTTCTTTATATTTTTTGTAAAACTCAATTCTTGCAGGTAAGTCTTCTTCATCTAAATCATAAAATGCCAGTCCTTCGCAAAAAATTCCGTCATTTTTAGTAATATCGTAAAATTCTTTTATGAGCGTAATACTTTTATCCTTGAATTTCATCAAGTTTCTGAGTGTTTCAAAACTGAAATTAGGGCTGTTGTTAAAAGTTTCAAATAAAGTCCGCCTTTGCTCTTTTATAGGTAAATTTTCAAACTTTTTTGTAATTGAAACAACATCTTTGGTCAAACCCCTTGCTTGGAATTTAATTTGAGACATGGCGGTATTGCCCGTCTTTATTCCGGTGCTATTGTTAGGTTGATTGTAACTGCTTATTGAAAAAATTCGCATTTTTTTACTTGTTTATTTGTAATATATTTACCCTAAAACTCGTAAATATTTTTTTTGCTAGTAAAAAAATTATGAATATAGTTTGCTCAAACTTCTGTATTGATCAACACTGTTTCGGCAAGGTTGTGTAAAGATTATTGTATTCTCAGGGAAAAGTTTTCTCATTTTCGTGTAAGTTGCATTATAATCTATTTGACCATCTTTGTTCAACACAGGTGAATACCCTAAGCATCCCCATGTCTTATCTTGTCCCGGTTTGACGTGGTGAACAACAACCGCTTTTGTACGCGCATTGTCATTAATATTTTTCTCTAAACCATTAAGGCGCATTGATTGTCTATTTTTGCCGCTGCTATAGTATTCTTCACCAACTTTCATAAATCCTGATAACGTAGCATGTGAATTTGGCTTATTAGCTCCTGATACATTAGACATATCACCACTTCCGGTTTTTAAAACACTTCTGCCAATCAGGCTGCCTGTATTTAAATCTAAAAGATAATATCTGTCTTTATTTGATTCTTGTGTAGTATCAAAAATACCGAGACAACCGTTTCCTTTATCCGGCAGTTTGTTATATCCTTCAATTGCCAATCCAAATACTTCAAAACTTAACCCTTGGCTTTCTAAATTCATAAATTCATATAGTTTTTTTGCATCAAAACTCCCGTCAGCTTTTTTGCAGCCTGCAATATTTGTCGCAGGTTTAGTTTCTGCTGTATTTTCAGTTATAACTGCAGTACTTGGTGTAATTGATGTTGCAGGTGTGGTTGGTATACTTGCTCTGGTTGGTGCATTAGGGGCAGCCGGTGTACTTAAAACGAATGTGTCAACTGGCGGTTCCGTATTAGTTGATGTAGGAAATATATAACTTGAACTGTTTCCATTATTATTCCAAAAATTCCATTGAGGCAACGAAAAAGAAAGCTGAGGTATAAGCGGGAAATTTATATTACTTAGCCACATTTGCTGCACTAATGGCAGTGAAGTTAAGTTAAAATTATACAGATTATCATTTAATTCAAATCTCGGTAATACAAAACTCGTCTCAAATCTCATTTTATATACTCCTTATATATATAAAACAATTTGAAATTAAAAATTGCTCAAATTTATAAATTTGATTACTTTTTGTTAAGGCTATATAATATACTTTTGTAAGATTAGCTTTTTCAAAGCTCTTGCGTACACATGTTCAGGAGATATTTGAAGAAGTTTTTCCAAGTATTCTAATGCTTTATGATATTCTCCGATTTTCTTGTAAGCGGCTGCCATTGCATAGAGTGCATCAACAAATTTGTTATCAAGTTCCAATGCTATTTCCAAATCCGATATAGCTCTTTTTATGTCGGGATTTTCTATATCTTTTCTTGAAAGAAGTATTTTTGCTCTGTTATAATAAGCATCAGTCATCTTTGAATCCAAAGATATGGCTTTTGTATAATCAAGTATAGCTTCATCATAATTTTCTAAAGCTTGATATGAAGCACCTCTGTAAAAATAAGAAATACTTATACTGTTATCTGCATAAATTGCTTTATCAAATTTTTCAACGGCACTTTGAAAATTGCCGTTATAAAAATCAGCAATTCCTTCATCTAAATGTACTTTATAATCTGTCATAATTATATTTTTACCGCCAATCTGTCGGCTATTTGAATTAAAATCATATTAATTTTTTCGGCAAACATAGCAGGAATATCTTTTGTGCCTGCATTTAGAGAAACGGTTGCGGATCTGTACAACAAATCCAACGGAACTCCTTCCAAGAACAAATTTTCAATCGTTGTAAATAATCTCTTTGATAAATAATCAACGGTTAAAGATTTAATGTTTTCCTCTGAAACAGTCGGAACACACGCCCAATTAATCATTCCTCCTCTTTGCAAATATTCTTTTAATTGTTCTGTTATTACATGCAAATTATTCGGATTATTATAAGAGTCAAATGATATTAAATCTGCTCCTGCTTGTATCGGAACAGCCCAATCACATTTTTCAAAACATTGCACTCCGACAATTGCGCCCGACGATTTTAATTTCTCTATAACTTTTGATAGCATATTTACGACAACTTCTGTTGTGATGTCTTCGTTTGAGCGTTTTACTACTCCAAGCTGACCGAGCATTGTTTCTTCCAAAAGTACTACCGGTACTGTTGACGGGCAGTATTCTTTTATTTTATCCATTATCCACAATGCTTTAACGCAAAC
>CADCOS010000132.1 GCA_902803165.1 uncultured bacterium | reverse complement strand
TTACCGGAATGTAGTAAATATGCCATATTGGTAAGATGCTGAAACAAGTTCAGCATGACATTTAAATTATCATGGACAGTAGTGCCCTTTTAGTAAATTTATAAAAAAAATTATAAAAATATTCTATTATCTCATCGGGTATTTATATGATTGAAAAGGTAAATAGTTTAAAATAAAATATAGGTATGAAAAGATTTATACTAACAATATTGTTTATATTTTTTGCCTTTGCGCCTGTTTATTCTGCCGAATCACAACAGACACAGAATACGAACGTGCAAGGAAATACTCAACTTAAAGAAACATACAAAATCCACGGTCAGATTGAATACGATGACAATCCGGTTGAAACAATTTATCTTGACGAAAGCATAGAAAAACCGAAAATAAATATTCAAAAACGCTCTCTTACCTTACCTGTAGGAGTTTTGAATATTACTTCTAACGCAAATACTCCGAGAAGCGCTCTTTCAAGAGCGATGACAAACAGAGGCTCAATACTTTCGGATATTTTACCGTTGAGCGGCAGTGTAGCAGAGCATGTGGGTGGTTTTTCATACGGACAAACATGGGGACAAGAATTATCTTACGCACAAATGGAGGACACAACCTCTTTTTTTATTCGGTATGATACCCCAAAACTGTTTTCTATAACGGGTTCGATAAGACAAAGCGTAAATCAGGATATAGGAACGCAGTATAACGTTTTCAGAATCATTCCCGAGTGGCACATAACAGATAAATTAACTTTGAAAGATTCATTCAGCACTTATATGAATCTTCCGAAAAACAAAAACGAATTGACAATAGTTTATACACCCGAGCTTCAAAAATATGCTGACTCTTTAAAATTTGAACTAGGCGTAGCTCAATCCTATTACAGAAACGGGAAACAAAGTTCTTCTTTCAGTTTTTCAACAGGTTTTAAGTTGTAATTCGCATTAACTTTTACTATAATATTTATTGTTATGGCACGTTTTAAATCAGGACAAAAACCTCCTCAAAAGGTTGTAAATAAAGAGCAAAAAAAAGATAAAAAACGCAAGGACAGAAAAATTCATCCGAATACAGGCGGTTTATATTATTCTTTCCTGACGGTTGTTTTGCTTTTATGTTTAATTCAAGTTACAATCAGTGCCGTTTTAAATATTTCAAAAATAGTTTCGTATAATGCGAAAATAAAACAAATTACCAATACAAGGGATGCCGCAAAAGCTCTGAATGAACAGTTAACAGATAATATAAATAATTTTTCAAATGTGGCAGGTTTAGAAGCAATCGCAAGAAACAATTTAAAAATGTCATCCGAAGATGAAGTAATGGTAATTATTAATACCCCGAAAGAACAGGAAAAAGAACCTAAATCCAAATGGTTTTGGCAGGATAAAAATAAGTAATTTTATATTAAAAATTATTCTTTTATTGCAGCTTTAATCAAACCTAAAAACAGCGGATGCGGTCTTTCCGGTCTTGATTTAAATTCCGGATGGAATTGACATGCAACAAACCAATCCAATTTCGGGAGTTCAATTATCTCAGACAACATACCGTCGGGAGACATGCCGGAAAATACCAAACCTGCTTGTTTCAGCTGTTCTATATATTCCGTATTGACCTCATATCTGTGCCTGTGGCGCTCGGAAATCTTGGTTGTACCGTATACTTCATACGCCTTTGTACCTTTTTTGATATGACAATCATAAGCTCCGAGTCTCATTGTCCCGCCATACCCTTTAACGTTCTTCTGCTCAAGCATTAAATCAACTACAGGGTAAGGACTGTTTTCGTCAAATTCTGTTGAATTAGCACCTTTTAAACCTGCAGCATTACGGGCAAACTCTGTTACTGCACATTGCATACCGAGACAAATACCCAAGAACGGCAAATTGTTTTCTCTTGCATATTTTATGACATTGAGTTTCCCTTCAATTCCTCTGATTCCGAATCCCCCCGGAACAATTACACCTGATACATCCGAAAGAAGTTCTTTGCATTTTTCATTATCCACGCAATCTTCCGAATTTATCCATTTAATTTCAGTCTTGACATCATTCGCATAACCGGCATGTTTAATGGCTTCCACAACGGAAATATAAGCATCCGAAAGTTTGGTATATTTTCCAGCAATACCGATTTTTATAGTTTTTTTAGGATGATTAATCCTTTCAACCAAATTTTTCCAACCGTCTAAATCAGCAGTTCTGTCTTCGGTTTGAAGAAGTTTTAAAACAACTTGTGCAAAGTTTTGTTCTTCCAAAGCAAGCGGTACTTCATAAATGCTTTTCATATCTTTGCACTCAATTACAGCCTCTTTGGATACGGAACAGAAGAGAGCAAGTTTATCTTTTTCGGTTTTCGGAATCGGTTTTGAAGTTCTGCATACCAAAATTTCCGGCTGCAAACCGTAACTTCTTAAAACATTTACACTATGCTGAGACGGCTTAGTTTTAAGCTCGCCCGATGTAGGTAAATATGGAAGCAGTGTACAGTGAATATTTATGGCATTTCCGATTCCGGCTTCGGATTTAAATTGTCTTATTGACTCAATAAACGGCAAACTCTCAATATCACCGACCGTTCCGCCGATTTCTATTATTTGAAAATCAGGTTTGAAATATTTTTGAGCTTTTACAAGTCTGGATTTAATCTCATTTGTAATATGCGGAATTACCTGAACCGTAGCTCCCAAATAATCCCCCTTGCGCTCTTTTTGGATAACTGTTTGATAAACACTTCCGGAAGTAACATTACTGATTTGTGAAAAATTTGTATCAATAAACCTTTCATAATGTCCCAAATCAAGGTCAGTTTCTGCTCCGTCATCCGTTACAAAAACTTCTCCATGCTGAAACGGACTCATAGTACCCGGATCAACATTTATATAAGGATCGAATTTCTGTATCGCAACAGAAAAACCCCGCGCCCTCAATAATTTTCCTAAAGATGCACCGATAATCCCTTTGCCTAAAGAACTTACAACACCGCCGGTGATAAATATAAACTTTGTCATAGTTGTATTCCTTCTCTTATTTATCTCTCCCTGAAGAAAGGATTAGGATTGTGTGTTAATCAACACTCAAATAATATAAAAGAGGCTGAAAGCCCCTTTTATTTATCCCTAATTAATTTTCGGAACTCTGAAGAACCCGTTTTCCTCATAAGGAGCGTTTTTCATAAGTTCTTCTTTTGTTTGCTCGTAATAAACTTCGTCTTCTCTCATAACATTTACAAAATCAATTGCATGCGCCATAGGCTCAACATTTGATGTATCTACTTCATTCATTGCATCAACATGTTTTAGAACATCGCCCAATTGTTTTGCATATTTTTCTTTTTCTTCTTCCGTAAGCTCCAGCCTTGCAAGCTTTGCTACATGTTCTACATCTTTAATTGTAATCATAATTCAATACTCCAATAATGATTGATATTATCATAAAAAAAAACTCAGGTAAATAATATTTACGGTTAAATACTTGTTCCGCCATCTTGCAGCTTTTTTAGGGCATTTTGTGCGCCTTCAAAATCCCTGCATAGTTTTACGACAAATTCTATAGCTGATTTATCCTGTTTTACCGCATCTTTAAGCTTATAAATATCTTCAAGCTGCAATTTGTTTATATCTTCATCATTTGCACAATATAAATATTTATTCAACATATCTATTGATTCACAGTCCATTCCTGAAATCCCGTGTTTAAAAGCATACCAATTATAAAGATGATAAATAAAGTAATATTTATTAACTTCACCTTTAGACAGCACAAACATTTCGGGTGTTTTAAACTTGAAAGACTTATTTGTTAATATATTCAAATACAACGCTTTAAACCCTTTTTGCGGATAAATAAATCCCTCGTTTTCATTTACGGAATAAAGTGATTGTGGGTTTTTGACGTAAAAAACCTGCGTTCCCTGTCCTTCTATATATTTTAAAATTCTATCCGGCCGGTATTCCGAATTTTTCAAAATCAAAGTCAGCTCTTCTTCCATTTGTTTTTTTTCTTCTTCAGCAATAGAATCAAGGCTTAAAAGACATCCGTCAGAATATATTTTCTTTCTTTTTGATTTAATTTTGACCTTTAAAGTTCTATTTAACCGCTCTGCAAGCAATTTTTCCTGCAAAGAAAAAGCAAAATATAAAAGTTTCTTAATAATATTCATACCAAAATTATCTCATTAAATGTAATTAACCGCAATAGCGTTAATATATGATTTACAATCCTGCAAATTGAGGAGTATCTTCTAAAATCTTTACAAAAATTTACAATTAAGCATGCTGTGTTTTTTCACCCCAATTATGAAATATTTCTTAATACGATAAAAACATTCAATCATGAAAGAAGAAATGTTTATTAAAGAATTCTATCTTATAAAAAACAATCAAAAACTCGTCTTTACAATTTCTTTACATTTGGTCAAAGTTAGGCAATTTTTGAAATCCGCCGCTTTTAATTATATATGTGTGTTGATATAATGAGTGTTGCATTAGAAGAAATCATGTATGATTAGCAGACTTGGTGTAGAAAACAGAAATATAAATAATTACTATTTAACCCAAAGCGACGACAAAAAGGAAAATAAAAATCCGAGTTTTAAGGGCGGCGGGTTATTTCCGCTTATATTACAAGGGGTTCAGGCTTGTGAACAGAACCCTATGATTAATGTTGCGGTAATTGACATGTTTTCGGCAATACTTCCACGCACATTTGTTGAGTCCTTAACCAACTGGTTCGCCGGATTTGAGGCATTTAGAAGAGAGTCATCAGGTTTAATTGTTAACTGTATGATACCCGGTTTTATAACTTTGGGTATGGCAAAACTTATAAACAGCAGATTTATGCCTAAAGGTGCCAATATGGCTTCTTGTTGGGCTGACAGTAATATGCTTACCAAAATGGCGGAAATTTATAAAGCTTCCTCCGCGGAAGATAAAACTAAAGATTCGCTAAAACAAATACTGAAGAATATTGAAGGCTTTGACGGTAATAAGAAATTGGCTTATAAAGATATTCTGTCAGAAGAGGAAATTGAAAAGTTTACTTTAAGACTAAGAGATTTATCAAAGAAAGACTTGAAGAAAAAAGATTTAGATAAAGAAATCAAAAAATTAACAGATGAAATAGTTGAAAAGACAAAGATATATGAAAACATTCATGTAAACGGCGGCAAAAACCCTGTAAAGGCAAACACCGTTGAATCATTGTTGTCCGATTCGGTAAAATTTTTCCATGAGTTTGAAAAAGCGGGTAAAGATATCGGAATAGAAGAATTTGCAAAAAGAAGTAAAAAACTTGTAAGGGGCAAGAGTCTTTTAGGCTTAGGCATTATTCTTCCTTTGGCCGCTTCCATGCAATATATTAACAGATGGATAACGGAAAAAATTTCAGGAGTCAAAGGCGCTCCTATATACAATGATTTTGGTAAAGACAAAGATTCTGATGCAAAAATACAAGGAAAATCGAAAGAGGGACTTTTAAAACAAAAAATTATATCAATTTCTTCTATGCTGACGGTCGGTTTGCTTTCAATGATGAAAATGCCTTCAATGAGCATGCTGGAATTTAAAGGCAGATTCCCGTCAATGGATCAGGCAAGAATTATTTCAACCACAACATTTGCGTCAAGAATGGCGGCAGCCGATGATAAACATGAACTGGCTGAAGCAACCATCAGAGATATTGCAACCTTCTTGAGTTTGTATTTCTTAGGGGATTATGCCGCTAAAGGAACAGCAACTATTATTGAAAAGAAAAAAGGTATAAAACTGCTTAATGATACAAAACCGATTTCTAAAGATGCAAATATATTTAAGAAAGCATGGCATTGGTTTAAAGATGTTAACCTCAAATCTTCAAAGGAAGTCAGAGGCGATAAAGCGGTTAAGTATCGTTCTGCTTGCCAAGCGGCTAATTTGGGTGTATCATTAGTATTGCTTGGACTTGTTATTCCTATTTTTGTAAGGAAAAACACAGCTAAAAAACATGCCGAAGAAAAGAAAAATGCCGAAAGGGATATGGCAGTAATTAACACAAACACTAACTCTATATCAGAAAAGATAAGAGCTTAAGTGCATGCGCAAAAAAAAATTTTACAGGTTTTAGTATAAACAGCAAAAGGTAAAAAATGAAAGTACAACAAATTAATCCGGACAACAACATAACAAATACTCCTCAATTTAAAGCGGCAGACGGAGTATTCCGTTATCTTGCAACAAATCAAGCGGTAGGTGCAAACAGTGTCGATGTAGCTTCCATGGTTGCGCCTCGTACAATTACAGATTTTGCTAAAAGAGGCCCTGTTGCAGGTTTGGAAACCTTCAGACGTGAAATTATGGGTACGGTAAATGACTCATTATTGGGCGGCTATGGTATGGTTGCTGGTTCTTTAATTGCATTGGCAATGGGATTCAATAAAAAGTTTGGAGTAAAAGCTAATTCAATCTTAGCAGCTCCCGAAACTGTTAATATACTTGCTGAATTAAAAACAAAACAATTAAAAGAAAATAAATCACAACTGGATTATTTCAAAGATATTTTAAACAGCATAAAATCTTATAACCCTTCATCTGCTAATGCTGATAAAGACGGCTTTGTAAAACTTTCTGAAGAAACCGTAAATAAAGTCGCAAGCATTATGGATAAAGTCGTAAGCGACAAGGATATTTCAGCAAGAACCTGGGGTAAGAAAAATACCGCTGAATCCCGTCATGTTGTAAAAAATATGATTATTGGTGATACCGGTGCAGAATCCAAGATAGTTTTAAATTCTTTAGACGGCAAAATTAAGAGCGAAACGAATCTTGAAGCTTTACTGGAAGATACTTTTAAATTATCAAAAGCATTCAACAAAAAGCAGGTAAGAGAAGCTTTTGATGAACAAATTGCCGCAGGAAAAGGCATAATGGATAACAAGTTTATCAAGAGATTTGCGAAATTCGGCAAATCAAAATCTCTTGCAGGATTCGCAGTCGCAGCAGCAGTTGGTTTATCCGTTCAGCCTTTAAATATGTATTTAACAAAGAAGAAAACAGGTATAGACGGATTTGTCGGAGTAGAAGGACGTACTAAAGATTCAAGTGCAGGTTTCTTCGGTTTGAAACTTGCAAGCACGGCCGCTTTCTTCTCTATGGTTATGACCACTTTGAATTCCGAAATAAAAGGTATTAAGAAATTATTACCTCAAAACTTTATGAAGAAAATGGCATTCAAAGGATTCTGGCCTACAGTTAACCAATTAAAAGGTGTTTACGGTTTAACAATTATTTCAAGACTTATGTCAGCAAGAGACAAAGACGAACTCAGAGAATCATTTACAAAAGATTTCTGCGGATTCTTAAGCTGGCTTGTTTTGGGTGATATTGTTAACAGAATTACCGCAGAAGCTATGGATAAATCCGTAATGAATCGTACAAAAGAAACTGCCGAATCAAAGAATTTCTTTAAACGAGCATTCAATTCAAAACTTAAAACAAGAGATGAAATTCTTGTTGAAACGCTTGCAAAACAGGGTATTTCTCTAACTAAGGAACAAAAAGGCAAAACTGTAACAAAAACATTCAAGGATATGCTTAAAGACTTGAAAAATCTTGACAATCAAGAATTGAAAAAAGCTACTAAGAAACATTTAAGAACATTGAATTTAGCTCAATTGTCAGGATATCTGTTCTCAGGTTTAGTACTCGGATTCGGCATACCAAGATTAAATATTTATATTACAAATACGCTTGATAAAAAACGCAAAGCTGAAGCTGCTAAAAAAGAAGCACAAACCGAGCAAACAGAAGTCAGCAAAGCCGCATAATTGCGTAATGTCTTTCCGGCGTACCGTTTTCTTTTCTGTATGAAAAGAATAAATCGTTGTCACAGCTTGTACAATACGGACAAATATCAATATTTTTAACTCCGATTTCCTGAAGCTGCCTTGCGTTTATTGCTTTCAAGTCCACATGATTTTTAACTGAAAGTTTGTCAGTATCTTTTACCGTCATCAACAATTTTGACTTGACATCATCTGAAACTTCATAACAGCATAAACCTATGGCAGGACCTATAACTGCTATTATGTCTTCAGGATTGCCGCCCATTTTTAACACGGTTTTGACTCCTATTTTCGCCGCAGTCCCGCGCCAGCCGGCATGAGATACAGCTCCGGCCTTTGTTACGGGATTATAAAACATCAACGGCGTACAGTCAGCAAATTTCAAACACAGCGCCGTATTTGTATTATCGGTAATCAATCCGTCCGTGTGTGGATATGTTTCCCTTTCATCAGCGAATTCTACATTATCACCGTGCGTTTGTTCAGGCTTTTTAATATCAACTTTGTCCGCAAACGGAATGTTGTTATAAGTTCTTGTAGTAAAAAAAGCCGTAATTTCGTCGAGGTAATCACTTTTTAAGACTTTGTTTCCGTTAAAAGTATCAAAATAAAACATCTTTGACCTTTCCGTAAATTACCCGTTCAATCCCCGACAAATCATTGAGAATTACAATGTTTTCAAAATCTTTTTCCAATAAACTCTTCACAGCCTCTGCTTCTCCGATACCCAGTTCAAACATTAAATATCCGTTTGGATTCAGATACTTCGGGGCATTTTTTATGATTTTTTCATAAAATTCCAAACCGTTGTTTTCTGCATACAAAGCTATTGAAGGTTCTTTTTGTACTTCTTCCTGTAAAATTGTACCGCTCGGAATATACGGCGGATTTGATATTATTAAATCAAATTTTTCTTCAGGTCTGATTTTTTCATAAAGATTTGATTTTCTAAAAACAGCTTTATTATTAATATTTAATCTTGTGACATTATCAAGCGCCACTCTTAAAGCATCAGACGATATATCTATGCCCAGAACCGTTGAATCTGTTTGCTTTGCTATTGTACAAGCTATACATCCGGAACCCGTTCCGATATCCAAAACAGTTTTGAAATTGTTATCGTTGATTATTTCAATCGCTTTCCTTACAAGAATTTCAGTTTCATCTCTGGGGATTAATACATCGGGAGTGACTTTAAAAAAATTCCCCATAAATAAACTTTCGCCAATTATATATTGAATAGGAATTCTTTCTTTCGCACGAATTTGTACCTTTTTTTCTATAATTTTTAACTGATTTTCGTCTGGTAAAATTCCTCTTAATTTGTCATTTGCAGTATAACTGCAAAAATGTTCAAGAAGCATATTTACTTCTATTTTTGCCTCGTTTTCTTCTATACCCGAATCAGTCAATATTTTTATAATCGTTTGAATGTTCATTTAAAATTCTTTCTATCTCATCTCTTAAATCCAATTTTGACAAATCGTTTGTATCTTTTTTATCAATTGAATATTTTTTGCAAAGCCTGTCGTAATAATACAATTGTTTTTGAGTAGGCTTTTCTTTAGACATTTTTACTTCTTGTAAAAACTTTCTTTTTTTCTTTTCAAATTCTTTTTGAGCTTGAATAATCGGCTGCTGTTTTTCTTTATAATCATAGTATTTTTTGCATGCTTTTATATAATCTTCCGTATCACGCAAAAATTCATTTTTATCTATAAAATCAGCTAAAAACGGAAACCTTGAAGCACCCAGTTCCAAATAATAATTTTCATCCTCAATAAACTTATCCAAAATTTTTTCACAGGATAAGTCCGGATTTTGTTTCACTAAAGCTCTTAAATAATTACATACACCGTTTTTTTGAGTTCTGTCAAAATCTTGGTATATGCGGTTCTTTGTTTGATACATTTTCAGATTAAATTTTTACCCCTGCGCTTTTCGGCATTTCGCCGTTTTTATCTATGAACATTTCATAGCGTTCTTTCGCAGCTGTATAGTCTTCATTAATTTTATCAGCTTTTTTGCACATTTTCTTTAGAAATCCGATTTTACTCATTAACAAGCCCTTGTTAAAAGTTTTGTCATAACTGAAATAAGGCTCATCAACGTAAATATTCGCAGAAAATTCGTGGGATGGATTTTCAAAAACATCAATATTAACATGGTTTGTTTTTTGTCTTTCAACTAAATCCATTATTTTTCTTAATCCTGAATCTTTAAAATGTGCTCTGTACATAGATACACTTAATTGACCGAATGAAATTTGTGAATTATTTTCTACACGCATAATACGACTCCTTATATTTCAATAAAAACCCGTAAAAATATTTTTTGCTATTTTTCTTGTATCTGTTTTGCATCTTCTATATCAGAATCTGAAATAATTTTTTCTTTTTTTCTGTCTTCCAGTTCAAGTTGTTTATTAATTATTAAAGTTTGAACAACTTGGAAACAGTTGCTTGAAATTAAATATAACAAAACACCTGCAGGTATAGGGATAATTACAAAAGTAAAAGTAAGCATAATCGGCATAAATGTGTTCATATTCTTTTGTAATGCTGCTTGCGCAGGATCTTGATTTGTATTCTTGTTCATCGACATCATTGCTTTTTGTGAAAATATCATTGTAACGGCAAATAATATGATAAGCAGCATTACGTCATAATGAAATGCCGTTTTAACCTCTTTAGTAGGAACTGTTGCCGTTAAAATACCGTCTTTTCTTTCAAAACCGACTAGTTCAGTTTCTTTTGTCTGCACATCCATAACATCAATCTGAGCTTTTTCAATTTGGTCAAGCTGACTGAATTTAAGATTCAAATTATCAAGACTTATCTTGAAATCAACCGTTTCTCCCGGTGTTAAATCTCCTTGAACTTCAATAGCTCTTTGAGGTTTTTCAATTTTAACGTTATCCAAAGGTTCATCAATTCCTTTAAGATACACTTTAGCGGTTTTACCTGTCATAAAGGTATCGTATTTTGAAACCCCTAAAATTCCGTCGTGTGAAACACCTGCCGAAGTTTTTAATGTTGCATCAAGCCTGTTTATAAACAAGAAATGTGAATCTCCTGCCATTTGTATAAACTGAGGACTCATAAGAGTTGAGTACAATAATATAAAAATCGGCATTTGTATAAGAAGCGGAAAGCAGCCTGCCATTGGATTAAACTTGTGTTCCTTGTAAAATTCCATCATTTTTTGCTGCATTTTTTGAGGATCGCTTTTATAACGTTCTTGTATAGCTTTCATTTTTGGCTGTAGTATCTGCATAGTCCTCATAGAGCGCTGTTGAGATACGCCTAAAGGCCACATGGCAGCTCTTACTATTATTGTAAGCAATATAATTCCTATTCCATAGCTGCCTGCTACAGAAAGTGCTTTTAAAATATCAATAGTCAATGTTGTAAAATCCATAATCTCTTCCCTAAAAAACTTTGTGATACGAAAATGTCCCAGCGGACACTTTATAAAAATACTTTAAATATACACTAAAGTCAATTATTTGCGCCGGAATATATATTTCGGTGCATAATAACGCTTTTTCTTCTTCCTTTGCAGGCGGATAGAATTTTTATTTAATTTCTTTTTCCGCTTTATTCTTTTTCTTTATTTGCGAGAGGGTAAATAAAAAAGTTTGTAGATGAAACTACCAGCAAGAAAGTGAAGTAAAATGAAAAAGAATAAAGCGGAGCAAACAAGAAAAAGAAAGCACGCAATTGTTTACTACATCCTCACTACGTTCGGATGTTCTTTTCAGTT
>CADCOS010000131.1 GCA_902803165.1 uncultured bacterium | reverse complement strand
TTCTTATGTCAGTGTTGAAAAATCGCAAAATAACGAAGCTTTAGAGAAAAAAATTGACGGAATAACAGATTCTGTAAAAGATACAACTTTAAATTACGTTGAAAATGTTCGTGATGTTGTTGATATTATAAGGATACAAGTAGAAAACAATCTAAAGAATATAGAAGAAGAACACTCAAGAAGTTTTGCTTCTGTTGAAAAGACAATAGAAAAATCTTCAGATGCCATAAAATCAGATATAAAAAATTCTTATGATAAACTTCTTGAAATCCAAACTGCGTATAATGAAATTAAAGAAATATTAAATATTAATAACATCGATAATTCAGACAAGTTTGAACAGTTATCCGATTCCGCAAAAAATATAAATGCAGAATTTGAAAGCAAGATAGGTTCTTTAAAAAATGAACTTCTTGATAAAATAACAGAATTTAAACAGGCGTTCACATGCGAAAATGCTGATAAAATTAATGAATTTAAATTTGCTGTAGAAAATATTTATAATAAAAATTCCCAAGAAATTGCCGAATCTTTGGAAAATATAAAGACAGGAATGAGCGAGTCTTCTTCAGAAAACGCATTATCAAGAAGTTTGGCTGTAGATACGATAGTTAATAATATAAATAACTTAAAAGAATTGTGTACGGCAATTTCCAATGATGAAAAGAATTCAAGAGAAACAGCGTTAAATAATATTTTAGACAGTTTCTCCAATTTAAGCGGTCAGCTTAATACTTTATCTTCTGAAATATATGAGGGGCGTTCTGCCGGATTAAATAATGTATTTGAAAAAATAGAATCCGTAAAATCACTTCTGACAAGTATAGAAAGTAAAAGCTCAGATAAGAGAGATTCCGCCCTTACAGAAATCATAGATGAATTTGAAAAATTACGCAGCCAAACTGAAGAATTAAAAATTGAAATGTCAGAAGAAAGAACTTCTGCTCTCGGAAGAATTTTTGACAATTTTGACAGCGTAAGAGACTTAATTGATAAATTTGTCTATGAAAATTCAAATTCAAGAACTTCGGCTTTGGCAAAAATTCTTGAAAATTTGGTCGGTTTAAAAGAATATGTTACATCTTTAAGCGATAAGTCTGAAGAGGTTTTAAATGCAAAAGTTCAAGATCTTTCGGATGTAATTGAAACTCTGAAAGCTACAATGGACAGAGTTGACGAGAATGTAGACGGTGATATGACAAGACAGCTTTCAATCATAGAAAGCAATTTTGAATCACTTGTTTCTCAAATAACAATTTTATTTGAAAAAACGGATAAAACACTATCAGACAGAGTTAATGAGGAAATGGCTGATATTTCCGACAGATTAATGAATTCTGTTGAACAAAAATTGGAAACATATAAGACTAAAATAGAAGAGACATTTGACAGACTTGGTGATAAGGCGGAAAGTCAGTCATCATATTTGCAGGAAAGAATTGCAGATATTAATGATACACTAAAATCCGTATGGGAGAGTCAATCCGCAAGTAATATTCAACAAATACAGGATGTTTCGGTAAGATTAAAGTCCGTATTGGAAGAACATATAGGTCTTGCCCAGGTGGACTACGCATCTTTAAAAGATAAAATAAGCGACTTTGCGTCAAATTTGGAAACTCACAACGAAAATCTGGTTCAGAATTTAAAAGCTCAATTGGATGATATGGCAAAATATATTGATTCTGTATTAGATATCCAAGTTCAGGAAGCCGGCGCTAAATATTCTGATTTAGCCGGATTATTAAAAGATTCTACAGAGGCATTGTCAGAAAAATCGGATAATATAAATGCTATAGCAAGTGAACAACTAGAATCTTCGAAAGCAGCCAGAGCTGAACTTTCTGATTTATCTGCACTTGTTGCAAGTACAAATGCACTTCTTGCGACTGTTGAAAGAGAATTTACGGAAAAAACGGACAACCTTTCCGCAATAACTGCCGAATCGGCTTCAACAGGAGTTAAAACTATTGAAGAGTCAGCGAATAAAATTCTTGAACAAATTGAACTTGGTAAAGTTGCAATAAATGCAGGGAAAGATTTGATTACACAAATTCTCGACAGAGAATTAAAAGTAATTTCTTCTAATATTGAAAAAGAAACTGATACGATTTTTGCAGAATTAACAGAACAATTTGAAATATTGAAGAAGAGTCAAGAAGATGAAACTATAAAAATAACCTCCGGAATAGATGCAATTGTTACCGATCAAATCGCTGCAAATATAGAAGATTTGAAATCATATTTAGATATCAAAACGGATAACTCTATTCTTTCGGAAAAACTTGACAGTTTAAAACTTGAACTATCTGCAACATTTGATGAAACTATAAAAACTCTTAATAAAACTCTTAATACAGATGTATTTACATCATCGATATCTGATTTTAAAGCTGCCAATGAAATCATAATGTCGTCCTCAATAGATAAATTAAACGATAATCTTGAACGATTTATAGCAGACAATTTAAAAGATATTGCAGGCGCTCTTGATTCAAGCTCCAAATCTGTGGAAGATAAGCTTGCTCTGTTTGATAAGAAGTTTATAGATACTGTCGTTGACAAATACGAAGAAATCAAGCTTCTTTCTAACGGGTACAATAATTCTCTCGAAAAAGTCAGTGAATATTTGAACAATTTATTTACGGATTTTGCCGGAGTAAAAACTTCAATAAGCGATAAGATTAATTCATTATCTGCCGAAATAAAAAAATCAACTGAAGTTTCATCAGCAGAAATTCGTCAGCTGAGAGAAAGCTTTGATAATTTAAGGACTCAAATATCAAGCAAATCTTTTGATGAAGCGTTCCAAGCATCAATAAATAAGCAAATAGCTTCTCTTGAAGGGTTAATTCAAGATCAATTCGGGTATTTGGAAGATATTAATGAACTATGTACAATCAATCTTCCGGATGTAGCCGAATTAAATGCTGTTGTAAAAAATTCGGTTGTAAAATCAATTAATGAATTTTCTAATAAATTGGATTTGATGGATGTAGAAGGAACAATAAGTTCAAATCTTCAAAATGTATCATCAGATATTCAAGATGTTTCGACTAATATTCAAAATATTGAAGGGTTGATTGATAAAGAATTAAAGACAATAAAAACAGATGTTATTACTCAAATGTTGAATATTTTCAATCAAATATCTTTTGTAACCGAACAAGACGAAATACTTGATTTTATCCAAGAAAAACACGATGAATTGATAACGGTACTAAGTCACATTGTAACTACAAATGAAGATATCGCAACAGTTAAAAATAACCTTGTAACTGTAGACAATAATATTTCATCGGTAAGAAATGAAATTGATTCAATTAATGAAAAAATAAACAGTATAATTTCTTCTGACGGTGATATTGACTACATATACAGCTTACAAGATTTGGAAGCTGATATTGCGAATTTAAGACTTGTATTGCAATCAATAAAGGATGATAACAATCATTCCGAATTAGCAGAATTAGCAGCTTCTACCGAAAACATTTATAAACTTTTGGAAACTGTTAAAGCTGAGCTTCCTGATAAACATGCTCTGGACGGTTTAGCTGAAGATATTGTAAGCATTAGTACAAGAACAAATAAACTTATTCTCGCATCTGATGAATCATATAAAACACTTCAAGAGCATTTGCATGACTTTAAGCTTGTTATAAATGATTTGGATGAAAGAACCAAAAACTTCTCACACGAATCAGGAATGGACAGAATTGATTCAAAATTAAATGCATTGAATACAATGGTTCAAAACGGCTCAAAGATGAATCAGGTATTTAATCAGGTATTTGAATACCTTGCAGAATGGGTTGATAATGCAGGTAATAAAATTAATGCTATTTCCGATAAGGTTGATACATTGGACGAAATCGGTCAAATAAAAGTTATGCTTGCTGATTTGAAAGACGAGTCTCAGGATAATTCGGAAAGTATTGAGCTTATTGAAGCATTAGGTAATGTTTTTGACAAACAGGCAAAGAAAATTTCGTCATTAGAAACAAAACTTGATAAAATGATAGTACAAACAACTATCAGCAATAAAAACAGCAAAATAGATTTAACACCTATGGAAGATACTCTAAATCATTTTCTTGTTGCGATAGGGGATAAGATTTCTTATCAACAATCAAAAATAGATTCCTTGGAGTCAAAATTAGAAAAAGTAATCGGAGTATTGGATGAAAAAGATACCGCTCAGTTAACGAAAAAGGTCGGCGGTATGGACAGACAGATAGCCAAATTAAATAAAAGTATCGAAAAAATAGCTTCACATGTTGTTGAAAAATGATTACAAAAAAATTGAAAAAATAATCGGTAACAATAACATTCTGACTTCAAAGGAAGAGTGCTATTGTTATTCTACTGATTCTTCAAATATGCAAAATGCCGGAAAGGTTCCTGAGGCGGTTGTTTTTGTCAAAAATATTGAAGAAATTCAAAACATAATGAAATATGCCTATGATAACGGTATACCGATTGTTTCCAGAGGCGCCGGAACTAATATGGTCGGCTCATGCGTATGTGCAAATGGCGGTATTGTATTAAATTTTTCTAAAATGAATAAAATTTTAGAAATTGATTCCGTAAATATGACAGCGACAGTTCAACCAGGTGTTGTTTTAGGTGATTTAAAGTCAGAAACCGAAAAATTGGGACTATTGTTTCCCCCTGATCCTTCTAATTACAGAGTATCAACGGTGGGCGGAGCTATTGCTCAGTCTTCAAGCGGTGCTATGGCTTTCAAATACGGGACTACGAAAGACTATGTATTATCGTTAACAGTGGTTACTTCTGACGGCAGAATAATGAAATTAGGTGCCGATACCATAAAAGATTCTGTCGGATATCATTTGGCACAACTTATGGTTGGAAGCGAAGGAACTCTTGCTGTTATAGCGGAAGCAACTCTCAAACTTATTCCTAAACCTGAAGCTCACAGGGTTGTGGCAGCTTATTTTGATGAAATCGATAATTGTGTCGAATCTGTAAGCAATATAATATCAAAACAAATATTTCCTGCCGCAATAGATTTCATGGATAAAAATTCAATAGCAACAACGGAAGAATTTGTAAAATGCGGACTTAATACTCAGAAAGAAGGATTGCTTCTTGTTGAATTAGACGGATTTGAATCTTCAATGGAATATCAAATAAATAAGACAAAAGCGGCTTTGAAAGAATCAGGTGCGAGCGAAATAAGGGTATCGGAATCGGAAGAAGATTATAATGATATATGGCAGGCAAGAAGAGTTTCGTTCGCTGCAGCGACAAGACTTGCTCCGGACGTTTTATCAGATGATATTATAGTCCCGAGAAAAAATTTCAGTAAAATGGTTAAAAAATGCAAAGAAATTGCAAACAAGTATAATTTAAAAATGTGTTTGGTAGCTCATGCCGGAGACGGTAATATTCATCCTCAAATAGCATTAAATATTGAAGATGAGGATGAGTTTAGGAAATATACCGATGCAAAATCAGAAATGTACGAATATGCTATTTCTTTAAACGGCACAATTTCTGCCGAACACGGAGTAGGAGCGGAAAAGAAAAATTACGCTTCCAAAATTATTGATAAAAATGCGCTTGAATATATGAAAATGATTAAGAAGGTTTTTGATCCAAAAAATATTTTAAATCCGAATAAGATTATTTAAGATAAGGAAGGAGCCAATATGGATATTATAGTTATTTACTGCACAGTACCTAATAAAAAGATTGCAAAAAATATTACCAAAGTATTAATGAAACATAAACTTGCGGCTTGTGTATCCATGATAGAAAATGTAAAATCAGTTTTTTCTTGGGAAGGTGAAGTTTGTGAGGAAAAAGAAATTTTAATGATGATAAAAACACGAAGAGCAAATTACGGCAGAATCAAACTTGTAATAGAAGACCTTCATACTTACAATGTGCCTGAAATTATTGCACTCCCGATAGTAGATTGTTCCGAAGACTATTTAAAATGGCTTGTAAAAGAAACAGAATCATAGATTTAATAAATTATACAGAAGGTTTTGGAATTAAGGTAAAAGTTGCTAAAAATAAAGCACAAGGTAACAGAGGCTTTTTTAAGGCAAAAAATAATGACCTTAGAATTGATATAGCAAAGGGGCTTGATGATAATGCAACCTTTAGAACTTTGGTGCATGAATTTATCCACTATGTACATTATTCTTACGATAAAACTTTAAAATCATTGGATTTTATTTTTGATAATTACAAAGATGATTATATGGAAGACTTAATTAGTCTTACAGTCGATTTGATTCCCAAAAATTCGGTAAAACCGTTTTTTGACAGACAGGAAGAATGTAAAAGCAAAGTAAATTATTATTTAAAAATTTTACAAAAAATTTATCCTGATATAAGAAAAAATGTTCAATATAAAAAAATAGAAAATAAAATCGGTTTCGGCGATTTAAAATATCTTTTAAAATACGATAGAGTAAAAGTTTTAAAAGGTTTTAAAAATTACATATATTCGGTTGAAAATTTGGAAAACGATTTTCCTGATATTGATGACGATATTAAAAATTATTTATATTTAAAATCTGCCGAAAGAAATTTAAAAAGGATTAATTCAAAAATATCAAGATTAAACCGGTACTATAATTCACCTACAGAGCTTTTGGCAAGGTCATTTGAGTATTATATTTCAGAGCCTGAAAAGATGGAAATAAAATCTCCAAAATTATATGAATTTTATAAAAAACTATGTAAAAATAATAAAATTCCGATGATTACCGAATTGGCAAAAATATCCGAATAAATAAATTATTTTTCTGTCAAATATTTTTTGAATAATATGTATATTTGTGATAAAATTTTTGTATATAAACTCCGGAGTTAATAATTGTCAATTCTTAAGAATATATATAAAAATTTAATATTATTTACCTTTGTTATGGGGCTTGTGTGCCTCATTTCGCCGTCGGCTGCTGCGCTTGAAGAAATGACGGATAAAGAAATGATGGAAGCTCCTTTAGATGATGCTCCTCTGACAACAGAAGCAAGCTATATTAATGATATAGAGATTTTAGGAGCAAATATAATAAAGCCGGAATATATCCTTGAAAAAATCAAATTAAAACGAGGATTCTTATACGATAAAGACGTGATGCAGCAAGATTTGAAAACCATTTATAAAATGGGATATTTTACGGAGAGAATGAAAGCTGTTCCCGTCAAAAACGAAAACGGTTCGATTTCTTTGAAAATAATATTGGAAGAAAATGTTCCGGTAACTGATTTTACAATAGAAGGAAATACCGTGGTTTCAACTGCTGAATTAATGCAGTATTTACTGCCTTTAAAAGGCAGACCTCAAAATATTTCCGAAATCAATTCCGCAATGGAAAAAATAAACGAATGTTATTTTAATAAAGGCTATATTCTTTCCAAAATAGATTCTGTTTATGATGATCCGGACGGAGCTTTAAATTTAAGTATTTCTGAAGGTAAAATCAATAAAATTATGATTTCAGGCAATGAGAAAACCAAAGAATATATTGTCGAAAGAAACATAATGACAGAACCTGATACGGTTTATAACGAAAATATTATAAAGCAGGATTTGGTAAGGCTGTATTCAACTCAAGCTTTTAAAGATGTAAACAGAACAATTGAAGTTTCTGAAGAAGATCCTGATAAATATGATATAACCATAGAATTAAAAGAACAAAGAACAGCATCAGTTTCAATAGGCGGCGGTCTTGATTCCGCGACAGGTGCATTTGGTTCTGTAGGTATATCAGACAACAACTTTAGAGGTAAAAATCAAAGAATATCTTTGTCAGGCTTAGTCGGTTCAGGTATATTAATGAGCGATGCTTCTATCAAAGATCACATGAATTATCAGGCAGAGTTAAGCTTTTTTGAACCTCATTTTTTGAATTCTGACAATTCATTAATGAGCAGAGTTTACTATAGAGATTTGGGAAGTTATACCATTCCTTTGGCATTGGAAAGAAGAATCGGTGTAGAAAGTACGTTGGCACACAGACTTGATTTCAATCCGAGATTGTCAACAACTTTAACAGCCGGAATCGAACACATACATCTTAAAGAAGGTTCTCAAGGAACTATATCTAATTTATATGCACTCAGAGGTTTAAATATAGCTGAACGTGCCAAAGAATTGCAAGGCGGATTGTTCTTTAAACTTGCGCCGGGGATAGCTTACGATTCAAGAGATGCCGCTATAAATCCAAGAAACGGTGTTTTAATGTCTGCAAGATATGAAGAATCTTTTGGTCTGGAACGTTTCGGACAGACAAACGGAAGACTTATCGGTATGGCTAAAAAATATATACCTGTAGCGAAAAAATCATCATTAACGTTCACAGGAAGAGGCGGTATTAAAGTACATGGCGATGACATGCCTGAAATTATGGCATTCAGACTCGGCGGTCCTTATACAATCAGAGGTTATAAGGTTAACGGTGTAGGTACAGGTACTTCATTTATAATGGGTTCGGCAGAACTTGCAACCCCGCTGCCATTTGTTGACAGATTAAAAGTAAATTTCTTACAGAATTTAAGATTAACCTTCTGGGTTGATGCAGGTTCTGTATTCAAACCGACAGTTGCAAGCATATTATATGACAGACCTATTCATGCAATCACGGCAGGTGTCGGGTTAAAAATTACAATCCCGGGTGTAGGACCGTTATCGGTTGATTATGGTTTACCGTTAACTAATCCGGGTTCTTACGGCTCTAAGAAGGGATACTTCACTTTTGGTGCCGGTGATATGATGTATTAATACAAGTATTCAGGAGGATAAAATATGAAAAATTTAAAAGCAGGACTTATTGCAATTGCACTTTTAGCCTTTACAGGAATTGCAAATGCCGGAGGAGTCGGATATATTGATTACGCAAAAGTCATTGACAATTTTGAATTTGCGCAAAGAGCAACAAAGGAAGTTGATGCTAAAGGTCTGGAAATGCAGCAATATTTGGTAGACAAGGAAAAAGAATATAAATCCCTTGATACACCTTTAAAAAAACAGGCATTTGAACAAAGAACAGCTCAGGATTTTAAAGCAAGAGAAGATGCTTATATGGCTTTAAGAAATAAAAGAGAACAAGAAGTTTATAATAAAGTAAAAGAAGCCGCAAAAGCTGTAATGGTTGAACAAAAACTTGACGCCGTAATGGATCAAAGAGGGGTTTTTGTAGGCGGTATTGATATTACAGATATGGTTATCAGCAAATTAAAAATGGTTAGATAAATATGAGAATAGTAGACCTTATTGAAAAGAAAAAACAGGGAAAAGAGCATACTAAAGAAGAAATAGAATTTCTTATAAATTCTTTAATGGACGGAACAGCGCCTGATTATCAGATATCTGCGTGGTTGATGGCTGTTTATTTTAACGGTTTAACAGAGGATGAAACGGCTATTTTGACAGAAGCAATGATTAATTCCGGTGAAGTTATTGATTTTGGCAATTTAACCGACTCAATCGTTGATAAACATTCAACGGGCGGTGTTGGAGATAAAGTAACAATTACATTAATTCCGCTGCTTGCAGCTGCGGGAGTTCCTGTTGCAAAACTTTCTGGAAAAGGTCTCGGACATACAGGCGGTACAATTGATAAATTGGAGTCAATACCTGGGTTTAATACAAAACTGTCGGTAAGTGATTTAATTGCTCAGGTAAAGAAAATAAATGTGGCAATCGGTGCTCAAACTCAAAACCTTACACCTGCTGACGGCAAACTGTACGCATTGAGAGATGTTACCGCAACAGTTGACAGCATGCCGTTAATTGCATCATCAGTTGTATCAAAAAAAATAGCTTCAGGTGCTAAAAATATAATACTTGATGTTAAGTATGGTTCGGGTGCTTTTATGAAGACACCCGAAGATGCTATTCAGCTTTCAAAATTAATGGTAAATATAGGTAAGATTTTAAATAAATCCATTATTGCCGTTATAACTTCAATGGAAGAACCTCTGGGGAGAGCTGTCGGAAATTCATTGGAAATTATTGAATCAATTGAATTTTTGAAAGGTAATATTACCAAAGGAGATGTGGCTGAACTTACATATTCATTTGCTGCAATAGCTTTAATGGCAGTAGGAATGTATGACAACGAAGAAGATGCGATTGAATATTTAACCGAGGTTGTAAAAAGCGGTAAAGCATTAGAAAAATTTAAAGAATTAATAATCGCTCAAGGCGGAGATGCCGATATAATAGAGAATTATGACAAATTTGATTTACCTGAATATAAAATTGAATGCGAATCAAAAAAGAGCGGTTATGTACAAAATATTGATGCATACAAAATAGCTTATGCGTGCAAAATACTTGGAGCAGGCAGGGATAAAAAGACAGATCCGATTGATTATAGCGTAGGAATTTATTTGAATAAAAAAAGCGGCGAAGAAGTTAATAAAGGTGACGTTCTGTATACAATATATTCAAACGATCCCGAAAAAACAAAAATTGCGCAAAAATATTGTGATGAAGCTTTTTCAATAAACGATAACAAGCCTTCTCATAATAGTATGATATATAAAATTATAAGAGCTGATGAGGATTAATATGTTTAACAAAAAAATGCAATACGTTATTAAATCAGTACCTACAGAAGACAAACAAGCACTTGAAGACTTGTTGAATCAAATGTCCGAAGAGGGTTGGGATTTATACACAATGCATGAAATTGAAACAGAGAATTCAATAGATTTCAATTGTATTTTTATGAGAGAAAGACAAGAAGAGAAAGCTGCTGACTTAGAAGATATAGTAAATGTTACTAATTTCAAATACAGAATGGAAAAAATGCTTGCCGCTCCAACGAGTCCTTATGAATCTTGTAAAGAAATACAGTTAAAAATTTCCAATCAAAAAGACAGAATCAAAAGAATAAAATCTCAATTAGAGAGCGACAATTTATCAGGAGACGATAAAAATCGTTTGAATAATCAAATGTCAGACGAATTGAAACAGTTGGAATTATTGAAACAGGCTCTTATAAATGAAATATCTCCGGACTCTATGTATTCTTCAATTAAAGAAGAAAAATTCACGGTAAATCTTTCGGAAGAAATTCTTGATTTGGTTTCAATGGATAATTCAGATAATTTGTTAGCTCAAACAGTAAAAGTGAGACAAGATTTGACGGAACGATTGGGATACGTCATACCGCACATTCATTTTCATAATAGCGATGATTTGAATCAGAATGAATTTTCAATAAAAATTCATGATGTCGAAGTATTTAGAACAGTTGTATTTCCTGAATCAAAGGTATTTTTTAAAGATGAATTAAAGGGTTATAAACTTCAGGACGGCGATTATGTTTCGGAAGACGAAATTACCGGAAGAAAAATCGTTTGGATAAAAGAAGACAGAGTTCGTGATTTTTGGCTGAAGGGTATGACAGCTGTTGAATATATCGGCAGGGCTATTGAATATATTTCAATAAGAGAAGTTTCCGATATTATGGATTACAATGATATCAATAAGTTTGTAGAAATTGTATTGGAGAATAATTCTTTTCTTGTTGACAATATAATTCCTGATTTTATAACCGCAGCAGATTTAAAATACCTTTTAAGCTGTTTGATAAGAGAAAAAGTATCCGTAAAAAATATTATATACTTATTTGAAAAAATTAATGATTATGCAAACGAACCTACAAAAGAAGATTTGCTTGATAAAGTAAGGTTGGCTTTTTCAAAACTTATTATAAAAGATTTGGCAAAAGACGGCTCTTTAAAAGTCATAGAATTTTCTGAAGAAACACTTGATACGGTTTCGGCATTCTTTAATCAAGAGGACGAAGGTGATTCTGTAATAAGAATCGACGCTAATGATGTTCAAAAATTAGCAGAGAGAATTAATAAACTTGCAAAATCAAAGAAGCTTGAAAACCCGATTCTTGCGGTTCCAATGGATTTGAGGCACATGGTTTTTGTAATTTTATCGGAATTTGTTCCTAATATTACGGTTTTAGCTAACGAAGAGCTTGTCGGTGACTGCGATATTAAATTTATCGGTGAAGTTTAATAATTTTCACATATTTTCTATTTGTGTTAAACTTTAACAATGAACACGAAATATTGGACTGCGTTTGCTTCTATTGAACAATTGGATTCAACTTTTATCCAAAGGCTTTACAATTACTTTGGTGATATAGAAACTGCCTTTAATGCTAAATTATCCGATTTGGAACAGATTGAAGGTTTGTCATGCGTAAAAGCCAAAAATTTCATTGAAAAGAAAAAAGGAGTTAATCCTGAGCAAACATTAGAGTTCGTTTTGAATAAAGGGATAAAGATTCTTACTTATGACGATGAAAAATATCCTTATATGTTAAGGCAAATTTCAAATCCTCCTATGACATTGTTTTACAAAGGAGATTTGTTCAGCTGTAATTTAGACCGAACAGTTGCTTTTGTCGGTTCCAGAAGAGCAAGCTTTTCAGGCAAAGAAAGCGTAAACAAAATAATATCGGATTTAGCTAATACTGATATATGTATAGTTTCGGGACTTGCTGCGGGTATTGATGCGGCGTCTCACAGAAGCGCTATTGACAATAATTTAAAAACAATCGGTGTAATAGCGAGCGGATTCGATTTTGTGTATCCAAGTTCAAGCAGAGATTTGTATAATAAAATGGAAAACGGCTGCGGGGCGGTTGTTACCGAATATTATCCAACTTTTGAACCTATTAAATTCAGATTCCCTCAACGAAACAGGATTGTTACGGGTTTGTCATACGGCACTGTTGTCGGTGAAGCCGCACTAAAAAGCGGTGCTTTAATAAGTGCAAACTTAACTCTTGAGCAAGGAAGAGAAGTTATGTGTATACCGGGAGCAATTAACAATTCTAATACGGAAGGTATATATAAGCTTCTTAAAGATGGTGCTTCAATGGTTACAAAAGGTGAGGATATACTAAATGTTTTGGGTTGGGAAGTAACAGGTCAGGCGAAAAATTTATCTGAAAATATTGAAATACCCGCTCATTTTAAACCTGTTTATGATATCATATCAATTGAACCTAAGGGTTTTGATGAAATTCAGTCCTATACAAATATAAATACGGAAGAGTTGCTAACTTTGCTTACTGAGATGGAGTTATGCGGACTGATAGAACAAACAGACGGTGACAGATACAAGAGAAACTTATGAGGTAGTGTAAATGGCAGAAGCTTTTGCCGAAAAACCGAATAAAACAAAAAAGGAACGTGCTTTAGTTATAGTTGAGTCTCCCGCTAAATCTAAAACTATTAAAAAGATTTTAGGTGACGGCTATCAAATAGAAGCAAGTTTCGGGCATGTCAGAAATCTGCCTGATAATATTTTAGGGTTTGATGTTCACAACGATTTTAAACCTACCTATGTTATTATTCCCGAAAAGAAAAAAGTTGTAACCAAATTAAATGAACTTGCAAAACGTTCGGACAAAATATATCTTGCATCCGACCCTGACCGTGAAGGAGAAGCAATAGCTTGGCATGTTCGTGAGCTTTTGGATGTCACGGATAATAAAATATACAGAATAGAGTTTAATGAAATCACGCCCAAAGCCGTAAAGCATGCCGTTGCGAATCCGCGTCAAATTGATATGGACAGAGTTCAAGCACAGCAAACGAGACAAATACTGGACAAACTGGTAGGTTACAAACTTTCTCCCGTATTGTGGAAACAGCTTGGAAACTATCATCTTTCAGCAGGAAGAGTTCAGTCTGTTGCGCTTCGTATGATTTGTGAAAGAGAAGAAGAAATAGAAGCTTTTGTTCCTAAAGAATATTGGTCTGTACATACAATTATGGATAAAGACGGTAAACTTTTTGAGGCTGAAGTTACTAAACACAAAGGGAAAAAGTTTGATATAAATAATGAAGAAGAAGCAAATAAAATAAAGGAATAT
>CADCOS010000130.1 GCA_902803165.1 uncultured bacterium | reverse complement strand
TTCGCCAAGCATTTTTTTCATAAGTTTACAGTGAGTAAGTGCAGGAGATGCAATAGGAGTAATACATTTGGCAAAATCAGGTTTATAAAGTCTTATATAATCATCTACAACAGGACAAGCTGAAGAAATAAACAAACCTTTTTCTGCGCTGTTGAGCATCTTAGCAGTTTGAATTGAAACTTCTTGAGCTCCTAATGCTGTTTCTGATACTCCTGCAAAACCAAGATTTTTCAAGACTGCAATCATTTTCTCCTTTGTAATATTATAAACACCGGCCCAACTTGGAGCTAAGGAAACAAAAACCCTTTTACCTGTCAAAAACAGAGTCTTAACGACATCAATATCATTACGGACCCTTTTTGCACCAGCGGGGCAAATCGTTACGCAATGACCGCAAGCAATACATTTTTCATTAATAACAGAGGCGCTGCCACCTTGCATACGTATAGATTTGACATGACACTCCCTGATACATTTGTAGCAGTCATTACATTCATTTTTTAATGTATAAACAGGATTCTGTTTTTCCATAATTTAAACCTCTTTCAGACACATATAAAATTTTAATTAAGATTGATTATTTTTAGATATGAATCCAAGACTTCTTTGATTTGTTCTTTTGTAATATTTGTATATTCTTTTTCGTTTATAATGATTCTCGGGCCTTCTGAACATTTGTTTTCGCACAAAGCTCCGACAATTGTTAAGTTTGCTTCCATGTTATTTTCTTTTATATATTCTTTTATAAATTCAAGATTGTCTAAATTTCCTTTTGCAAAACATGCACTTCCCATACATATCTTAATTTCAGTTGTCATTTTTGTTTATTCGTCCTTATCTTTGTTAGTAAATTGTAAAAAACTTCCAATTAAATTTTCGTTCCAAACTTTTACATCTTTAGGCACATCTAAAATACAAGTTGTAAAATTCCAAATGTTTTTTATTCCTGCACCGGCAAGATAATTAGCTGTACCTTGCGCGTATTCACGCGGTACAGTCAAAATAGCCATTTCGACATCAAGTCGTGACGCTAAATTGCCTACTTTTGATATATCAAAAACTTCCTTACCGTTAATAACAGTACCGATTTTTTTTATGTCTTTGTCAAACATGGCAAGAACATTCAACCCGTAGTCTTTGAAACCGTCATATTTGGCAAGTGCAGAACCTAAGTTACCTGCACCTACTATGAATGCATCTTTTGTTTTCTTGAAGCCTAAACATTCTTCTATTTTGCGTTTAAGAGTTTTTACTTCATATCCTACACGGCATTTGCCTTGGTTATCAATATATTTTAAATCTTTTCTTACCTGTGAATTGTCTATATTTAACAGCTCTGCAAATTTTGTACTTGAAATGTATTTTTCATCGTCTCTAATATCTTCAAGTATAAAATGGTACATTGTTAAACGATTCACAACCTTGTCAGGGATGTTCATTTTTGTGTCCTTTATATAACTTAAAGGCAATAGGGCACTGTGGCACTAAGGCATTAAGAACGCTAAATAAGATATTTGGGCAAAAAGGCTGTTAGAATAAATTTATTCTTATTGCCTTATTGCCCCAGTATCTTAGTTTTTCTATACAATTCCTTCATAAGCATCCAAGAATAGCTTTTTGATTTCACTCATAAGCGGATATCTTGGGTTAGCACCTGTGCATTGGTCATCAAATGCTCTTTCAACCAATACATCAAGATTTGCCATGAATTCTTCTTCTTTAACACCGAATTCTCTGATTGATTTCGGTAAGTTGATTTCTGTCATAAGCTCATCAACAGCCTTAATTAATCTTTCGACTTTTTCATCGTCTGTTTTACCGCCTAAACCAATTTCATCAGCAACTTGACCGTACTTAGTCTTAGCATTTGGATATTTGTATTGCGGGAAGATTGCCTGCTTAGTCGGTTTATCGACAGCGTTAAATTTGATGATTTGTCTGATTAATAATGCATTTGCTACACCGTGAGGAATGTTGTACATAGCGCCTAACTTGTGAGCCATAGAGTGGCATAATCCTAAGAATGCGTTTGCAAACGACATACCTGCAATTGTTGCTGCATAATGCATTTTTTCTCTTGCAACAGGGTCGTTAGCACCTTCATTATAAGAACGAGCAAGGTACTTGAATACTAACTTAGTTGCTTCCAAAGCATTTGAGTTAGTAAAGTTTGTAGCCATGCAAGATACGTATGCTTCAAGTGAGTGAACAAGAGCGTCAATACCTGATGCTGCGGTTAAACCTTTTGGCATGCCGTCAACAAAGTTAGGATCAACAATTGCCATATTCGGAGTTAAAGCATAGTCTGCAATAGCGTATTTGTAGTGAGTTTTTTCATCCGTAATAATAGAGAACGGAGTTACTTCAGAACCTGTACCTGATGTAGTCGGAATACAAACCATAGTTGCTTTTTGACCAAGTTCAGGAATTTGGCAAATACGTTTTCTGATATCCATAAATCTCATAGAGATATCAGCAAAGTTTGTATCCGGTTGTTCATATAATAACCAAATAATTTTACCTGCATCCATCGGAGAACCTCCGCCTAATGCAATGATTACGTCCGGTTCATAAGGTTTAACAATTTCCATTGCTTGTTTAACTGTTGCAATAGTCGGATCTGGCTTAACATCAAAGAATACTTGGTGGTCAATGCCGATTTCATCCAAAACCTTAGTAATATTATCAACCGCACCTGAATTGAATAAGAAACGGTCTGTTACAATAAATGCACGTTTTTTGCCTTTTAGTTCTTTAAGAGCTAAATCTAAGCATCCTCTTTTGAAATAAACTTTTGGAGGAACCTTGAACCATAACATATTTTCTCTCCTTTCAGCTACGGTTTTATAGTTTAATAAATGTTCTACACCAATGTTGCCTGATACTGCGTTTCCGCCCCAAGAACCGCAGCCTAATGACAATGACGGTTCAAGTTTGAAGTTGAATAAATCACCGATTCCGCCTTGTGAAGAAGGTGAGTTAATCAATATACGGCAAGAAGGCATTTTTTCGGCATAAGCGTTAATTCTTTCAGACTTTCTTTCATCCGTATATAAAACGGAAGTATGACCTGCACCGCCTTTTAATACTAATTCGTGTGCCATTTCTGCCGCTTCTTCAAAAGATTTTGCTTTATACATAGTTAAAATCGGAGATAATTTTTCTCTTGAGAAAGGATCATTCCAATCTAATTTGGTTCTTTCACAAAGTAGTACTTTTGAGTCTTCAGGAATTGAAAAACCTGAAAGTTCCGCAATTCTGTGGGCACTTTGACCTACGATAAGCGGATGCGCTGTTCCCCTTTGAGGATCAATAAACGGAAGCTCAATCATTTTCTTTTCATCTTCTTTTTTAACGAGGTAAGCCCCTCTGTATATAAATTCTTTTTTAACTTCTTCGTAAATATCTTCAACTACAATTACTGATTGTTCCGAAGCACAAATCATACCGTTATCGAATGTTTTTGACATTAATACCGAAGAGACCGCCATTTTAATATCAGCGGTTTCGTCAATAACTGCGGCAGTATTACCCGGACCAACACCTAATGCAGGTTTACCCGATGAATATGAAGCTTTAACCATGCCCGGCCCGCCTGTCGCCAATATACAAGCGATATTAGGGTGGTGCAAAAGCGCGTCAGATAATTCCATAGACGGAACATCAATCCATCCGATAATATCTTTAGGCGCACCGGCTTCAACAGCAGCTTCAAGAACAACTTTTGCCGCCTCAATTGTTGATTTCGTTGCACGAGGGTGCGGTGAAAATACAATTGCATTTCTTGTTTTAAGAGCTATTAATGATTTAAATATAGCAGTAGAAGTCGGGTTTGTTGTAGGAATAATACCTGCAAGTATACCTAAAGGCTCTGCTACAATTTTAATTCCGTTTTCTTTATCTTCTCTTATTATTCCGCAAGTCTTTGCATTTTTGTGTTTATTATAAATGTATTCTGATGCGAAGTGGTTTTTAATAATTTTATCTTCTAAAACTCCCATTCCGGTGTCTTCTACCGCCATTTTAGCGAGAGGGATTCTCATCTTATTTGCGGCGGTTGCTGCAGCTTTGAATATTCTGTCAACGTCTTCCTGAGAAAATTTTGAATATTCCTCCTGTGCTTTTTTTACTCTGTCAAGCAGGTCATTTAAAGCTTCTGCATTGTCAACCAAACCGGTTGATTTCACTTTTTTCTTTTCTTCTTTTTCTAATACTTTCGGCATTATATATCTCCTTTTAAATAGTGATTAATTTCCTCAATTAATATTTTATTATGCTGACAAATATATGTCAATATTGTTACTCTGACAGAGTTATTAAGATTTTATAAATAAGGAAAATATTCACGCATAAACTATAAATTGTGATTTTATGCACGATTAAAACCAAAAGCAAAAACAAATTTGAAAATAAAATGACAAAGAGCAGATTTATTACTTCTGCTCTTTGTTTTTATAATATTAATCTATTCAGTGTGTTGTTATTTTACAACTTTTTGTACATCAGCAGTAATGTCATCTCCGCCAAATACTACTACACTTTTGGAGATAACCATATTGTATCCTTTTGCTTTTGCTGTTGCGGAAATTGTTTCTGTTATGCTTTTATCAACAGCTTTTAGCTTAGCGGCATAATCTTTGACGATTGCTTCTTTTTTCTTTGCAAAATCGGCATTGTATTTCTTTAATAATTTTTCTTTTCCTTCTTTTGTTTGTTGTTTCTGAACATCAGCCTGTGCATTTTTGAGCCACTTTTCCAAATCCTGCATTTTTGTTTGTTGTTCTTTTTTCAAATTCTGAACTTGGGCAGATTTTGCTACTACAGCCGTAACATCAACTACAGCAATATTTTGTGCTGCCATTGAAATCCCAGAGCTTAAAATTAATGTCGTTAAAACTAATAACAGAGTTTTTTTCATAATTAATTCCCTTTCTTAAAATTTATTATTTATTTTAGAACATTGTAGTAATTAAGTCAAAATAACATTAGCATACACTTCGTAATAAATACTGATGGATATGTATTCCCTTATTACTGGCGATGTTATGAACAAATTTTTTTTGTTTTAGAAAACTTGTTTATGAATTATATAAGTCGGATTTTAATACCTACAATAATTCTTATTTTGAATTTTATGCAGTTGTTACAAATGTTGAAACAGGAAAAGCGGAATATATTAATGAAAATATCAAATTTCAAATTTATACAGATTCCCGAGTATCGGTTCACAATCTGAAATATAAAAAAACATTTTAAGATATTCAAAACAATATTGAAAATTAACAGGCTGGTGCACAACATCGGTTATAAATTTATGATAAAATACAACTATGAAAAGAAAACCATTGTGTATATTATGTATACTTGTTTTAATCCTTTTTGCCTGCGTGTTGTTTTTCCGCATAAAGCAAAAAGACACTATTGCCATAATCGGAGCAATGGATGAAGAAATAAGCGAAATTCGTAATAACTTAAAAAATTCTAAAACTATTCAAAAAAATAATTTCGTAATTACAAAAGGAACGTTAGGTAATAACAACATAGTTTTAATAAAAAGCGGAGTGGGAAAAGTTGCCGCTTCAACTACCGCACAGTTTATTATTGACAACTATAAACCGGTATATATTGTAAACACCGGCATTGCAGGGAGTTTATCTCCTGATATAAAAGCAGGTGATATTATTATTGTGAATAAATTAGTTCAGCATGATTTTGATGTTACGGCTTTCGGCAATCCTAAAGGTTATATAGATAACGGTATAGAACCTGATAAACCTACCGTATTTAATTCGGACAAAAAACTTGTAGAAAAGTTTAAAAAAGAATTGAATTTGAATCAAAATAAAAATATTAAAATTTGTACAATTGCAACAGGTGATATCTTCGTAAATCAAGAAAAACAAAAGCAAGCAATAAGAAATGCGTTTAATGCTGACGTTATAGACATGGAAAGTGCGGCTATAGCTCAAACAACACAGAGAAATAATATACCTTTGATTGTAATAAGAACCATATCCGATTCTGAAAATAATTCAGTATCCGAATATAAAAAAAATAAAGAAACCACAGCAATACAAACCGCTTTGTCTGTTCTTTCCGTTTTAAACAAAGACTGATATTTAAATTATAAACAGTTAATTATTGCTGAGAGTTTTTTCCTGAATAACATACAATACATTATTCTTTAGATAAAGTATCATAAACCTTTGCAACAATTTTCCATTCGCCGTTAATTTTGTTTAGATTTAAAATATCCGTAAACTTGTATCCATGCCAGTTATCTTCAATAACTTGAACAACAGCAATAGTTTTTTCCAACATCAAAATATCAATTCTTGAAATATAATCGTCACCGCAAGCACCAAATGTATCAATAGTTTTATAAAATTCTTCTATAGGCCCTGATTGGTATGTTTGCTCATTAAGTTGCCCGAAAAAGCAAGCTTTTTCATAAAAATACGGCTTAACTATTTCGCTTTTTCCTGCCTTTACCGCTTCGCAAAATTTCTTAGCAACATTTTCAACAGCGTTGTATTCTTTGATATCATCTCTCATAATTATCTCCTTTCACCATTTTATTTTCATGTTTTTATTGTTTTGCAAAAAGTTTTAATCCGATTACACCAATAATAATTAGGACTATGGATATTATTTGCGCAACTGTTAATTTTTCGCTAAATAACAAAACTCCGAGAATTGTTGTTCCGATTATTCC
>CADCOS010000129.1 GCA_902803165.1 uncultured bacterium | reverse complement strand
TGCCACAAGCCCAAAGTTTTATTTAGTTTTCACGTTAGCAATAACGGCTCCGCTCGGAAACCTGCTCGTCTTGTCCTTCGACAAGCCGACACCGTTTCCTCGACTCCACCTCGCAAATAAATTTGCTCGGCTTGCCTTATCGCTCGGTGCGGGCCCGCTACCTACCTCTCCTCGAATGTGACATTTAGTCACCTTCTCGTCGGCAGAGTGCCACAAGCCCAAACGTCTCAGCCTCGACTATTAAATATTATCAACTAAATACTAAAAAATCAAGTGTATTGTAACCCATGCGAAAATCAACTATACATGTTTGTCCGCGAAATATTAAGTTTTGTTAACAAAATCCTCCGTTCTTATGATTTTATTTAAAAAAAATACTGCTAGTATATACCTATACTCCTTAAAAAACGACGATACACATATCCCTAATCAACAGCTATGCACGAGATTCGTTCATAGCTTTTTTTTATGTTAAAATTTGATTGATAAAATTTATGGCGGTAATTATGGATATAGAAGAATTCAGACGATTAATGTCAGACAAAACTTACGTTTCAAAAGATTCTGAGCTTATGAAAATGTTTCATGCTCTAAGTCAAGAAGCGCTCAAAATCACGGCAGAATTGAACGGAAGCTATCATACTCCGGAAGAAATCAGAAAGTTGTTTTCAAAATTAACAGGCAGAGAAGTTGATGAAACTTTCGGGATGTTTCCTCCTTTTTACACAGATTGCGGGAAAAACATAAAAATAGGTAAAAATGTTTTTATAAATGCGTGCTGTCGTTTTCAAGATCAGGGCGGAATTGAGATCGGTAAAGGTGTTCTGATAGGTCATAATACAACTATAGCGACTTTAAATCATGATTTTAATCCTAATTTAAGGCAAAACATAACTCCGGCATCGGTCAAAATCGGGAACAATGTTTGGATAGGCTCCGACAGCACAATATTACCGAATGTTACCATCGGTGACGGAGCAATTGTCGGTGCAGGAAGCGTTGTGACAAAAGATGTGCCGCCAAATACCATTGTTGCAGGTAATCCCGCGAGAGTGATAAGGGCTATAGATGTTTAATTTAAAGCGATTGTATTTTTTAAATCGTTTATAAATTCTTTTCTGTACAAAAATCCCAAATGTGCTCCGTTGTCGAGTATTGTGGTTCTGTTTTGCGTAATTTGTTTAAGCCGTTTTAACTTTTCAGTATCGGCAAGGTAATCATTCAATGAGTGGTAAATTTTGTAGTTATCACCTTTTTCCAGGTAATCTTGAATATATTCCAAACTTGTATTGTATGAAAGCTCATCAGGTGTGGAAAATTTAGCGGAGGTTAAATATTTTTGCGCATAATCTTCGTAACCCATGCCATTAATTTTTTCATAAATACCTTCTTTTTCAGGATGTTTAGATTTTTCCAAAGTAAAAATTAAATCGGACAATTTTTGGTGCATAATGAAGCCTGTAATCATTTTCCCTTCATCCTCGCTAAAAGGAAGGTTATTTACTTCAAATTTTATATTGTCTTTTTCCTGATACAATTTTACAACTTTAGCTGCTGCAGATGCTACTTTTTGCTTAAATTCGTCAGGTGATTTGTTCCAAGCTTCTGATTGCTTGTCAATTTGGCGTATTGCGTAAATCAAATCCGGCGGCGGACAAATGGATATAAATTTGCAATCTCCGAGCGTATTGTTTTCAAACTCTTGCGCTCCGGCAAAAAGCGATGCCATTGCGCCGAGAGATGTTCCTATGAAGACTTTTTTTTCAAATTTGCAGTCGTTTTTTTCTTCCAATTGATTAACGATTTTTGCGGTTAATTCTCTCAAAATTTTTGCATCGTTTTCCGGCAATCCCGGATAGTAATTGTCGGGCATGCTTTTTACAAATTCCCATTGAAAATGGCTTCCTTGAATTATGATTGAATACCCTGCATCGTAAAATATTTTACCTAACATAACAGAGTGTGATGAGAGGATTCCTTCACCTATTGAAGGATAGATAACGGCAACAGGTGCGTGTTTATCTTTTTGGAGCAAGTATCTGTATTTATAGTCATCTTTGCCTTCTGTATAATTAATTGACGCTGTTTTGATTCTTTTAGAAAAGCTTCTGTTCCAAATGGAAAACTCTGTCCAAAACGACTTTTCCGCTTCCGGTATAGAAAAAAGAGCAGTTCTCATTGAATCAACTACCGGATTTTGCGGATTATATTCCGGCAAATTTATATCTGCTTTTAATTCATTATCAACAATTTCTTCACTCAAATCCGTATCGATATAGAATGTATTAGGAGTTATTATTTCTGATGCGACTTCCATTTTTACCTCGTTTTCTGTCGGTTTTATTTTCTCGACGACATTTTTAGTTACTGTTTTTTGCGGTTTTTCATTTGTTTTTACTTTCAAGTTGGATGTTACGTCAACCCGGTCATGGTTTTGCTGCTTAATATAGTTATTTATGCCGTAAGCTTTTTTTGTAATTTCGTACGGATCTGCATAAGTGGATTCGACCATTGTAAGAAGCGTTTGCAGATAAGAGGTTCTGTTTATTGTAAGCCCTGCTTTTACGGCTGCCATAATCGGCGAGCCTATGTAAGAAGTCGGGTTAAAAGCTGTGTCAAGGAGTTTTCCAAACAATCCGCGCAGGCTGGTAAAAGAAAGTACGGGTAATACGAAAAACGGGCCTGATTTTACGTTACAAGAGGCAAGCGCCTGTTCCATGTCTTCTTTAGCCGGTTCTATTTTAAGGAATCGTTTTGCAGGATCGTACATGCCGCCGAGTCCGAAAATCGTGTTAGTAAAGAATCTTATTCCTTCATTTTTTGCAGTAGTGAAATCTCTTTGTACAAGGCTGCTCATAAGTCTTATAGGGAATTCTATGTTGTTTGTGATTCCGTTGATTCTATCCATTCCGTACTCAGGCATGATTGATGCCCAAAGTATGTGAATAGGACGTATTGCATATTTATTGAGTTTTTGGTTAAAATTAAACATTTTTCTGTTGAATGATTCAAATTTATCTTTGCCTAAAAATTCTTGCGAAAAGTCGGGGTGCTTGGTTTCTAAGGCAAAAACATCAGCATTGCAGAAAAAAATTAACATTAAAAAAAGTGCAAATATTTTTTTATACATTATCAAATCCTCGTTTTGATAGAAATATATAAAAAAGTATTATTGAAACATATTCCACAACAGAGCGTTGTATGTGGCGAATAAGAGTAATTTGTGGTATTATATTTATGCTAAAAGGGATAGGAAATATTATGGGAAGGGATGAGGAGAGAAAAGTATTTATAGTGTACAACACGGCTTGCTTAGGTGATGTCTTGCTATGCAATTCCCTTATTCAAAATATTAAAAATGTTTATTCCGATTCAAAAGTTGTATTTGTTTGTGACAAAAAATTTAAAGATGCCGCATTATACCAAGAAGGTGTAGATGAAGTTGTTGTTTTTGATAAAAAAGGCGAGAACAAAGGACTTTTCGGAATATTAAAATTCGTGAAAAACTTCAAATATAAAAATCCTTATGTGTCAATAATAACATATCATAACGAGAGAAATTACATAATTGCACGTTTAACAGGGAGTCAAAAAGTTGTTATGCAGAAGAAAAAAACAGCTGAAATTTCTGTTCAAGAACGTCACAATATGTTATTGAAGGATATTAAAGATCTTAACATCCAAAATTTTCCTATAAAATATAATGTCCCGAGTGAAATTTTAGAATCAGTATTAAAAATGACAAATAACTCAAAGGACTATATAACAGTCTGTCCTGTAAGTAAGAAGGAAGAAAAAGACATTCCGACAGAAGTTTGTGTTGAAATAATTAAAAAATTAAATCAAGAAGGAATTAATGTCGTTTTTACAGGGGCAGGGGAAAAATCTCTAAAATATTCAGAAATTTTAGAACAAAGCGGATGTAAATTTGTTAATTTAGTTAATAAAACATCAATATCGGAACTGGCAGCGGTTATAAAGAACAGCCGCTTGCTTTTAAGTGTTGATACTGGTACGATGCACTTGGGTACGGCGGTAGGTGCTTTAACATTAGCTGTATGGTATGAAAAAAGTACGGAAAACTTATGGTTTCCAAATTCTAAGATGTATAAAATAAGCCTTATTGACAGTAACCAAACTTCGGAAAATATAGTGAATAAAGTCAAAGAAATATATTAGGTTAAGTATGTTTAATGGTAATAAAATATATAAAATAGAAAACGGAGTAAAAAAGAGGGTATTTTTTATTCCGGGAATGTCAATTAAATTCAAGGGTAAAAATTCCGTTGCCGAAATACATTATCCGCTTCCCGAGTTAAAACGGTGCCGTATAAAACTCGGTACAAATTGCAAATTTACTATGGAATCTTCTGATAAGTGGGTGCGGAAATTAGAGGTTTTTGTAACAGGTAAAAATCATGAAGTTTGTATCGGTAAAAATTTATCGGTAACTTCAGGGTGTGAAATTCACTTAGGGCCGGAAGATAATTTAAAAGTGGAAATAGGTGACAATTGCATGTTCGGTAAAAAAATAATGATAAGAGCAACGGACGGTCATACTATTTATGATGAGAGTACAAAAGAACTTTTGAATAAAGGGAAAAATGTAAAAATAGGAAATCATGTGTGGTTAAGTGAAAATGTAGTTGTTTTAAAAGGTGCTGTTATTCCCGATAATTGTATAGTAGGGATAAACAGTATGGTAACTTCTTCATTTCCAAATGATAAGGCAGGCGTTTTAGCTGTCGGTACACCGGCAAAAATTGTTAAAGAAGGTGTAAATTGGAATCGTGTACCGCCAAGCTGGTATCTTGAAGGGAAGGAGCTGTAGTTTGAAACTCTTTTCCGTAATTAAAGAAGAACACATGAATCGCGTAAAAATTAATTTTTTAGGGATTAAATTTAAAATGTCTTTGGAAAAGAATATTTTTGCGGGATTTTTTGACAGTTTATATACAAAAATTTTAATTCCTTTTTTTGTACGCAAAAACAAACTTTATATTGAGAATAAAAAAGATAATATAGTACGCAGGTTATTTATTACCACCGGAAATATAAGTTTAATTAACAATATTTCAATAATCAATCAATTTCATTTAGACGATGAAAAGTCTGAAAATGATATTGTAGTTTGGTCAGGACTCGCAAATTCGGATTTTTTAAATTTATCAAAGGAAATTTTTGATTTATTCGGGCTTAACAAATACTTTTCTTTTGTTGGAAGTTCGAAAAATTTTCATCAATATTTAATAAAAAATTTTTTAACGGACTATGATGAAGTTTATTTTATAAATTTGGATTCTTTAGGTAAAATAATTCAAAAAATTTATAAATATTCAAAATTATTTCTCACGGATGAAGGTGCGCTTACTCTCATACCTATAAAAAGTATAGATTATAAAGGTGTTTCAAAAATAATAGCAACAAGATATTTAGGCAAAATGGATTATTTAGAATTTCCTCCAGAAATAGCTGAGAAATTCATTGAATTGGATAAAAAAGAATTTTTAAAAGTTTCGGATATTTGTACAAAGCTCAGACCTCTTGAATACGATATTAAATCTGAAGACAGGTGGATAATTCTTTGCGGCACATTTAACGCTTGGAGAGGGGCTACTTTTGAAGAACTGCTTGCAAGTCAAAAAGAAATTGCCGAAAAATTGATTTCAAAAGGTTATAAAATTTTATTTAAACCGCATCCGAGAGACAGACAAAAATATGAAGAAAATAATAATTTCAAAATCTTTAATACAAAAATTTCTTTAGAGTGTTATCGTTTAAATAATGTAATGGCTGTTGTTTCAATATTTTCGTCAGTTTCATTACAGATATATCATTTTCAGAATGTACCGAGTTTTATTCTTACCGAAAAAATTAAAGACATAGATGCTGTTTCATACAGAATAGTAGCAAGCTATGCACCGTCTGTAGAATTACTTTACGCAATTGATACTAATTGTTCTTCGCAAGAATTACAGCAAAAGATTCGAGAAGTTTATCAAAATTGGTTATCGGAAAAACCAATGTTAAGTGAAAATCGGGAATTAATAGCATTGTATAACAGAAAAAATTAAGAGGTTAATAATGTTTTTGTGGAATATTATAGTGAAGTTTTTTGTAATATTTTTACCGTCGAAGTGCAGAATGAAAGTTAAATACTATTTGCTCGGTTTATTCAGCAGACTTTATGTAAAGCGAAAAGCAAAAAGTGTAGGAAATAGCTTGACTTGTACAAGCAGCAAAGTTGTTGTAAACAAGAATACAATAATTGGTGATCATGTTAATTTTAACGGTTTGGAAATCAACGGAAACGGAGAAGTGAAAATCGGGAGTTATTTTCATTCGGGTAAAGATTGCTTAATTCTTACGACAAGTCATAATTACGAAGGTTCTGCAATACCTTATGATTGCACTTTTATAACCAAACCTGTAGAAATTTCTGATTTTGTTTGGTTAGGAGAGCGTGTTACAATTCTTCCGGGTACAAAAATAGGCGAAGGTGCAATTATACAAGCAGGCGCTGTAGTACACGGCGAAATACCGCCTTGCGCAATTGCCGGCGGAAATCCTGCGGTAGTATTTAAATATAGAGATAAGGAACATTTCTACAAGCTAAAAGAGCAGGGAAAATTTAATTAATGCTTGCAAAAAAATGAATAATATTGTAAACTTATGTTAAGTTGTGTGAAATATTAGATTAAAGAGAGATGTTTTTACTCAAAGCCCCAAAAAAATCCGACAATCACGAAATGAAGCTCGCCGGTGCTGTGCAAATCAGCGGCAAGACATTTTTTGCATACAAAGATTCTTTAGGTAAAATAAGCCTAAAGTCTGAACGCGAAGAGAAACTGCAAAAAGCTATGATAAAAAAAATGATTTCTCTTAACCCTGCGATAAAAAGACTTTTGGGCAGGTATAAATTAAAGCCGAATATTGACACAAAAACACTAAAAGAGCTTGCCGGCGGGCACATGAATGATACCTGTAAAATCGCTATGGGAATATATTCGAAGCTTTCGGAAAGACTGAAATCTTCTGTTGACGGCAAAACGATTAAAGAAGCTTCAATGCTTCACGATTTAGGCAAAGTTTTAATTCCGTCAAATGTTCTTAACAAACCTGCTAAGTTAAACCCTAAAGAACGTGCAATTATGAATATACATTCAATGCTCGGTTATGAACTTTTAAAAACTCAAGGAATAGATGAAGAAACCTTAAACCTTGTAAAATATCATCATCAGAACCTTAAACATACAGGCTATCCTGTTATATCGGATAATTATTCAATATCAGATATCGGGGTGCAAATAATATCAACTGCGGATAAGTACAGCGCTCTCCGTGAAGCGCGCGTGTACAGGCGCAAATTATCAAGAATAGAATCTTTGCTTATTTTATATAAAGAAGTTTTGGAAGGTAAAATTCATAAAGACATCTACAAAGCTCTTTTTAGCTATGCGGCTGAATTTGACAAGGCTGCTTAGTTTGTTTTTTTCATAACAAGCTTTAATTCTACACGTCTGCTCTTTGCATAATCTTCTTTTCCGTTAACAATAACAGGATCCGAGTAGCTTGCACCTTCAACAACGGTCATTTTCCTTAATCGGTTTCCGTTAATTTTATTATATGGCGTATTTACCATATAATTTGCAACCTCATAAGCTCGTTTTAGGGATAATTCCATATTTTTCATATACTGTTCATCTTCTGAATATTTTCCTGCAAACATTTGAGAGTCGGTATGTCCTTGTATAACAATTTTATCAATATTTTTGTTCATATAATCGTTATTGAATAATGAATTTAAATACGCAGGAGCAAATTTATCCAAATATTTCTTTCCCTTGTCTGAAAGCTTATGACTATTTATTTCAAAAAGCTCTAAATCTGATATTTTAACAACTCCGGAAACGGGATCAACCGACGCATTTATTTTTTCATTTTCAAGTGTAGCTTGAATTTCTTTTGTAGCGTTTTCTTGTTCCAAAGCAGCTTCAAATTGTTTCATATTACTTGAAATATATGCATAGAAGAACATAACTATAAATACAAGAACCAATCCTGTCATAAGGTCAGTCATTGTTATCCAAAATATATTTCCGGTTTCGTTTTCTTCTTGTTTTCTTTTCCAAAACATAATCAGTCTCTAAAATAACTTATCAACAACATCATTACCGCCCGATTTTCCCATTTTTTCGTTTATTTTATTCAGGCTGTATAAAATATTTTCTAAATATGGAGTTGTTATTTCGTTTATTGATTTAGCGACAGCTTTCGCAAAATCTTCAGGCATTGTTTTTAATACTTTTTCGTTGCTTGAATTTTGTGTTTTGGACTCTTTTACTAAATCAAGCAAAAATTGTTCACTTGTGCAAATATCAAATAATCGTACAAATTCTTTTTGTATAAGTAAATTATACTTTTTGCACTTTCTGTTATATAGTATTTTTTCCGTAAACATAAATAACAAAGAATAACCTACGGCAAATACCGAACAAAGTGCTGCCATTTGAATATTTGAAATTAAACCGTTAAGAGAATTTTCCGCCATATTGTATGAAAAATTGACAGCAGTAAAAGCTATTGCCATTTTTAAGAATGTGAAAAACGGTCCAAGTCCTGTAAGCAGTGTAGGCATTACTTGTATAAATTTATGGTTTATTTTTGTGTATATTAATGTTTCTTCGTTTAAAAAATACGAAGAATCAACTGTTAGATATATAGCGGGTTTTTGGTCGGAATTTTGTGATGCGGAATATAATTTTTCAGGATAAATTATAGTTTTCTTTAAATCATTCCACGCAGTTGCCGTATAACTGTTAGACTCCATATATTCGTCCAATTGTTTAAATCTGTAAGGAATTTCTTTTTTATTAAATCCTTGCAAAAATAAATACACGCTTTTTAAGTTTTTCTCGGTCTTTGAGTAGTTAACAAGTACGTTTAGCAAGAAAAATATAAAAAACAGTGTGATAATTATAATTGCAGGCTCTGTAATTATCTTTAATAAAGTCATATAAAACCTCTTTTCCCTTCTCTTCCTTTGAATTATAACATATTTTTAAAAATAAACAAAAAAGAATCCTGTAAACACAGGATTCTTTTTTGTTTATTAAGTATTTTAATTATTTTCTCAAGAAATCAGGTAATTGGATTTCAGA
>CADCOS010000128.1 GCA_902803165.1 uncultured bacterium | reverse complement strand
ATCTCAGTATTTGTTCAAAAGGGAGACTTGTAGTTCTTAATTATGCTTGTAGTCTTCAGCACTGTCTCCCGCCCCTTATCTACGTGCATAGCACAAAAAAAATGTAGTCAGAGATGACTACATTAAATAAACACGAGGATATTATTAAGAGAGAGAGAGTATAAAAATAACTTATCTTAAATCTTACTTGCTTTCGCCTTACATTTATATAAAGTATTTTTTTATGAATAAATTGCCATTTTTAAGTCATATTTTTTAAAATTGTTACAGTCCTTAAAACTGTATGGATAAAGGATTTAAAGGATATATACATTTATTAGAAAAAGTATATATTAGTTTGTAAAATTATTGATAATATTGTTTACATGGAGTTTGTTTGTGTTAACATGGAAGTATAGAGGGGATAGAGGAGAAAGATATTGAGTCAGCAAAATATGTTTTCAGATGGGAAAATAGTTCCTGTTGATATAAACGGTGAAATGAAAAAATGCTACATAGATTATGCTATGTCAGTTATAGTAGGACGTGCGCTTCCTGATGTCAGAGACGGTTTAAAACCTGTCCACAGGAGAATTTTATATGCTATGAACGAATTGGGCATGACACCTGATAAACCATTTAAGAAATGTGCCCGTATTGTCGGAGAAGTTTTAGGTAAATATCACCCGCACGGTGACAGTTCGGTATATGAAGCGCTTGTAAGACTGGCTCAAGATTTTAATACGAGGTATTTGGTAGTAGACGGGCATGGTAACTTTGGTTCAGTTGACGGTGACGGTGCAGCAGCAATGCGTTATACGGAAGCTCGTATGCACAAGATTACCCAATCAATGCTTGCCGATATAGATTGTGAAACGGTTGATTTTGAACCAAACTTTGACGGTTCGTTGGAAGAACCGTCCGTACTTCCTGTCAGACTGCCTATGCTTCTGTTAAACGGTTCGTCGGGTATCGCTGTAGGTATGGCTACAAATATTCCTCCGCACAATTTGAGCGAAGTCGTTGACGGTACTATAGCATTAATTGACAATCCTAAAATAACGGTTGAAGGTTTAATGGAATATATCAAAGGACCTGATTTTCCTACTGCCGGAACAATAATTGGGTTAAACGATATTAAACAAGCATACGAAACAGGAAGAGGTTCCATAAAAATGTCTTCTGTTGCAACTATTGAAGAAATTCCGGGAGGTGCCGGAAGACAGTCAAGAACTGCTATTATTGTAACAGAGATACCTTATCAGGTTAACAAAGCTCAATTAATAGAAAAGATTGCGGAACTCGTTAAAGAGAACAGAATAACAGGCATATCCGACCTGCGTGATGAATCAGACCGTGAAGGTATGAGAATTGTTATTGAGCTCAAGCGTGATGCTAAGCCTGAAGTTGTAAAAAACAACTTATTTAAATATACACAACTTGCTACAACTTTCGGCGTAAATATGGTTACATTATGCGGAAAGCAGCCAAGGTTATTGAATCTTTACGAGGTATTAAGCGAGTTTGTCGAACACAGAGTCGAAATTGTTACAAGAAGAACAATTTATTACCTTAAAAAAGCTAAAATCAGAGCCCATATATTAGCAGGTTTACTGATAGCTTTAGGTTCGTTAGATGAAGTAATTGAGCTTATTAAAAAATCAAAAACGACTGATGATGCAAGAGTCGGTTTGATGAGCAGATTCGGACTTGATGCAGACCAAGCAAACGCTATATTGGAAATGCAATTGAGACGTTTAACAGGTTTGGAACAAGAAAAAATTAAAGCAGAATATGATGATTTATTGAAAAAAATTAAAGAATATGAAGAAATTCTTGCTGACAGGCAGAAAGTTCTTGATATTATCAAGGCAGAACTTCTTGAAGATAAAGAAAAATACGGAGATGACAGAAAAACACAAATTCTTCCGGAGCAAGGCGAAGTAACGATTGAGGACTTAACTCCGAATACTCCGATGGCAGTATTTATAACGCATCAAGGGTATTTGAAGAGAATTTCTCTTGATACTTTTGAAAGACAGAATCGTGCTACAAGAGGAAAAGCAGGAATGAAAACTAAGGATGATGATGACATTCAGCATTTCTTTACTGCGATGATGCACGATAAAGTATTATTCTTCTCTTCTAAGGGTATTGTATACAGCTTAAATGTTTACGACTTCCCTGAAGGCGGGCGACAATCCAAAGGACTGCCTATTGTAAATGTACTTCCGATAGAACAAGGTGAACAAATAACAGCTGTTGTTCCTGTAAGTACGTTCTCGCATGATTTGAATTTAATTATGTTAACCCAAAAAGGTTATATAAAGAGAATTGAGCTTGATAATTTTGCTAATATCAGAAGAAGCGGTATTATTGCAATATCTCTGGAAGAAAATGACAGATTAAATTGGGTTAAACTTTCTAATCCGAATGATGAAATAATAATCGGAACATCTTGCGGTATGGCAATCAGATTTCCTATTGAAGACTTGAGACCGCTGGGAAGAAGTGCAAGAGGTGTAACTTCAATGAAATTGAGAGCGGCAGACACAATTATCGGATGTGATATTGTACCGAGAAATTATGATGCTGATTTGCTTGTAGTAACATCTGACGGATTCGGCAAACGTACAAAATTAAGCGAATTCCGTACGCAAAACAGAGGCGGTATCGGTTTAATAGCGACTAAATTTAAAACAAGTTCATCAAGATTAGTTGCTTTAACGATTGTTGAAGAAAAAGACGAAATAATGTTAGTTACTGCAAACGGTATTGTAACAAGAATTAAAGCCGGTGACATATCTTGTCAGGGAAGACCTGCAACAGGCGTAAGGGCACAAAATCTTGTTGATAATGATACAGTAGTAAGTGTAAATAAAATCGTAAATTGTGACAAAGAAGATGAAGACTATAATCCGGCAGAGGGTTCTTGTGCTATGCAGGAAGAATCTAATATTGAGCAAACAAATTTATTGTCGGATATTGATACCGAAATATCAGAATAGATGTGTTACTTGGGCGGAATAGCATTTCATTTCCGCCCTTAAAATTTAAGGAGAAGATATGAAAAAGTTATTTCTTGCATCAGTACTTTTAATGTTTACAGCGGCAGCTGCCAATGCCGAGTTTTTAGGTGGTTTTATTTATAACGGTGCAACAACACCGGGCGGCGGATACACTACAGCAGTGGCATCAAAACAAGGCTCCGCTACTTGCAAAAATATTTGGTACATTGTAACAGTTGGTGATTGTAGTGTTAAAACAGCTATGAAAAACGGAGGAATTCGTTCATTAGCCGGATATGACGTACACAGAGAAAATATTCTCGGATTTCAAACTATTACAGTTAAAGCTTGGGGCAACTAAATTTATTAATATTTTTAAAAGACAGCGGTCAGATTTGACCGCTGTCTTTTATATTTTTAATTTTGGAACTGCATTCAAAAGAGTTTTTGTATACTCTTCTTTTGGTAATCTAAAAACAGTACCTGCATAATTTTCTTCTATAATTTCACCATAATACATAACACCGATTCTGTCAGCCAAATATTTAATTACATTCATATCATGCGATATGAATAAAATAGTCAATTTTCTTTTTAGTTTCAAATCTTTCAACAAATTTAATATTTGTGCCTGAATACTCGCATCCAGTGCGCTTACCGGTTCATCTGCAATTAAGAGTTCCGGTTTTAATATTAAAGCTCTTGCTATTGCAATTCTTTGCCTTTGCCCGCCGGAAAACTGGTGAGGATAAAGATTTAATACGGATTCTTCCAATCCAACGTCAAATAATAATTCTTTAATAATCTCTCTTTTTTCTTGTTCAGATAAATCTGTATTGATATCTAAAGGTTCTTTTAAAATAGATTCAATTTTCATTTTAGGGTTCAAACTAGAGTAAGGATTTTGAAAAACCATTTGAACATGTTTTGGATACTCTTTTTTTTCACGACTGCTGCAATTATATATAGATTTTCCATTAAAAAGAATATCTCCTTGTTTGGGTATAACCAATTTCGTTATAGCTTTCGCTATTGTCGATTTACCGCAGCCCGATTCTCCTGCAAGAGCATAAATTTCTCCTTCATTTATTGAAAATGAAACATTTTTTACTGCAGTAGTTGCACTTTCAGTTTTATTTACATTTTTGTATTCAACTGTTAAATTTTTTACTTCTAATAATTTGTTCATAGATTTATTTTATCATTTGATATTAATAATGTGAATAATATATCTGTCGGGTTATTTTATGCTAAAATGATAAAAATTATAAAATGAGGGAATATATATGTTAGATAACTTATTTAACAAATACATAACAACTAAAAATATTATTTTTGGTATAATTTCAATACTTTTTTTAGTTTTTATTACAAAAATAAAAGATATTGCGATTCTGTTTTTTGCAGCATACGTAATTTCATGCTCTCTAAATCCGCTAACCGATAAACTGGCAAAAAAACTTAAACGAGGAACAGCGGCAGGAATTGTAGTTGTATTATCAGTGCTTGTGGTTTTGGCATTTTTTGTACCGATTATAGCAATGGCAGGTCACGAAATAAAATCATTCGTTGAACATATACCTACGTATGCTGAAAATTTAAAACATTTCGCATCATCAATACCTTTCCTTAATAAAACAGAGCTTGCAAATATTGATATAACAAACTTTTTATCAACAGCCGGAGGAGTTACTACACAATTTTTAAATCAATCAATAAATATAAGTATAAATTTTGCCTCTTCAATAATTTATTTTATTGTTGCATTAATCATAATATATTACTTTATGGCAGATAAAGATAAGGTTAGAGCAGCTTATTTAAGTTTATTTCCGACCGAAATGAAAGAAAAAGCTAAAGATATTGTTTCTACTATATCTCAAAAAATCGGCGGATATGTTCTTGCACAAATTGCAACAATGACAAGTGTAGGTATTATAATGACCGTAGGTTTACTTTTATCAGGTATTGAATATGCACTCCTACTCGGACTAATGACTGCAATATTGGATATAATACCTGTCGTAGGGCCTGCAATTGCCCTTGTAATTTGTCTTATTACAACATTTAAATCCGGTGCGTTGGCAATGACTTTGGTATGTGTCGTGTTTGCAGTTGCGCAATTAGCAGAAAATAACTTTGTAAGACCGTATATATTCGGAAAAATTTTAGACATACATCCTCTGATTATATATTTCTTTTTACTTGTTACAGCTCAATATCTCGGAGTAATAGGAGTAATTTTTGCCCCTGCAATAGCTGCTACAGTATGTGTGTTAATAGAAGAACTTTATATTAAAAATATTAATTAAAATGGAAAAATATTTATACACAAGAAATAACGGAACTTATGATTATAATTTAATAATGGCATATCCTGCAAAAGAAGAATTCGCACTTTCTTCGCTTGGATATTTAAAACTGTTCCAAATTGCCGATACATTCTCCGGCATTAACGCTAAAATGATAAACACGGATAATCCGGCATCACCATATAAAGATACTGATTCAATAGCCTTTTCTATGTCGTTTGATTTTGATTTTTTAGGAGTATTAGAAATTCTTGATAAAAATAAAATCCCCTTTAAATCAAATGAACGAAACGAAAATTGCCCGCTTATATTCGCCGGCGGGCCTGTTATAACTACAAACCCTGCACCATATAAAGAAATATTCGATTTCATGCTGATAGGAGACGGTGAAAATTCGTTTAAAAAGGTGCTTAACGTATTAAAAGAAAAGAAAGAAAAAAAAGTAACTTTAAAAAAACTATCAGAGATTGAAGGAGTTTTTGTTCCTTCTATTAACACTAAAGTTAAAAACTTGTCAGAAAATCTAAATGATATAATATACACGCCTATATTATCAGATAAAAGTTATTTTAAAAATACATTTATATTGGAATTACAACGCGGCTGTATGAACAGATGCGCCTTCTGCACCGCCTCTTATTTAAATTTGCCGTTCAGAAGCTGTCAATATGATAAAATTATTGAGACAATTGAATTAGGATTAAATCATACAAATAAAATTGCTCTGTTAGGAGCACAAATTAGTGCACATCCGAACTTTAAAGAAATAATAAGTTATTTAGAAAATGAAATAGAAAAAAATCGTTCAATAGAGCTCGGAATATCTTCTTTACGAACAGATTCGGTTTATCCTGACTTAATAAAAACTCTCGTCTTAGGAGGACAAAAGAACTCAACAATTGCAATAGAAGCAGCCAGTGAAAGATTAAGAAAATTTATTAATAAAAATCTTACTGATGAGCAAATATTTAATGCTGTTAGAATATGTCGTGAAAACGGCTTAAAAGGATTAAAAATCTATTCTATGATTGGGATTCCGACAGAAACAAATGAAGATATATATGAATTTATAAATTTAGCAAAAAAGCTAAAAGATGAGAATAAAGGTTTCCATTTTACATTTTCATTTTCGACTTTTATTCCTAAACCTCAAACACCTTTACAATGGTCTGCAAGAGAAGATACTAAAACATTGGAAAAGAAACAAAAATATTTGGAAAAAGAATTAGCAAAAATTGGTATAGAAACAAAATTTTCGAGTGTTAAATCAGATTATTGGCAAACAGTTCTTTCAAGAGGAGATGAAACTTTTGCCGATTACCTGATTGAAGTATACAAGCACGGCGGAAAAAATTCAGCTTTTAAATCTGCATTAAAAATAACCGGAGTGAATATTGACAAAGCAATAAAAGGATTTGAATTTAAAGAAAACCTTCCATGGGACATCGTTGAAAACAGCGTAAAAAAAGACTATTTAAAAAACGAATTTGAAAGATTAAGCAAAAAAGCCGATATTTAAAAACCCCAATTAAGGCTTTCATTTATAAAAGAATATTTTGAAACCGGTTTAAGTTCTTCTTCAAAGTTATTTTCTGATAAATATTTTCCAAGGTTATTCGGATTAGAAATATACTCGCTATTACCCGTCCGCTTAATCAAACTATTTGAAATAAGCAAGTTTGTAACTATTTCTTCGCTTGTAAGTTCGGCTGTCAAATGTATACTCCAAATTTATTATTAATTCCGAACACATTATAACAACAAAAATATTGAAATTCAATTCTAATCGAAATTACTGCCTATTTTTTCCAAACTTACCACATCATTGAAAGGTTTTCTCTTTTTTTCAGATTTTGCGGAATTTTCATTTTCATATCCCAAAGCAATTATCGTAGAAATTATTTGTGACTCATCTAAATTCAATTTCTCTTTTACTTTTGAATATACATCCGGCAAAATTTCAGTTATTTCGCTTCCGAAAGCACCAATAATACAAGAACTTACGCCGAGAGATTCAGCTTCTAACATCATATAAGAAACAGGATAAATAACCTGCTCCATTGTTCTTACAAGGAGTGCGTTTTTAGCCTGCATAGACGGATTTACAGCTTGGTTTTGAATTTTAGTAATTCCTGCCTCATCCCAACCTTTTGTATCAGCTACGCAAACAATTAGCGCAGACGCATTTTTAACTTGGGGCTGCCCTATTGATAATTCTGACAACAAGTCCTTATTTTCCTGCGATTTTATAAGTATAAATTTCCAACACTGAACATTCATCCATGAGGGAGCAAATCTCCCTGCTTCAAGAATTTTTCTTAAAATATCATCAGAAATTACTCTATCTGAATATTTTCTCACACTTTTTCTGTTAGAAATTAATTCTAATAAATCTGACATCACACATACTCCTTATATTTTTAACACTATTGTTCCGCTAACACGATAGTAAAATCACTTCCCACAGAAAAATTCTCTGTAGGGTCATATACAAACTGGAAGTTATTAATCTCAGGTAACTTCTTCTCCATCCAATTAAAGAAATCCATAGTAACAATGTTTTTATTTGCAACGAATCTTGAATGTGACAGATGAGTAAGCTTCAGGGTATTTGTCTCAAACCCTAAATCAGTAAGCTTTTCCTTTATAGCTTCAGCATCAGATTCTCTTTTAGGAGAATAAATAATACCGGCTTTAAATTTCACGCCATCCAAAGACGGCTTATCTCTGTATATCATCCTGTTAATGACTTCTTGCGTTTTTGCCGGATCCAGAATCCAATAACTTATCGCACCTTTTTGATTTGGTGCACCGGGAAGAGTTGATATCTCAATACTGTTATTGTGAATACTTCTTGCCATTGATGCATATTGAGAAAGCTCGTACAAACTCATATCGGTTTTTATGTAGTTATTCGCAATATTTAAAACTTCAGGAATTTTTGTAATTACTTGCGGAGAATGTAATTTTTCAAACAAACTCTTCATAAACCACTGTTGACGTTGAGTTCTACCTATATCGCCCAATCCGTCTTTTCTGTATCTTAAATAACCGACAGCTTGTTTTCCGTTTAAAACTGTGTTGCCTTTTTCTAAATCAATATGCAGATGACCTGCATAATCGTTGTAATACATTTTCTTTTCTACATAAATTGGAATACCGCCAAGAGCATCAACTATTTTTTCCACAGCAGCATCATGAACGATAATATATTTATCAATTTTTATTCCGAAAGTTTCTTTTAGTGTCTTTTTTACCAAATTAACACCGCCAAGAGCATGCGCAGAATTAATTTTTTGCACCCCATGATTATCAGGCAGATATACCTTGCTGTCTCTCGGTATTGATATTGCTTTTATAGAACTTGTTCTCGGATCAATATTTACTACAAGAATTGTATCAGAACGTGTTCCTTCCCATCTGTCTGTACCATCTCCGTTAGAATCTACACCAAGCAGTAAAATATTTTGTCTTCTTGGCGCAAAAGGCACTTCAAAAGAATTTCGTTGTTTTCTTGAAAACTTAAATAAACCTGTAATATCCTCACTTGAAGAAGGGATAGAATTTACAAAAAAGTTATTTTCAACAAGAATAATGCAAACAATGACTGCACATAAAATTGCAGTAACTATTGTAAAAACCACTTTTACTAAATTTGTAGGTTCTTCTCTTTCAGCACGTATGTTATTTAAAAATGCTCTATATTCTTCCTGTTGATTAAAATCGGTTTTCATATATGTAAAATCTCTCTGATTACAACAAAATTATATTACAAATAAACTAAAAAAAATATAGGTTAAAAGTTTTTAATAATTGAGGATGCAGAAAAAGTCTGAAAAATGACAATTTTTCGACTTTTTCAAATCCGACATAAGGTGTGTGAGATTCAGGTCGTGTGCGGGATAGCACACAACCTGAATCGAAACCGTTCCCCTGAGTTTGCAGGAAAAATTTTAATTTTTCCGCAAAATCAGTTTTAAATATATTTTGACATTTTTTTTTCAACCTGCTATTATGAATGAGTTGACAATAGAATATGGGCAGGGGTAAATGATTTAAGTTGTTTAGACTTGCCGGATCCAATACGTGGGCATGTGGTACTCTGCCGAGCAAAAGCTGACTAAATGTCAGGTTTTGCGAGAGGGGTAGACACGCTCAAGGTTTGAAAATTCTTGGTAAAAACAAACTTATAGGTTTAAAAAACAAACCTTTGACAATAGAATATGGGCATGTGGTGGAATGGTAGACACGCTAGTCTTAGGAACTAGTGCGAAAGCGTGGGAGTTCGAGTCTCTT
>CADCOS010000127.1 GCA_902803165.1 uncultured bacterium | reverse complement strand
TTATTGATGAAAGAATCCTCCGCAAAGAGGTAATATACATAGAGTAGACTAGTAAATTCAATATAAAAATATATAACAAGGATGGGGAGAGAGAGTATGAGACGTGAATTTAAGAAGAAATCAAAAGTGCTGTTAATTGATGACAATTATGAACACTTAGTAGGCATCAGAGAATTGCTTAATTTGGAAGGCACATTCGATGTTGTCGGTATTGCAACAAATGTTACAGTCGGTTTAAATCTAATCAAAAAATATCAGCCGGATATTGTTCTTTTAGATATGAACATGCCGGACAAAGACGGTTTACAGGGAATTGTTGAAATCGGTAAACTTGATTTGGATACAAAAGTTCTTGCTCTTTCGGGATATGATGATGCCGATTTAATCTTTAGAGCAATGAAAATAGGCGCTAAAGGTTATGTATTAAAAACTATGGCATCCGCTCAATTAATTTATGCAATCGAAGAAGTTTTAAGCGGAAAAATATATTTACCGTTGGCACTTTCTTCAAGATTTTTTGAATATTTCCAACAATCTTTCAAAGAAGAAAATTCAAAACACGAAACAGACGAAGAAAATCTTCTTTCATATTTAACTCAAAGAGAAGAAGAAGTTTTGGAATTATTGACACAAGGTATTACGTATAAAGGTGTTGCCAATAAATTATTCATTTCCGAAACAACAGTTAAAACACACGTTAACAACATTTTCCAAAAATTGCAGGTTAATGACAGAACTCAAGCTGTTTTATATGCAATCAATAACGGATTTTTAACTAAGAAAGTAAAATTGGGTGTATAGGATTTTTCCCTTAATTAAACAAGGATAATAAATGCGAAAAATAGTAAGACAACAAAATTATTTAAAAGAGCTTATAGAAAGCCAAGGTAACAGATACCTTTCCGTTCATGCGCTCAAAAGTCTTGTGCGTTCGGTTTTGGAACCGCTCCTTGATGCTCCGGAAAGCGGTGTTGTCTTATTCAGAATTGAAAACAGAGAAGGTCTTACAGGGTTAATCAAAAGACTTGAGTTTTCCGAAATTGAAGCACATAATTTTTCTGATGATTCAGGGAATTTGATTGAAAAAGTTTGGGCAAACACAGAGTTTATCTGTGTTATGACTCACAGATATGTTTCAATTATCATTTGGGATAACAATACCGGAGATAAAAATTTAGTAAGATACTATTCTTTGTACAATTCAAAGCTTCAAAACGAACCGCTTGAAATCATTAAAAGAAACTCGCATATAAACATCGCTCCGTTTATGGAAAAATATACACCGGACAGACGTGACAATGCATTATTAAATACATCAATTCGCAGACTTCTTGACAGTATTGACGAATCAACAAGCGATGCTGTTCTGGGTTATGCGGAAAAAAATGCGGAAACACTTTCGGAAACGGATTATTCACAGAAAAAAGCACGTATTGCGGCACATGAAATAAAAAATCAACTTTCAATCTGTGATTTATATTCAGAAATTATACGTAAACATTTAAACAATGAAACCGTTGATAAAGATGCAATTGAAAACGCAGTTAATGCCATAAGCAAAAGTATAAAAATGGCAAATAATTCATTGATATCACTTAAAACAAAAAATAATTCCGAACTTAAACCGACAGAATTAAGTGAACTTATTGATTCTGCCGCAAAACTTTCGGAAGTTTATACTGAATCAAAAAATATAGAATTACAGATTGAAAATAATATTGATGTAAAAATTCTTGCAGACTCGGAAAAACTTACGGGTATAATAATCAACTTAATTAAAAATGCATCGGAAGCTTTTCCTATTGAAGAAAACCCTGTAGAAAATGGTAAGTATATAAAAATTAAGACTGACAGAGAAGATGATTTTGCATTTATTATGATTTCAAACAACGCTCCCGGAATAAATGAACCTGAAAAAATATTTGATGAAGGTTTTACAACAAAGAAGAGCGGAAGCGGTTTGGGATTATGGATTTGCAAAAAATCTGCCGAAGAAATGCTCGGCGAACTTGAACTTTCACGTTCAAGCGAAGATTATACAGAGTTTACAATAAAACTCGGATGTGTAGATTAGGAGGCGGTTATGGATTTAATTTCATCAAGAACAATTGAAATAACCAAACTTGGTATGGACGGACTTATGGACAGACAACATGCCATATCATCAAATATTGCAAACGTAATGACTCCTGATTATCAAAGAAAAGAAGTGGCTTTTGAAAGCCAATTGGCGGAAATCATTGAAAAAGAAGATCTAAAAGATTACATCAAAGGTCAAAACAGCATTAAATACGTTCCGCCGAATGTAGATGTTTTTACGGGAGAAATTCATCAGTACAGAACTCCGACATTGCAAGAAAAAGCATATTTAAAATCCAATACTATGGAGGATTATAAGCCTCAATACGTAACTGATATATACAGCGGTCCAAATATCGACGGAAATAATGTCGAATTGGAACGTGAAATGATGGATTTATCCAAAACAGGTACACAATATCTCGTTCTTTCAAATCTGGAAAGAAGACAGTTTACAGACTTGGGTAACGTAATCAGAGGACAGTAAAGTCAACACTGAATAGGTGA
>CADCOS010000126.1 GCA_902803165.1 uncultured bacterium | reverse complement strand
TAAAATATTCCCGGATAAACCGATTACTGCAAAACCTGCAGAAACTCGTATGGGTTCAGGTAAAGGTAACGTTGAATACTGGGTAGCAGTAGTAAAACCAAACAGAATCTTGTTTGAACTTGATTATTTTGACAGATCTGTAGCAATTAATGCGTTAGAATTGGCAGCTCAAAAATTGCCTATTAAAGTTAAAGTAATTGAAAAAGAACAAGCATAAATTAAAGGAAATAATAACAATGAAACTAAGTGAAATGCGTGAAAAAACAGTTGAAGAGTTAAAACAATTCGTTGTTGATTCGAAAAAAGCTTTGTTTGATGCAAGGATTAAGCTCTCTATGCATAAACTTGAAAATACAGCTGAAATTTCAAAAACAAAACGTGAAATAGCTCAAGCGAAAACTGTTATTACAGAAAAAGAAAACGAGGTAAAAAATGCCTAAGAAAGAAAAACAAGGTATAGTAATCAGCGATAAAATGGATAAAACTATTGTCGTAAAAGTTGCTTCCTACAATCCACATCCAAAATATAAGAAAATCATCGAGACTAATAAAAACTACAAAGCTCATGATGAAAATAATGAATGCGGAATAGGTGATACTGTCAGAATTATTGAATCAAAACCAATATCAGGCAGCAAGAGATGGACATTAGAGTCTATTGTTGAAAAAGCTAAGTAGTTTTATCAATGGTAAATTGAAAATTGAAAATTGAAAATTTTTATAAATTGTTTTCTATTTCTCACTTTAATTTTTCCATTAAAAAAACATCATTATTGAAAAATAATGCGCTGGTAAACGTAGGTTGAGTGTAACTCGGCAAGGATAAAAAGGAAAAGAAAAATGATACAACAAGAAACAAGATTAGTAGTAGCAGATAATACGGGTGCTAAAGAATTATTAGTTATTCGTGTTATGGGCAGTTCTAATAAAAAATTTGCAGCAGTTGGTGATGTTGTTGTTGCTACAGTAAAGGATGCAACTCCAAATATGACCGTAAAAAAATCTGAAGTAGTTAAGGCTGTTATTGTAAGAACAAAACATGACATTAAACGTGCTGACGGTTCGGTTATCAGATTTGATGAAAATGCTGCGGTAATTATAAACAAAGACGGTAATCCAAGAGGAACCCGTGTATTTGGACCTGTTGCAAGAGAACTTCGTGATAAAAACTTTATGAAAATAGTTTCACTTGCACCTGAAGTAATATAATAATTGAGAATGGAAAATGGAAAATGGAAAATTTTTAAAATTAATTTTCAATTTTCAACTTTCAATTTTCCATTAAAATAATTGGAGAAAATAAAAATGGCAAATTCAAAAAAAAGCTTGCATGTAAAAACCGGTGACAGAGTAGTCATCACAGCAGGCAAAGATAAAGGAAAACAAGGTAATATCAAAAAAGCAATGCCTTCTGAAGGTAAAGTAATAGTAGAAGGTGCTAATATGATTACCAAGGCTACAAAGGCTAATCCTGCTTACGGTATACAGGGCGGTTTGATAAAGAAAGAAGCTCCTTTGGATTCATCAAACGTTATGATAGTATGCCCAAGCTGTGAAAAACCTACAAGAATCGCTCACAAAATTGTGGACGGTAAAAAAGTCCGTGTTTGTAAAAAATGCGGTGAACAGTTAGACGTATAGTACTAATAGTAAACACGCAGCGGGGTAGGGGTAAAATGCAAAGCTTGCATTAAACCTACAAGTTAAAAGTTATCCTTATGCCTTAGCCTCCCGTGTTCAAAGAAAAGGAAAAGAAAATGACAAGAACAAAAAGTTTAAGAGCAAAATACAACGAAGAAGTAAAAGCAGCTCTAAAAGAAAAATTCGGTTACACTAACGATATGATGATACCTAAACTTCATAAAATTGTTTTAAATATGGGTGTAGGTGAAGCATCACACAATTCAAAAATAGCAGACGCTATTCAAGCTCAACTGACAAAGATTGCAGGTCAACACGCAGTTGTCACAAAAGCTAAAAAATCAATCGCTTCTTATAAATTAAGAGAAGGTATGCCGGTTGGTGCAATGGCTACTTTGCGTGGTGAAAGAATGTATGACTTCTTGCAGAAATTAATTTGCGTAGTACTTCCACGTATACGTGACTTTAGAGGTATTTCAGCTAAGAGTTTCGATGGCAGAGGTAACTATACTTTAGGTTTAAAGGAACAAGCATTGTTCCCTGAAATCACTTATGAAGAAGTAGATTTGGTAAAAGGTATGAACGTATCTATTATCACTACAGCTAATACGGATGACGAAGCAAGAGAATTGTTAAGACTCTTGGGTATGCCATTCAAAAAATAATAAAACGAAAATAAGATAAAATTAAGATATAAAGGAGAAATATTCATGGCTAAGAAAGCGATGATAAATAAAGAAGAATCAAGAAGAATCTTGGTATCAAAGGGAAAATATCCTGCGGTAAGACTTCATAACAGATGCAGCATCTGCGGTCGTCCACATGGCTATCACAGAGATTTCGGTCTTTGCAGAATCTGTTTAAGAAAGATGGCTCACCAAGGTTTATTACCGGGTGTTACTAAAGCATCTTGGTAGTCTACATCTGCCGGATTTAAATTCGTGACGCAATGAAGTCACCAAATATTTTGATGTGAACCTGCAATTGTTGTTTATAAATAAAACAATCGGCGGGTTCATATTTGTATAAAAAAAGACAGTATTTTGACAAAATTCTGTCTTTTTTATTAATATTTATTTCAAAATGTAACAATTTTTGTAAAGTAGTGTTAGTAAATTTTCAAATGTGGAATTTACATGATATCGCGTGATTTATTAGCGTGAGTTTTATCAAAACACGGATGTTACAATTTACGAGAGAAAGGTTTATATAATTATGGAAGCAGCCAACACTAATTTTGCAGCAGTAATGTTGCTAAATCAAACGAATTCTACTATCAGTTTTAATCCTGCAAATTTTATGCGAGATCAAGGCGGAATTAACAAGTTTTTGACGGATAGTGGAGCTTTTCTTCCTGATATAGCAACAAATTTTACTCAGTTTGATTCAACAATGGATAATTTTGCTTTTTTCAAAGATATGATTACTACTGCGGAGAATGGTATTTCACAAATGATACAGCATGGTGAGAGTATACATTCTCTTATTGAAAAAGCAAAAGAAGAAGGTATTACTACAGAAACACTCGACGCAATTCAAAAAGAAGTTGATTCAAGAATTGCAGAAATTCAAAAAATTCGTGATAACACATTCTTTAAAGGAATAAATCCGTATGACGGAAGTTTTTCGATGAATATTCCAAAATGGGAAGAATTATTCAAAGCGGATGAAAAAGAAGAAGAACAGGAAGAGGGCGGAATTAAAGATTTAATAGCTTCTTTTGATATAGATATGAATATCGGAGCTGAAGGATTAAATTTGGGAACGAAAGCTACTGTTCAGATTGGTTATACTGAAGAAGGCGATTTGCAGATTACGGTTGATGCAAGTATGGATTTTGATTTATCAGCTTTGTCAAAAGAAGGAGTAGGTTCAAATAATGCAATGGATATAATAAATAATTTTCTTGCATTGTTGACCGGAAAACAAAACGGACTTAACAGCGCAAACAATCTGTTTGATAATATGTTTGCGCAGTTAAGCGGAAATGCTTCGATTGTGGGTGACGGATTTAAAATTGATGCAACAAACGACATCAATATGGAAGGTGATTCTTCCAAGAATCTTAAAGGTCAAATAGTACAGCATGCAACAATTACGCTTGACAGTACCGCTAATCAAATGCCAAGTATTGCGATAAATTTACTTTAATATAATTCTTGCTATCCTTCCCCCTTTTGTTATAGAATCAATACAGCGGATTCAACGGAAGGGAGAATCAGATATGATAATGATAGCTGTCGCAATGTTGTTAAGTTTGGTATTAAGCTTGCTGCTTGGAGTTCCGTATATTGATTTTTTAAGAAAAAAAACTATCGGGCAGTATATTCTTGATGTTGCTCCGGAAGCTCATGCAAAGAAAGCCGGTACTCCGACAACAGGCGGCGTTTTTATAATTTTGTCACTCATTGCGGCTGCGGTTGTTACTCTGTTAATGGCGGAAAAGATGGACACAACGGCTCTTGTTATTCTTATAACGCTTATTTTTATGACACTTGCAGGGTTTCAGGATGATTATAAAAAAATTAAAGGACACGAAAATAAGGGGCTGTCTCCAAGAGGTAAACTTTTGAGACAAATTCTTGTCGCTTTAATACCTTCTTTATACGCTATGCAGATATTTGGTACGGTTATCACTTTCGGTTCAATAAGTATTGATATAGGTATTTTATATCCGTTTTTCGCAGTGTTTATAATAACAGGTGCGTCAAATGCATATAATTTAACGGATGGATTGGACGGTTTGGCGGCATCAGTAGGAATTCCCGCATTTCTTGCTTGCGGTGCAATAGCTTTTATGGGAGGACACAACGCCGTAGCAATTATTTGTGCATGTGCAATTGGTTCTTCAATAGGATTTTTAAAATATAATAAGCCGAAGGCTCAAGTATTTATGGGGGATACGGGTTCGCTTGCTCTGGGAGGTCTGTTGGGAACATTGGCGGTTTTAGGCAGATGTGAACTCTTGCTTGCGATATTTGGCGGAGTTTTTGTAGCGGAAACTCTTTCTGTAATGCTGCAGGTAACAAGTTATAAATTAACGGGCAAACGTATTTTTAAAATGTCACCGATACATCACCATTTTGAACTTTGCGGACATTCGGAAGTCAGAATAGTAAAAGAATTTGCGCTAGCATCGCTTGTTCTTTCTGCGATTGCCGTGGGTTTGTATATGATATTTTAGCGTTCCCACCGAACGTTGTGTTTTACAACTTTAGCCGGTACTCCTGCAATAATACAGTTCGGTTCGGTGAATTGCTTGTTAACTAAAGTGTTCATGCCAACTATGCATCCATCAGGAATAGAGGTATTTTTAAGTATACTGGAGTCCATTCCCAACCAAACGTGGTCTCCAATTTTTATGTTGCTGCATGGATTTAAATATTTATTTGTAGTTTTATCGAATATTGCATGACCATCAGTATTTCGTATTTTAACATTACTTGAAAACATGCAATCATTGCCAATTAAAAAATTAATACCCTTACCGTCAATAACTATTGAGCAATTTGCCGATGATAAATTTTTACCTATATTTACAAGACTGTCAGAACAATCTAAAACGATTTCTAAAAATACACGATATACGGTAGGGTTAATCGTAATTTTATTGTTGTTTCCTGTAATAAGGATATAAATACTTGATTTATTGTCAATTAAATCTGTAGGTAATATGATCAAATTATTATTACCTTGAATTATTATACCATTCAATAAATTTTTGTATTTTTTATTATATTTTATGTTATGTAATGTTCCATTAGAATTTATAAAAATTGAATTATTATAACCATCATCGTAAAGAACCCTTTTTGAAAATTTAAAAAATAAAATATGATAAACTTCATATTTACGAGTCGGCATACCGTCTTTTCTTTTAGAATATTTATAATCTTTATAAAAAAGTTTCATATAAACCTTTCTACTGGATAATTACCAGTAAAATTATGTTAACATATCCAGTAAGATTGTCAAATGGACGAACAAGAAATATATAAAAATATAGGGCAACAAATAAAGAAGTTGAGAGAAATTCGGCATTTGACACAAGAAAAGCTTGCCGAAAAAAGCGGTATCAGCTTGGATTATTTAGGGAAGATTGAAGTAACAATCAATAAACCCGGTTTAAAAACTCTAATTAAATTATCCAATGCTCTTGAAGTTCCGATAAAAGAACTTTTCAATTTCTAATTGCCAAAATGTTTTTCATGTAAATTATTGTTAAGAAAAGGGCAATTTTAATTTTCAGGAGTTTTACAATTAGTGTAGCAAAGGTGCACTATGAATATAATTTTTGCAAAAATTAATAATTTTTCGAGTACCGTTTTTAAAAGTCAAAATGGGAGAACTGCTGATTCAGTAAAACCTGAACAACCCGTTACGAATACCATAGCAGTGTATGGTGATAGTGAAATCAGGACAAATCCGGCACAGTTGAGCTTATTTCACATGCATGATTTTCATGGTCAAAGTATAAGGATGGAACGAGCTTTCAGTGCAATAGAACAGTTTGATAAGGGAGAACTGCAAAATCAGGATGATGTTTTTGATAAAAATATGCCGATTGACAGATTGAAGTTTTGTTCAGGAGATATGTTTTTAGGTGAAAACCATGACGAAACGGAAGTTGTTAATGAATTTCTCAATGTTGCGGGGGTTTTGGCAGATACTGTCGGCAATCATGAATGTGATACTTATATAGATGACTTTGCTAAGGTTGTTGAAAACAGAAAATATCGTTTTTTGGGTGCGAATATGCATCCTGACAGAAGCAGTAAAATGAACTCGCTGTTGTCAGGTTCTTTAATTGTTGAAATTAACGGAAATAAATACGGTATTATAGGTCTTGCGCCCGAAGATATGGCAAATCATATGAAAAGACCTGAGGAAGTAGAAGCTTTTAACATTTCTGATATTGAGGGGACTATAAAGGATTTAAAATCCGAAATAGAGAAAATAAAAGAAAATGGTGTAAACAAAATAATTTTGTTGTCACACTTAGGGCTTCCAAACGAAAAATATATAGCCCAAAATGTTTCAGATATAGATATAATTCTTGGCGGTCATACTCATAATCTTATTACCGAAGTCAAAAAAGGTGAAAATTTATTTACATCTCCGAAAGGTGAGCCTGTACTGATTATGCAGGTCGGCAGGGACGGTGAATATATCGGAATCCCGAATATAAAGTTTAACGAGTTAGGTCAAATTACAGGGATTCAATATAATGTCTTAAAGACGGATGGTTTCGCAAGAAGTATACTTGCAAAGCATGATTTTGAAAGAATATTGGGAAGACCTGAGGTCGTTGGTGAAATAGACTATGCCGAAGAACCGCCTAAAGATATTTATGTCGGAGAAAATCCGCATTGTAATTTTATTTTAGATTGTCTTCGTGATGAACTTGATACTGATATTGCAATTATGAATTCTGCAAATATAAGAAGTAAATTTTACGAAGGTGATGTTGATACAAGAGATTTAAGATTGATTTCACCATTTGCAAATAAAGTTGTTGTAATTCAGGCAACGGAAAAAGAAATTGTTGACGGAATAAAGAAACGATTAAAAATAACAATGGAATCCCCTGTACACAGACCGGGAGTTTTACAGGTTTCAGGTTTGAAATATGAATTTTATAAAAATAACGGTGAATTAAAATCATTAAGTTTTATAGATAAAGAGGGGATTGAACATATTATAGATATAGACAATCCTGATAAAGAAAGATTTTATACAGTAGCGGTAGATGACTATTGTGCAGAAAGCAAAAGCGGCGGGTTGGGATTAAAACACAGAGTTGATGAAGCTTTGCAAAAATTTGATTGTGATAAAGATGAATTTGTAGCGGCTTTTCTCAGAAAACAAAATTCTCCCGTACAGATTAAATCTGACGGAAGAATTATAAGTATAGATTAGTTTATAATTGGATTTTTCCGCATCCTCAATTATTATTTTTTGCTTTTATCCGCAAGTTCGCTGTCAAGACGTAAGAAAACAGGTTTGATGTTTTCTTTGTCGATTAAATGTCCTGATTTTAAAACTTCACAAGTAATATTATCAAGCTTAGTATTTATATCGTAAGACAATTGTTCTGACATGGCTTTTGCAATATTAGGGCAGAACGGGTAAATTAATGATGCGATTACTGTCATAACCTGTAATACATTGGTTAGCACAATACCGCATTTTTCGATTTGACCTTCTTTAGCCAATGTCCAAGGAGCGTTGTCTGTTACATATTTATTGGTAATATCAACCAACTCAATAATTCTTTGAGCGGCTTCTTGAATTTCAAAATAATCAAAATGATGTTTTACGGCTTTAACCGCTTCCAAAGCTTGTTCTTTTAATTCATTTTTACCCAAAAATTCAGGCTTAATATCACCTTCAAAATACTTAACAAGCATGGAAAGAGTTCTGTTCAAAAGATTTCCCATAGAATTAGCAAGATGAGCATTAACTTTTTCTTTAAAATCTTCATCGGAGTAATTTCCGTCTTTGCCGCATGGAGCAGCAGATGCCATATAATACCTTAAAGAATCCGGCTCTGTTAAATTGAAAGCCTCCATAACAGTCTCGGGAGAAATTACATTACCTAATGATTTTGACATTTTTGTTTGGTCAATTGTTATCCATCCGTGAGCAAGTAAATGTTCAGGAAGCGGCAAATCTAAAGCCATGAGAATAGCAGGCCAATATATGCTGTGGAATTTTAAGATATCTTTTCCGATAACCTGAACAGTTGCCGGCCATAATTCTTTGAATTTTTCCGAGCTGCCGTCAGGATCATAACCTATTGCGGTTATATAGTTAGTAAGTGCATCAATCCAAACATAAATTGATTGGGCAGGATCATCTAAAACAGGAATCCCCCAGCTTACGTTTGCTGTCGCTCTTGAAACAGAAATATCTTCAATATTTTCAAGCTGATTTAGAACTTCATTTGCTCTGAAAGAAGGTACTATAAAATCAGGATGAGTTTTTATGTGTTTAATAATCGCATCTTTATATTTTGTAAGTTTAAAGAAATAATTTTCTTCCTCAACAATTTCAGGTGCTTTTTGGTGGTCCGGACAAAGTCCGTCTTCTGTTAAATCTTTTTCGCTCAAAAAACATTCGCAGCCTGAACAATATAAACCTTTGTAAGAGTGTTTGTATATATCACCTTGTTCTACAAGTTTTTTGAATATTTTTTGTACAACTTTTTCGTGCTGTTCGTCTGTTGTTCTGATAAATTGAGAATAATCAACATTAAGAGCTTTCCATGCATCTTTAAATTTTTGAGAATTCATATCGCACAATTCTTTTGGTGACATATTATTCTGCGCGGATGTTTTTTGAATTTTTATACCGTGTTCATCTGTTCCGGTAAGAAAATATGTTTTATCAAACCTTTGTGTAAAATGCCTGTAAATAACGTCGGTCAAGATTTTTTCATACGCATGTCCTATATGCGGAGCACCGTTAACGTAATCAATAGCCGTTGTAATATAAAATTTTTCCATAATAATATACCTCTCAATCTTAGAAAAATTATACCACAAAGGAGGTGATTATGTGATTAGTGATTAGTGAATAGGTGAATCCGTCATTCTGAGTCGCGAAGCGACGAAGAATCCAGTTAATTAAATGGAAAATTGAAAATGGAAAATGGAAAATTAGAATTCCGTCATTCTGAGGGAGCGAAGCGACCGAAGAATCCAGTCAAATAAACACTCTGGATCCTTCGCCTGCGGCTCAGGATGACACATTTCGTCATTCTGAGGGAGTAAAACGACCGAAGAATCCAGTTAAATCAGGTGATCAGGTGAATAGGTGACCATGTGACCATGTGATATTTCGTCATTCTGAGGGAGTAAAACGACCGAAGAATCCAGTCAAATCAGGTGATTAGGCGAATAGATTAAAAAAACAAAAAAACATGTTAAGAAATGTAACAAAACATGCAAAGTGTGAAATTGAGCCATTTTTATATACTTAATATATATATAAGATGTAAGAATTATGAGGTAAGAGCTATGATACACCCATTTATGCACGATCATCACCACCACGGCAGACCATTTTTAAGACCACTTGGCGGACCTGCAAACATTACTGTCAATAACAATATTTTTGTTGGCAGCGGATATAATGTTGGTCATACACACGGTACATTCTTAGGCGGTTTTGGCTGCGGACTTGGTCAAGGCATAGGTCAATTCTTGATGGGTGGATTGAATATGTTCGGCGGCTGGTTAGGCGGCGGAATGAATATGTTCGGTATGGGCGGATTCCCAATGGGCGGTTTCGGCGGCTTTGGAATGGGTTTCCCTATGATGAATATGTTCGGTATGGGCGGTGTTAATCCTTCTTACACACCATCAACAAGCTCAAGCTGCAACTGCGGATGCAACGGTACAAGCAATTCAAGCAAATCATCAAAATCTTCATCAACAAAAGATTGCAAAGATAATGATATTGATGATATACAAAAATATGAAACTGATTATGACAATTTAAAAGATACAGCTAAAACTCCAAATCCTACAAGAGAAACGGCAAAAAATTTATATGATGAAGTAGCTGCGAAATTAAATAATTTAGATGGCGTTCATGATGATGATAATAAATTCAGATTAAACAGAATTAAAAAAGGTTTAGAAGCAATGGCAGTTACCAACAGCTGGGGTGACTTGAGCAAAGATGATACTCCTGCAAATGGAACTCCTGCAAATGGAACTCCTGCAAATGGAACTCCTGCAAATGGAACTCCTGCAGAAAAGAAAGAAAACGAAGGAAAACCAGTCGAAGACGATAAAACAGTTAATAATCAAAAACCGAACGTTGTTTCTAAAGCAGATGGTGCAGAAATCCCAAAAAATGTTGAAAAACTTGCTAATGACGAAATAACTATTAATGGTCAGAATACAAAAATAACCGACATAAAAAACCTTGCCGATATCTCAGGTCTTACACCTGATGAGATATCAGCATTAAGCCAAGATAAAGCAATTGCAGTATTGAACCAACTGGGTTATGTTGAAAAAGATAGTTCTAACCAGCCAGTAGCAGGAAAAATAAGTGCTAACTATAAAGTTCTTCTTTTACTTGAAAAATCAAAATTAGAAGTTAATGTAGCAGAAAATTCTAACTCAAATGACAAAAAAATATACGGAAAAATTAAAAATGTCGATGAAACAGTGGGTTATGTAGCCTATGACATTGATTGTAGTGCCAAAACTAATGGCCAATTATACGGTTTAACATACCATGTATTGCAACTTGAAGATGATCTATTTGTGATAGATTATAAAGAAGGAACCCCAGTAGAAGACACAACTTTATATCATAAAGAACAAGAGTATAAATTTACAGGAGAAAAACAACCTTTACAAAGAAATGGTGCACCTGTTATATCAGAAACAAAGGGTACAGGCTACGAAGAAATAATATAATAATAACCAAAAACAAAGGAGCGGCAAATAAACCCGCTCCTTTATTTTTTGCTCGTTCCCTCTCCTGTAAGGCACTATTGTCCATGATAAATTTACAATAAATGTGCTGTCATTCTGAATAGCCGTCAAGTACAGACATTGATTTTAGTGTCGGGACATTAAATAAAGGCGTATTTCAGAATCTTGCCGGCAAAGCATCATATATTAAGAAGGTAAGATCCCGAACAGCTTGAAAATTAAATCCTTTTCGGACAAATTTTCTATGCTTTCGGGATGACATGTTTTTGCATATTTGTACTTGTCAAAAATTATCATGGACAGTAATCTCCTAATAGGAGAGGAAATGTGTTACTAATTAACTGATTACCCCTCTCCGGATTCTTCGTCACTTTGTTCCTCAGAATGACGGAATTCTAATTTTCCACTTTCCATTTTCAATTTTCCATTTAATTAACTGGATTC
>CADCOS010000125.1 GCA_902803165.1 uncultured bacterium | reverse complement strand
TGCACAGAGTTTTGCACTCTGAATAAGGAATATCATATAATCTGCATATCCACATAAAATTTGCTACAGGAGAAAATGTTACGTGCGCAGATATTTTTACAGTTCGATTTTTGTATTTTTGGTTTATGTATTTTAAAAGATTTTTGCTTTCGGATGCCCCGACATCAATATTTATACTTGGTAGCGTATCTGTTTCAGGATTTAAGAATCTCTCAAAATACAAATTGTTTTTTATAGGATCAATGTGTGTAATTTCAAGTGCATAACAAATAACGCTGCATGTTGCATAACCTCGTCCTAAACCATACGGAATGTTATTTTCTTTTGCATATTTTATGTAATCCCAAACAATTAAAAAATAATCTGCCAGATTTTTTTGCTTTATTACCTGCAATTCGTATTCATATCGATTTTTAATTTCATCGGTAATTTTTGAGTATCTTTCAGCAACCCCTTTTTTAACAAGTTCTTCCAAATAATCCTGCGAGGTATGACCTTTTGGTGTATTATACTTTGGTAATTTTGAAAAATTATAAAATTTTTCTAAATCAACATTACATTTTTGAATGATTTCATCAATATTTGAAATATATTCATTAAACGGCTTACTGTCTAAAAAATGGTAAATTTTTCTTAATTCATCAAGTGACCGATAATGAAAATACCCCCACAAATATTCTTTATTAGGTCTGTCATAATCCAACCTTTCACTATACCAAGAGTTAAATTTTGGGAATTCATTATTCTTAAAATATCTTGCCTCACATGTAATAACAGGTTTTATTTTCAGTTTCTTGGCAATATTTATCAGGTTAATAAAATGTTCATTGCGTATATTAATTTCATCTTCATTTAATCCGATATATAAATCTTCTCCAAAAATATTTTCATACTTTTTTATTTGTTCTATTAATTGTGAATTAGTTTTATTGGGCAATAATTCATATGTTACGCATATTAGACCTTTCGAATACTTGCTCAAAACATCAAAATCAATTCTGAACTTTTCAAAATTGCCTTTTGTATTTGCATAATTGGACAATTGAATTAGATTTTCAAAACCTTCGTTATTTTTTGCGTATAGCAATATTTCGGATAGTGTTTTTTTACGACCGGATTCTGCACTATTTTTGCATATATTAAATTTAGTGCCGATAATTGGTTTTATTCCGTTTTCTACTGCTTTTTGGTAAAATTCTACAGCTCCGGATAATATAGAATTGTCAGTTAATGCAATAGTTTTTAAATTGTTCTTTTTTGCAAAATCAATATAATCATCTATTTTGATAAGACTTTGCCCCAATTCATAATCACTATGAACATTTAATTGCGTAATGTAATTCATCTTATATTACCTCCAAATTCTTAAAAATAATTGTTGTCATATCTAATTTGTCTGATAATTGCGCTAATTTATCAGTTATATAAATCAATTCTTCATCTTTATTATTAAATTTCTTGTTTTTAACTGTTATGTTGCTTACTTCATCAATAAACAGGTGGTCCAAACAAAATTCATCTTCAGAAATTCTTAAACATTCATCTGTTATTTCTTCAAGCGAAAAATTCGGCTTATATTTCATATAAATTGCCTCTGCAATTAACTTTGCACTGTCTTTTCCCAAGTCGGTTTCTAAATCAGTATAATTAAGAAATTTTTCTATAATATTTTTGCCTAAATCTGTTGTTATAAAAATTGCAGTCGGTAAATTGGAATCCTTTAAGATTCTATTTAACAAACCTTTTACAAAATTCTGTACATCTTGAATTCCTGCAGCATCAATTAAATCAAAATGTTTCATATTTATTTTAAATCTCCGTAAATATTGTCGATATTTGCTACGCGTTTGAGAATCCCTTTAAAGATTTGCTCAATTGCAACATTTGTAAATTCACATTTAAAATCATCATTTAATTTTCTAGATTTGGTCTTTTTTACAATCATTCTGTACGGAACTGCATAGAGAGTTTGCCCCTCAATGTTGTAATTTCTGACCTCCAGTTTTCTTCTGGGAACAGGTTTCTTGGGATTTTTAGGAGTTAAAATAATTATAAAAAGAGCAATACCCAACTCATTTGCCCAATCAGCAAAATGAAAAAGGCTGTTTCTTCCGAATGCTGAATCGTGAGAAATTACTAAAAATAAAACATGCGCATCTTTCATTAAATTTTTTATTTGATTTTCCGAACTTAAAAGAGCTTCTTTTGCGAGTTCATTATCATCGCTGCATGCTAAACCTTTTGTAACTTTTTTGCCAATTAAAATTTTATGTTTTAAATTAGCAAAACAGTTTTGTAAAAGCTCTTTATCACAATTCAAACCATACATATCAATATTTTTAATATTTGTCGTTGCAAGTTTATCGGCAATTTCACAACCAAATGTATCAATTCCAAATAATTTAACTTTAAATTTCTTTTTCTTCAGTTTGCCATATTTTTTGATAAAACCATTTATTGTATCAATATTGGTTTGGGTTCTGGAATCTTTCATATAATTATCCTTTCTCTTTTATATTTTGATTATAAGGGGTTAGTATGTCAGAAACGGGTGTATAAAAGTTTTTTATGTTAAAATAATTATGTCCGTATGTGACAGAGTAATTTTGTATATTGGAGTTATGATTATGGAAGATAAACCAAGATATTCAAGAATATCAGATATATTGGACTTGTTGATTTTGATGCAGTCAAAAGTTTTGGGCGTAACCCTTGCTGATATTCAAAAGCATTTTAATATTTCACGCAGAACTGCTGAAAGA
>CADCOS010000124.1 GCA_902803165.1 uncultured bacterium | reverse complement strand
CCTGCAATAACGTATTTTATGGGAAGAATTGCATTTAAACTTAAACACTACGAGAGCGCTAACTCTTATTATAAAAAAACAATTGCCGAATACCCTGATTCTTACTATGCATACAGAGCAAATTATAATTTATACAAAGCTGACGGGGCGCTTCCTTATACAGAATTAATTGCAAAACCTGTAGTATTCCCGTATAAAAAATCCGTAGATAATAATTTGGTTGTAAGACTTGCACTTCTTAAAGATTACGATTTAGTTGAAGAATTGTGCAAAAGAGATAAATTTATTCAAAGCTGGATTACATACCAGAAAGGCGACTATACAATATCTGCTGTAATGGCAAGAGAAGCAATGGAAGAATTGCCTGTTAAACCTCCGTTCAGTGATTTGAGATGGCGGTTAATCTACCCTTTACATTATTACGACAAAATTTATAAATACAGAGGAACAAATAATCCGATAATACTCCAATCTATACTAAAAGAAGAAAGCCATTTTAATCCTTTTGCAGGAAGCTCGGTAGGTGCAGCCGGTTTAATGCAATTAATGCCTGCAACGTATAGTGAAACTGCAAAAAGAATAGGATTAATCGGAGATATTTTCTCTGTTGATAATAATATAAAAGCCGGCAGCTCTTACTATGAAGGGCTTATGAAAGTATCTGGAAACAAAGACTTATACGCTATCTCTGCATATAACGGAGGGATTGGTTCTGTATCCGGCTGGATAAATAAATTTATATATAGCGACACGGACGAATTTGTTGAACAAATTCCTTATCCGGAAACAAAAAATTATGTTAAAAAAGTTTTACGCTCATATTGGGTATATGGTAATGTTTATCAATAATACTTTAGATATATGATTTTGTTCTAAATTACATTTGATAGTATACAAAAAAGGGAGAAAAATTTATGGATATTATGCATATTAAAATGATTGTATTAATAGCTGCCGCAGTAATAGTTTGTTTTTCTTTATACAGACTCTACGTGGCTGTTATACTCAAGAAAAACAAAGTTCAGGAAGCTTTTTCAAGCATAAATGTTCAATTAAAGAAAAGGTACGATTTGATACCGAATATATTAACTATAGCTTCAAAATTTATGGAACATGAAAAAAGTTTAATGTCTGAAATTACTGAATTAAGAAGTCAGGCAATGAAACTTGCCGGAACTTTGAACAATGCAGATGAAAAGCTTAAATTAGATACTGTTATTCAAGGAAAGATGGGACAGCTTTTAGTGTCTGTTGAAAATTACCCGCAGCTAAAATCCGACCAAACAATGATGACTGCAATGCAAACATACAACGAGGTTGAAGAACATATTGCAGCTGCAAGAAGATTTTACAATTCCGCTGTTCTTGAATTAAATAATGCTGTCGAAATATTTCCGTCATCTGTTATCGCAGCAATGCTCGGGATTTCTAAAAAAGAATTTTTTGAAGTTGATGAGGCTGAAACTAAACCTATAAATGCATCTGACTATTTAAAATAATAATTATATAATATGGACGAAAATAATAAAAACAGATATTCTCAAATTAGGCATGAATTTTTACAAAAGTACAATAGTGAATTATTGCCGTTTTTATTAAAATTTGAAAGTGAAAGAAAATCGGTACTTTTAAAAGCCAATATTCTTTTTGCGCTTTCTTTGGCAGCAGTACTGGCATTATTGTACATTTATTTGGCGCCGGAAGGGAAAAAAGAAGGAGAGATCTTTATGCTTCTTGCCATTCCACCTTCTATTTGGTTTTGGTTTCAGCATAAATTTGAAACAAAAATAAAAGAAAGAATTATGCCTAAAGTTTGCAAATGTTTTGGAAATCTGGTTTGGATGAATGAAATAACCTTAAATATAACTAAACAAACCTTAGGAGAAAGGTTTTACGAAAGCTCAGGACTTGTACCGGCGTCAGATATGTCAAAGGATGATATTTTTATAGGCGATTGGGATGGAGTCAACATTGATATTGTTGAATCATCTTTTAGTACCGGCAGCGGTAAGAACAGACACAGTGTTTTTGACGGTGTTTTTGTAGTCCTTGATATGAATAAGTCCTTTAGCGGGCATACGGTTATTAAACCAAAACAATTTATTGATTTAAAGCCATTTAAACATCTTAATGAAATAAAACTTGAAGATGTTGAATTTAATAAAACCTACAAAGTATATTCTACAGACGAAGTTGAAGCAAGATATCTAATTACCCCCTCTTTTATGGAACGGTTAAAAAGAATGAAAGTGGCATTTTCTGCTGATAACGTGCGCTGCGCATTTTTTGATAAGTACCTTATAATAGGATTAGCTACAACTAAAGACCTGTTTTCTATTGCATCTATAAAGAAACCTATGAACGACAGCAAACAATACTTTCAAATGTTTGAAGAAATGCTTTCTATAATAAAACTTATTGATCACTTTAAGCTTAATCAGAAAATAGGGTTATAGAATTATATCAGGTATGAAAAACAATTTTAATGTTTTGATATCTTGGCTAATTTTTCTGCAAAGCTTTCCGGAAAGCATAAAATATTAACAACTCTTTTTGTTACGACTTCACTATTATTAATATTTTCTATAGTATTTTTTAGCATTGAGTTTATATTATTCAAAGCTCTTTTCCAAGTCAAATAGAAGGGTTTCTTTTTCAGTTGTAATTCGTTTCCGCTTGTAATACGAATAGAAGAACGATTCCTTTCAATTACACCTATTTGATTGATAAAACCCGATGTTCCGTTATGCTTGTATACAAGTCCCCAAGTTGGAACAATATTTTCCTTTTCCTGCTTGACATGTGCTAACTGAGATAATTGTTTATAATTCTCTGCAATTTCTGCTTTTATTGCTTCTGTTTTCATATTAATCATCCTAT
>CADCOS010000123.1 GCA_902803165.1 uncultured bacterium | reverse complement strand
GGCAGAGAGTGACAGGATTGCGTAAGCAATCCGAAACTCGTTTAATGCCGGCAACCAAGCAAAGTCGAAAAATTGTCATTTTTCAGAATTTTTCAAATCCTTGATTAGTAAAATCAATATATTCATGTTAAAATAGTTATTGCTATAAAATCTCATACGAATTGATTATTGTAACTGTTTATATGTAATGTATAATTATAATTGAGATTTTAGTATAAGAAGAAAGGAATAAGAAAATGAGTTTTGTACCTGTAGTTATTGAACAATCTTCAAGGGGGGAAAGGTCTTTTGATATCTTTTCAAGATTGTTGAGAGAAAGAATTATATTCTTGGGAACAGCTATAGATGATATGGTTGCAAATCTTGTCGTAGCTCAATTATTGCTATTAGACAGCGAAAATCCGGAAAAAGATATTATGTTATATATCAATTCACCGGGAGGAAGCGTAACCGCAGGTCTTGCAATATACGATACAATGCAACATATAAGAGCCGATGTTCAAACTATATGCTTAGGACAAGCTGCATCAATGGGTGCATTCCTTTTATGTTCAGGTACAAAAGGTAAGAGAATGGCTCTTCCTCATTCAAGAGTTCTTATTCACCAACCTTTAGGCGGCGCTCAAGGTCAGGCTACCGATATCGAAATTCAAGCACAAGAAATCTTGAGAATTAAAAAGACATTAAATGAAATAATGGCTTCAAATACAGGTCAATCTATTAAGAAAATTGAAAAAGACACTGACCGTGATTATATCATGACTCCTCAAGAAGCACTTGAATATGGTATGATTGATAAAGTTATTACAAAGGAAGGCTAATATAGCCTTCCTTGATAAAAGACAAGAAAGTACACAATATAGGTAAATATATATGCCATCAAACGACAGATTAAAATGTTCATTTTGCGGAAAAACACAAGATCAGGTAAAAAAGCTTATTGCAGGGCCTGATGTATTTATTTGTGACGAATGTGTTGAGTTATGCAATGAAATTTTAGACGAAGAATTTTTTGAAGGAAAAGAGAAAAACCCTCAAGAAAAAGAATCTGCTAAGAAAAGCGGTAAAGAAGAAAGTGATAAACCAATTCCGAAGCCGCATGAGATAAAGGCATATTTAGATGAACATATAGTAGGTCAGGATGATGCGAAAAAAGTGCTTTCCGTTGCTGTGTATAACCATTACAAAAGATTAAAACACAACAATAATGCTGATAAGGACAAAGTGGAAATTCAAAAATCCAATATATTACTCGTAGGTCCGACAGGCAGCGGTAAAACTTTATTGGCACAAACTCTGGCAAAAATGCTTGATGTTCCTTTCGCTGTGGCTGATGCAACAACACTCACCGAAGCAGGTTACGTCGGTGACGATGTTGAAAATATATTATTAAGATTATATCAAAATGCGGAATTTGACGCTAAAAAAGCCGAAAGAGGCATAATTTATATCGACGAAATTGATAAAATTGCACGTAAATCTGAAAATACTTCAATTACAAGAGATGTTTCCGGTGAAGGCGTACAGCAGGCATTATTAAAGCTTATAGAAGGTACGGTCGCAAATGTTCCTCCGCAAGGAGGTCGTAAGCATCCGCAAGCGGATATGATACAAATTGATACAAGCAATATTCTGTTTATCGTAGGCGGTGCGTTTGTAGATTTGGATAAAATTATTGAACACCGTGTAAAAGAAGGTTCTTCCGTAGGTTTCGGAAAAGCTTCTCTTACAAAGGCTGAAAAAGAGCAAGCGGCTTCTAAGCTTTTGAAAAAATTACAACCTGAGGATTTATTAAAATTTGGTTTAATTCCTGAATTTATCGGAAGAATTCCTGTATATGCAGTTTTGGATGCTCTGGATAAAGATACTTTAAAAATGATATTAACAGAACCTAAAAATGCTGTTCTAAAACAGTATAAATGTTTACTGGAAATGGATGGCGTGGAATTGGAATTTGAACCGGAAGCTGTCGATTTGATTGCTGAAAAAGCGATAAGAAGAAAAACGGGCGCAAGGGCATTAAAATCAATTGTTGAAGAATTGATGCTTGATGTAATGTATGATATTCCGTCGGATTCGTCTATAAAAACCTTTAAAATTACAAAAGAAATGGTTGAATTAGAGGAAGAAAAAACAGAAACAAAAACAGGATTCGGGGTAGAACCTGCTGAACTCTTGCATTTACCTAATAAATCAAAGTCAGAAATAGCTTAGTTAAATTGGTTTTTATTCCGCTTGATATGCCCACGCTGAGTGGTTGTGAATACTTTCCAAGGATTCACATTCTACTTCAAAGGAGTCTATTATTTCGTTTTTTCTTAGCATCAGAACAACATCTCTCAAGACATCTTCAACAAATTTAGGATTGTCGTATGCGTGTTCGGTCACATATTTTTCGTCTTCTCTTTTTAAGAGCGGATAAAGCTCGGATGATGAGCATTTTTCGATTGATGAAATTAAATCTTCCAGCCATATATGTTCTTCTTCAGGGTAAATGACTTTTACTGAAACGATTGCCCTTTGATTATGAGCTCCGTATTCGGAAATTTCTTTTGAACATGGACAAAGTGTTGTGACGGGAACTTTAACTCCTAAACAAAATTTGTATTCTTCATCTTCTTCACCGTAGTTTTCAAGAAATCCTTCAAATGAGCAATCATAGCACATAGGTGCGGAAATGTTTGTAACGGGTGAAATTTTATCAATAAAATATTTAAATTCAAATTTCAAGTAACCGCATTTTGCATCCAGACGTTTTACCAATTCCTCAACGCAGCCTTTGATATCAATGCCCAGTAATTTTTTAGAGCGCCATTCATTAAGCACTTCAACAAATCTGGACATGTGTGTGCCTTTGTAGTGTGCAGGCAATGACACACCTGTCGTTGCAGTGGCATAAATTACTTTGTCTTCATCATCTTTTCTTTGTATTGTAAGCGGAATTTCAAGCCCTTTTATACCTACTTTTTGGATATCAATACCTCTTGAATCTTCTTGGTTTTGAACATCTTTCATATTAGAGCTCAACCCCTTCAAATGATTTTTGTTCAAGTGCAACCAAAAGTTTCAGTGCAGCTACTCTTTGTATGTTTGCAGGTGCATTTCTCAATAGTTCAACGGCTTTTATCATCATTGGATCATTGTCGTACCAACGGTTTCCTTTTCCTTGATAGGTGTTAATTATTTCATATACATGGTCAATTACTTCAGCAGCAACTTGTTCTTGTAATTTGAGCATGAATTCTGCGGCTTCTGTTTGAGTCTCTACCGGCTGTAATCTTAAAAGTTCTAACGCTTCTTTTAAAATCGGATCGCTGTCGTACCAACGTTTATTTACCATAATCTCAATTCCCTTCTTTTACTATTACTGCTTATATTGTATAATAGAATAATTGAAATAGAAAGAGGAAATTTATATGAAACTGCTTTTAATTAATGGTGCAAATCTTAATATGTTAGGTGTAAGAGAACCTGAAAAATACGGAAAAGAAACTCTTGAAGATATTGAAGCGGAAATGATATCGGAAAGTAAAAATTTGGGGTGTGAATTAGATGTATGGCAAAGTAATATTGAAGGAGAGATTGTTGAGAAAATTCAGCACGCACTGGGTGTGTATGACGGAATATTAATAAATGCAGGCGGTTACACTCATACAAGTGTTGTAATAAGAGATGCGATATCAGCTGTAAATATTCCTACGGTAGAAATTCACATGACAAATATATATAAAAGAGAAGAATTCAGGCATACATCACTTCTATCCGGCGTGTGTGTTGCAACAATTGCAGGGTTTGGTAAGCAAAGTTATTTATTGGCTTTAAAAGGTTTAATTGCATATCTGAGAAGATAATTGCAAGAATAAAAATAGCCATTTACCCTATTCAATTCAAACCTTTTGTATTGTATCAATAATATATTGGAAGTTTGAAAGAGGTTTAATCGAAATGCAGACATTAACGGAAAGAGAGAGCTTTGTTTTATATTTGTTGTGCAAAGGTTTAAAAAATGAAGAAATTGCTGATGAATTAAGTATATCGGTACATACTGTTAAAGCGCATTTAGAGTCAATTTATGAAAAATTAAATGTTACAAATAGAGTTCAAGCGTCTATTAAATCAATAAAATTAGGTCTGATTGATATAGAAAGAGTACTCGTTTGATTGAGTAATCTCTGTGTTTTTATGTTATTATCGTGTTGATGTTCGAATTTGAGTCAGAGAAGATTAAACAAATAATTAAAAATCAGGTAGAGGATATTTTACCTGATTTTGAGTTGTCCGGTTTCTTGACAAAAGGCTCAAAAATGATTCGATCAAAGCTTTGTTTGAGTTATTTAAAAACTCACAATATCGGTATATCGGAGAATGTGCTTAAAATTATTACTGCAGGTGAATTGATTCATAATGCATCATTGCTTCATGACGATGTTATTGATGATGCTGATTACAGAAGAGGAAATTTAACGGTTTGGAAGAAATTTTCGCCTAAAATTTCTGTAATTTGCGGAGATTATCTGGTTTCAGCTGCTGTAAATATATTATCGGGCATAGAAAATTTTGATATTTTAAATTCTTTTAATAAATGTGTTCAAGAAATGAGCAAGGCTGAGATTAAACAATTTTTATTGAGAAATAAAAAACCTAACGTAGAAGAATATATAGATATATGCGAAGGAAAAACGGCAGAATTATTTTATGCAATGCTAAAAAGCTGTCTTATTGTTTCTTCTGAAGAATTTGATTACACTGAAAGTTTTGCAAAATTATACGGTGTTTCTTTTCAGTTAAATAATGATTTTAGTGAATCTTCCGCAGTTCAAGATAAAAAAAACGGTATCTATAATATAGTAGATATATTAGGGATTGAAAAAGCAAAAATTTTATCGGATAATTATAAGGAAGAGATGCGTAATCTTATTAAAAAAATGCCTGATAATGGGTGGAGAGTTGAATTAGAGAGCTTAGTTAACGGATTATGATTGATAAAGAAAAAGTAAAAGCGTTTTTAAAAGAAACAATTGATACTGTGGTCTTTGTTGTAGTCGCAGTAATATTAATAAGGTTCTTTGTCGCAGAATTACGTTGGATACCTTCCGGTTCTATGAGACCTACACTTGTTGAAAAAGACAGAATTGTAGTTGAAAAGTTAACAAAATTTCCTAATATTATAAATAAAAAAAGCTTTGAAAATACTCCAAAACGCGGTGATATAATGATTTTTTATCCGCCTTTCGTAAAATTAAAAACTACTCCGTGGGCTGTATTTAGCAGATTGACAGGTTTCTTCTGTAAAGATATTGCATATATTAAAAGAGTAATAGGTTTACCGGGGGAAAAATTTGAAATAAAACAATTGCAAAACGGTTCTTATAAAGTGTTTATTAATGATGTTCCTCTTGAAGAGGATTACATTATGAGCGATAAAGATTTTCATAAATGTAATGAAAGGATGTACTGCGGGCCTTTTGTAATACCACAAGGTCATTATTTTATGATGGGTGATAACAGAGGAAATTCTCAAGACAGCAGATTTTGGGGACCGCTTTCACAAGAACGTTTTATCGGAAGGGCAGTATTTGTATTTTGGCCGCTCAATCATATTGATATTTTGAATTAGAAAAGAAATTTATAATTAAAATATTTCTTAACAATTTTCCCAATAGCAGTTTTTATATGTTATAATATGATACCGGTATGGTATTATGTTTATTATTTGAAAAGACATTTTATGCCGGCAGACTTGGGAAATAGCAGATTGTTTTAAAGGAGATTGTAATGCCTGAACTAACAAAAGAACAGGGTGTATGTTCGTCGTCAGACTTTAATGGCGGTAAATGGCAAGTTGAAATAAATGTAAGAGATTTTATACAGAGAAATTATACTCCGTATTACGGTGATTCAAGCTTTTTGGCAGGACCTACGGATGCTACAAAAACACTGTGGAATGAGTGTTTGGAATTGTTTAAGAAAGAACGTGAAAATGGCGGCGTTCTTGATATGGACACTGATATTGTTTCAACAATTAACTCACACGGTGCAGGTTATATTGATAAACCTTTAGAAAAAATTGTAGGTCTGCAAACAGATAAACCTTTGAAACGTGCATTGCAACCATTCGGCGGAATCAGGATGGCGGAAACGGCTTGTATGTCTTATGGTTATGCTGTCAGTTCCAGAGTAAGTGAAATATTTACGAAATATAGAAAAACTCATAACCAAGGTGTATTTGATGTTTATACGCCAGAAATGAGGGCGGCTCGACATGCCGGTATTTTAACCGGACTTCCTGATGCGTACGGAAGAGGCAGAATTATAGGCGATTACAGGCGTGTAGCTTTGTATGGTATTGACCGCCTAATAGAAGATAAAATTGAACAGCATGCATCTGTTCATGGAACAATGACTCCTGAAAAGATACAGTTAAAGGAAGAATTGGCCGAACAGATAAGAGCGTTAGAAGAAATGAAAGAATTAGGCGCTACTTACGGGTTTGATATATCAAAACCGGCTTCTAATGCAAGAGAGGCTGTTCAGTGGTTATATTTTGGATATCTTTCTGCTGTAAAAGAACAAAACGGTGCTGCAATGAGTATCGGACGAACCTCAACATTCTTGGATATTTTCATTGAAAGAGATTTAAAAAGAGGTTTAATTACAGAATCCGAAGCACAGGAATTAATTGATCATTTTATCATGAAGCTCAGATTGGTTAAGTTTGCGCGTACTCCTGAATACAATTCTTTATTTTCTGGAGATCCTACTTGGGTAACGGAATCAATAGGAGGCGTCGGTGTAGACGGCAGACCTCTGGTTACAAAAAATTCGTTCAGATACTTACATACTTTAGAAAATCTTGGAACAGCACCAGAGCCTAATATGACTGTTCTTTGGTCAACAAGATTACCGCACAACTTTAAACAGTATGCTGCACATATTTCTATAACGACATCATCAATCCAATATGAAAATGATGATATGATGAGACAAATTCATGGTGATGATTATGCAATTGCATGCTGCGTTTCATCTATGGTTGTAGGAAAAGAAATGCAATTCTTCGGCGCAAGAGCAAACCTTGCTAAGTGTCTTTTGTATGCAATAAACGGCGGGGTTGATGAAAAACTGAAAGAGCAGGTTGGTCCAAAATACAGACCGATAACTTCTGAGTACCTTGATTATGATGAAGTTATGGAAAGATATGATAGTATGTTAGATTGGCTGTCCTGGCTCTATGTGAATACTTTAAATGTAATTCATTACATGCACGATAAGTATTGCTATGAACGTTCGCAAATGGCTTTGCATGACAGAGATGTAAAACGATACTTTGCAACGGGTATAGCAGGTCTTTCTGTAGTTGCAGACTCACTTTCTGCGATAAAATATGCAAAAGTAAAAACAATTCGTGATGAAAACGGTATAGTCGTTGATTATGAGGTAGAAGGAGATTATCCGAAATACGGAAATAATGACGACAGAGTTGACTCTATAGCTGTTGACATTGTTCATAAATTTATGAATTTGTTAAGGACTCATAATACTTACAGAAATTCAATTCCGACGATGTCTATTTTAACAATAACTTCGAATGTTGTATATGGTAAGAAAACAGGCAGCACTCCTGACGGCAGAAAACAAGGCGTTCCGTTGGCTCCCGGTGCTAACCCTATGCACGGAAGAGATGTAAATGGTGCGGTAGCATCACTGTCGTCTGTTGCTAAATTGCCGTTCCAGGATGCACAAGACGGTATCTCAAATACCTTCTCGATTATTCCTAATGCACTCGGAAAGGATGAAGTATTTATGGGTGATTTGGATTTAGATTTAAATATTGATTGCGGATGTTGTGAAGGGGTCGTAACAGGTAATGAAAAGTATACGAGCAGTTATATGACACCTTTAATCAATAAAACAATAAAAAAACAGTCTGAAGAAAGAGAAAGTATTCATCATTCAATATAAATAGTATAAAATTTTGAAAGGTATAAAAATGACAACTCAGCAAGAAGAAAATTTGATTAATTTGTTAGACGGATATGTTGAAAAAGGCGGACATCACCTGAATGTTAACGTATTCAACAGAGAAACTTTAATAGATGCTCAAGCTCACCCTGAAAAGTATCCGCAGTTAACTGTCAGAGTTTCAGGTTATGCCGTTAATTTTAATAAATTAACTAAAGAACAGCAAGACGATGTAATATCAAGAACTTTTCACAGTTCCTTAGGCTCAAACTAATTTAGAAAATTTTACCGTGAAAATCGGTCCCGCCTGTCATAATTAAATCGGGATGTTTTTGTGCGATTTTTATTACATCCGAGGCAGTATGAAATTTTACATAACGTCTGAACCTCGGGTATGGATAATATGTTTCTATGCCGTCTAAGCCTAATTCAATCAGTTTCTTTACTAAACTTTCAAGATTGATAGCCCAGTAGCATGCCGGATGAGCAAGTACGGCTATTCCTCCCGCATTATGAATGGTTTTTATTAACTCAGGGACATTTCTCCTTGAAAATAGTCTAACTATAACACTTTCCGTTCCCTTTTTGTCTTTTGCCAGAAACCTTTGTAATTCTTTATTGTTGATATCAATTCCGTAAGCTAAAAGGTGTATAAAAACATATCCAATCCAGCAGTCAAATTCAACACCTGTTATAAGCATTTCATCCGAAAGAGTTTTGTGAGCTTCGACTGTATTATGATCCGTAATTGAAATTAGTTTAAACCCTTTGTCTTTTGCGGATTTTATGATTTGTTCCGCGTCACCCTCTCCGTCCGAGCAAACAGTATGAATATGCAGATTTATTTTGTTTTCCGCATAATCATCTTTTGTATAATTTTTTAAAATTTCTTTTAAATTATCCATAATTAACAAATAGTGTAAACTTTTCTGTAGTACAGACCGATTCCTATTATAGTCAATACTATGTTAGGCATAAATGCTGCAAGTACAGGAATAAGAGTTCCGGCTTCTCCCATTGAAACGGACAGGGCTCTTATCAAGTAGTAAGCAAAAATTATAAGAATGCTGAATAGGAATCCTCTGTTATATCTCACTCTTGGCGGAGTAATAGCTAAAGGAACACCAATCAGTACTAATACTATAGTTGTTAACGGCAGTGCAATTTTATCATACAAATCAACTCTCAAATCCGGACGATTTTCTTTGGTGATAAATTTTACGAGCTGAATAAAATTATGTTCATTTGCAAGATTTCTTTCCATTTCTTTGGATAAGTCCATTCCGAAATTAACCGTTGTATCATTGAAAAGAGTCGTATCTAATGTTTTACCGCTGTCTGTAATCGTATAAATAGCGCCCTTTTGGAATTTCCATCCTTCAGGAGAAGTTCCTCCTTCTTTAGCTTGCAATATTTGAATTGTATCATCCTTTGATGCATCCAGTACGGTTACATTGTGGAGTACTTTATCAGTGCAATAGCCGACATAGAAAAGACGTTTTAATGTACCGCCCGGTTTAATTTCTTTAAAAGTAAAATTTTGTTTACCTTCGGGAATATTTTTCTGCCCGAATGCATATAAAGCTAAATCAGTTGACTGTTTTGTCATTATAGGAACAATTGATTCGTTTATAAAAAAGCTTGTTAAAGACATAATTAATGCAAATATAAATATTGGTTTTGCAATTCTGTTGATACTGATTCCGCATGCTCTCATGACTGTAATTTCGGAACTTAGGCTGAGTCCGTTCAGTGTCATGACAGTTGCGAGTAATACACCCATAGGAATTGTCATTACAAATACGGCAGGCAGGTGTAGTATTATTATCATAAACGCAATTTTAAAAGGAATACCGTATTTAGCAATTTGCTTGATTAGTGTTATAAATGTATCAGAAGCAAATATAATAGAGGTGAAAACTAATACACCCATTATGAACATAGCTATAACCTGCTTCAAAATATATTTATCAAGCAGTTTCATACTTCTGTATTTAAATATTAAATTTCGGATAAATCTCTTCACAAGTCTATTATACCACACTAAAATACAGATGAAGAATTAATCATGTTTTATCCAATCATACAAATTTCTGATTTCGGAGTATAAACCTTCCAGCAGTATTTCCGTATCTAAGTTGTTATTTATCGGAGTTCCTTCAAAGTAGTTATTCTTATATTGTTTTGAAAAATTTTTACCCTCATTTACACAATGCGGAAGTTTTACGTTATTATCTTTATAAATGTACGCTAATCCGTGGACACGGCATATTATAGGCCTATATTTATAAAGAGAACATTCTTTGTTTATCAAAAAAGGGCAGGCTTCACCTTTTTTCATTTCTTTAATATTGTTTTGCACTTGAATTTTGATTTCGGGTGCAAGCTGCATATATCCGCTCATCAAATATTCCAATTCAATATCAGATATTGGATATTCACCTTTTTCGCAGCATAACGAACAGCCTTTCTGACAGCAAATATTTTCACCAAATGATTCAAAATAAGCGTTTAGTTTTAAATCAAGTTTTCTTAAAAAATCAGGATAATTTATTTTTGCCCCCAAATTCTTTTCCAAAAACTTCTTGAAGTATGGCTTTCAAGCTGTTCAATTCTTGCCGACAACTCTTTATTGTGTTCTAAAAGTTCTTGAACCTGTTTCGCAAGAATTTCATTATCTTTTTTGTAACCGCCGGCTTCAATTAAACGAGTTGCCATATCAGAGTTCGTTATGTCATCGCTTATTTTTTTAGCTACAGCTTCCGCCAGCATTTGAAGTGTTTGTGATGTTACGTCAAGTGTAAAACTTTTTTCCGCCCTTGGTGTTAAGTCCGTAACGATGTGTTCCTCTTCTTCTTTTTCCTTTTCTTCTTCTTTAGGTTCAAGGTAGTCCTTTACTAAAATAGGTTGTACAGGTTCGGAAGATTTTTCTACTTTCGGCTCAATTCTTTGAAGTTTTGATATAATTTGTTCATCGCTGTAACCTTGGGATTTTAATGCAATTCCTTTTTTAATTCTGTCTAATGCCAAATCATCATAAAATTCAACACCGGACTCATCTTCGTATATGGATTCAATTTTCCAATCGTTTAAAAATAAATCAAGAGAATGCTTATCTATATAATAGTTTTCAGAATTTAAATTCTGTAATATTAATTCTCTGCTGAACATATACTAAACTCCTTAATCCCTAATATTATCTTCTTTTACCTCGAGCGATATCACGTTCTTGTGATTTCTTAGCGATGGATTCACGTTTATCGTAAATTTTCTTACCTTTTGCCAAGCCTATTTCTATTTTAGCAAAACCCTTCAATAAATACAATTCCAAAGGAACGATTGTATAGTTTTCTTTCTTTATTTTCCCCAGCATTTTAAAAATTTCTTGTTTTTTTAGCAGTAATTTCCTTACCCTTTCCGGTTCATGGTTAAATCTGTTGCCGTGTTCGTATGGTGAAATATGCATGTTATATAGAAAAACTTCACCATCTTCTATTTTTGCAAAACTGTCTTTTAGGTTAAACATGCCTTTTCGAACAGATTTGATTTCTGTTCCGGTTAAGACTATGCCGGCATCATATTTATCAAATATAAGATAATCATGATATGCTTTTCTGTTTGTAGATATGACTTTTTTATCCATAAAAAGATTATAGAACAAATTATATATAGGGTAAAGTTTATGGGTAAGGGGTAAATATAGGGGGTAAATAAAAGGGGTAAATATAGAGGGTAAATATAGGAATAAATTATAAATAGCAAAAAATATTTTTAGGGGGTTTATTTTAAACAGTACAACAACAAAGGATTGATTATGCAAATTAATTCAATTACATCTGACTCATTCAAAGGGTTTTATAAAATACCTAATACCCCTCTGCATGCAGAAAAGCTTATTTACAAGTTTGAACTTCCTGCAATTGAAACTGATGCGGAAACTTTTATTAAAAGTTTTAGTAAAAATACAATAATTCCTGAAATAGCAAAAGTTTATAAAGTGCTAAGAGGGCAAGAAATGATTTCTTTTGAGGGAAGTTCGCCGTTTGCAAAAAATATTTGGAATGCTCTGTTGAAAAGCGTTGCAGAAAGTAATCACAGCAGTGTGGAATGGCTGAAAATGAATGCTGAAAATTTTGGTATTGATATATCAAAATTCCCCGGTTCGGAGTCAATCATAGTAATAAGTTCCGATAAAGACTGTGTTGAATGTTTAAAATATTTACGTGACAAAATTTACAGGTTACTCCCTACTCCAATAAATAGTATTAAAGACTTATTTGAAAAACAAAAAATAAATCGTAATATTAATTCAGATTTGCCGGAACATTTACAAATTATTGAAAGAGCAAAGAATTTTTTAGAAATGGAAAAGAATTTATTTGCTCAAAAAGTTCTTAATGGCAAAGTCAAAGAAGTAAATGAAATAAATCAATTACTAAATTGTATGATGAGCGAATAAAACCTAGGTTTGATTAATACTTTTTTTATTATTTAATTTCAAGATTTCTTTCTTTTTGTTTGAGAGGGGGGTAAATGAGAAAAGCCTGTAGATAAAACTACAAGCAAGAAAGTAAAGTTAAAAAAAGAAATCTTGAGCAAAGAAAGAAAAAGCACGCAATTGTTTACTACATCCTCACTACGTTCGGATGTTCTTTTAAGTTCGGCTGCGCCGAATCTCTTACGCTCGCTATTGTTGCTTTCAGCAACACGCTCGCGGTACAAAT
>CADCOS010000122.1 GCA_902803165.1 uncultured bacterium | reverse complement strand
CGGTAACAGAGGGCTCGGTTCGTTGTCGTTCGCATTTGTACCGCGAGCGTGTTGCTGAAAGCAACAATAGCGAGCGTAAGAGATTCGGCGCAGCCGAACTAAAAAGAACATCCGAACGTAGTGAGGATGTAGTAAACTATTGCGTGTTTTCTCTTTCTTTGCCCAAGATTTCTTTCTCTTTACCTCGCAATTAAAGAGAAAGAAATCTTGAAATTAAATAATTAGCAGGATTATAAGATGTATGCACCGAAATATATATTTCGGTGCGAAATTAAATTCGGTTTCTGCCAATTGTTACTAAAACTTAAAAGATATACATATCTGAGAAAATAATTTATCATAATATTTAGCAAATATAAGGAGAGCTGAATTATGATAAAAAAACTTGTTATGCTGCTTGCATTAGCTGTTTTAGCACAAAGTTCCATTTACGCTGCTGAACAAACAGAAACAAAGTCCGTACTTGATAAAATTGAAAGCCCTGCGGATGTAAAACAACTTTCTAAAAAACAAATGGAAGCACTTGCAAAAGATATAAGAAAGGGAATCCTCACACATTCTAACACCGTAGGCGGTCACCTCGGCTCGGACTTGGGAATAGTGGAAGCAACCATCGCACTTCATTATGTATTCAATTCTCCGCAAGATAAAATCATATTTGATGTCTCTCATCAAACCTACCCGCATAAAATGTTGACAGGAAGAAAAGAAGGCTTTACAGATCCGCTTAACCATAAAGAAATTTCAGGTTACTCTAATCCCGCAGAAAGTGAACACGACTTTTTTGTACTCGGTCATACTTCAACATCTTTAAGCCTTGCAAGCGGAATGGCAAAAGCCAGAAATCTTAAAGGTGAAGAATATAACATTGTAGCCCTTATAGGCGACGGTTCTCTAAGCGGAGGGGAAGCTCTGGAAGGACTAAATAATGCTGCCGTTCTTAACAGCAATTTCATTATTGTTATTAATGACAATGAAATGTCAATTGCCCCGCCGAACGGAGGTCTGTATAAACACTTAAAAGAACTCAGAAAATCAAACGGAAAATCCGAAAACAATATGTTTAAAGCACTTGGTTATGATTACTACTACTTAGAAAACGGTAATAACATAACAAAACTTATAGAACAGTTTAATGCCGTTAAAGACACTAAAAAACCGACTGTTGTTCATATACATACACAAAAAGGGCATGGATATATACCTGCCGAAAGAAACAAAGAGCAATATCATTGGATTTTGCCGAATACTCTGGGAACAAGAAAATCAAGATACATGCCTGATAATTATAATTCCTTAACTGCGGATTATTTATACAATGCAAAGAAAAAGGATAATACCGTAGTTGCCGTAACACCTGCCACTCCCGGAGCGACAGGATTTACCCAAATTTTCCGAAAAAAAATGGGCGAAAACTATGTTGATGTTGATATAGCAGAACAACACGCAGTCGGTTATGTTTCAGGTCTTGCAAAAAACGGCGGAAAACCTGTACTTGCTGTTATGAGTTCATTTATACAAAGGGCTTATGACCAATTGTCACAAGACTTTGCACTAAACAACGCTCCTGCAACTATTCTCGTCTTCGGCGGAGGAATCTCCGGCGCTGATATGACACATTTGGGAATTTTTGATATTCCTTTGATAAGTAATATCCCAAATATTGTATATCTTGCGCCTACATGCAAGGAAGAATATGTTGCTATGCTTGATTGGGCTATACCGCAAGATAAATATTCAGTTGCTATTAAAGTACCGGCAGGGGAAATGGTTTCGACAGGAATTAAAGATACAACCGACTATTCGGTATTAAATAAATTTAAAGTAACAAATGAAGGAGCAAGAATTGCTATTATAGGTGCAGGAAACTTCTACCGGCTTGCTGAAAAACTACAGCAAAATATTAAAGATTTATGGGGAATTAATGCAACATTAATTAACCCGATTTACCTTACAGGCCTGGACACAGATGTTTTAGAGCACCTTAAATCAAACCACGATATAGTTATAACACTTGAAGACGGATGCCTTGACGGAGGTTTCGGACAAAAAATATCAGCATACTATTCAAATTCCAAAATAAAAGTTCTAAACTACGGCGCAAAAAAGGAATTTACGGACAGAGTTCCCGTGAAAGAATTATATGAAAGATATCGTCTCACTCCGGAACTAATTATGCAGGACATCGACAATCTAATGAAATACTAGAACTGTATATTTAAATATAAATATGGTATAATCAGGGCGTATGAAACGTTTCAGTAAAAAATTATTTTCTCTTATATTAATAATAGCGATAGCTTTTGTATGTTATTTGTGCAGAGGCTGGTTTAAAGAGCAATACAGACACGCAAAAGGGGTATATTATATCCATAAAGGCGATAATGCTTATGCCGCCGACAATATGGGAAAAACTTTAGAATATTACCTTACCGGTTTAAAGTTATATCCTAAACACTATGAGGCATGGTTTAATCTCGGAAATATTTATGCCGTGCATGAAGACTACTACTCGGCTGTTGATGCTTATCAACACGCCATAGAAGCTCATCCAAAGTTTGTTATGGCAAGAATGAATCTCGGAATCGTGTACTCGGAAGATTTAGGTTTTTTTGATGAAGCGATTGAACAATTTGAAGCTGTAACCAAAATTAAACCTTTTCAACTATGGATACCTTTTGTATACTCTAACATAAAGAGCGTAAGAGGAAATAAAGGCCTTGCTTATTACAATAAAGGTGTCGCTTGGAGACAAAAAGCCATGTACCTTCCTTACGAAAAACAACACTTAATATATGAATATTTAGGACACGCAATAGAAGCCTACACAAAATCATTAAAAATACTTAAGAAAAACTACGATTTGTATTACAACCGCGCTGTAGCCCATCATTTAAGAGGAGAATACAAAGCTGCGGGCTTAGATTATTGCAAGGCTATCAAAATAGCTCCTATGAAGTTTGAAGGGCACTATAATTTAGCTGTTTTGTTAAGACAATTAAACAGAAACCGTGACTCTATATCAGAACTGCAAAAAGCCGCAATTCTTATATCCGAATCACCAAGTTCATCGCAAATAGAAACCGCATACATTTTTAATCTGCTGAACGAAGTTACAAGAAGGTTTATAACAAGTGATGAGTATTATACACAAAAATTAAGCGACGGACCTATTGAAGGTATGAGCTACACTTATGTTCACGGAAGAGTAGTCGCAGATGATGACTTCGACAAAGCTATGCTTAATAATTTTAAAACATGCTCAGGAATTTCATATTTTGAACAAAAAGACGAGGAAGAATGAACGACAAAAATCTCCAATTTTTATCAAAAACAGCTGATATTTTAATAAAAGAATTTGATTCATCGGAACTTGTAAATGAATTAAATGAGCTTGTAAATTCATATATTGATATAAAAAGTTTAAATATTTATGTCTATGATCCGAACACATCAACGTTCAGAAATTACGCACAGGATTGGTGCATAATTGATGACATCATTGAACCGGAAAGAAAGGATGCAATTTACGGAGCTTATGAAGAAATTCACGGGAACGACTTTGTTATCAACAATAAAGCTTTCAAGCTTCCGCAAACTATAGGCGAAATAAGCTTTAAGCTTGAGTCGCTATTCATGCCTATCGTCAAAAACGGTATGGTCTTTGGAATTCTTGAATTAATTTTTGTTGAAAATACTTCGGTCGATATAGAATTTTTATTTCTTATGAAAATTTTCGGAGCTCAAATTTCATTAAAACTTCAAAACATAGTTCTTAATGAACAATCACAAATTAACGTTGAATTTCATGATTCAATGAAAAATATTGCTAAGATTATTGAAACACAATATGAAATAAACTACATAGTACCTCTAATCGGAGAAATGCTGGACAGATTTATATCCGACCATTTAATTTACGTTTTTTTAAAGCAAGAAGAAGAATTTAAACTAGTTTGGCCAAAAGCATGCAACGATGAGAGAGTTTTTGATGCACTAAAAAGACTGGATAAGGATTATCCGTATATTTTAACCAATGACGATAAAATAGGTGCGTTTCCGCTGCTTTCCGAAGAAGAAATAACAGGCTGCATCGTTGCAAGAAGCACAATCGAAAAATTGTCCAAACGTGATATAGATTATCTGGAACAGCTTACAAGACAGGCTGCCGCTACAATAAACAGAGCAAACACGTATTCAACAATTCTACAATACGCAACATTGGATGCTCTTACAAACCTGAATAACCGCAGACAGTTTGAAACACGCTTGGGACAAGAAATTGCGATTGCAAAACGTCAAAACAATCCGCTTTGCGCAATGATGATTGATATTGATTTCTTCAAACGGGTAAATGATACTTACGGTCACGCAGCCGGCGATGAAGTATTAAGAACTGTTGCCGGAATTATAAAAGATGCGCTTCGTGAATCTGATATACCTGCAAGGTACGGCGGCGAAGAATTTGCTGTACTTTTACCGTTTACAAAAATAGATGAAGCTAAAATTGTCGGAGAACGTTTGCGCGCAGCGGTAGAAAATACCCCTATAACTATAAACCAAGACAGCCCTGAAAAACAAGATATAAATGTAACAATAAGCATGGGGCTTGCGGAATTTGATAAAATTGAAGGCGGAGAAGCTCTTTTCGAACGTGCGGATAAAGCACTTTATGAAGCTAAAACAAGCGGCAGAAACAGAGTTTGCGTTAATAATTAAAAAAGCGGAGTTAAAATTGACTCCGCTTTTTAATATTTCTATCTTACGCCGCAAAAGGCTTAGTTGAATTCTTGCCGTCTTCCCAAATATCAACAAGAGTTGAACAGAAGAATATACTTGAATAAGTACCGATAAATATACCCAGTATCATTGCAAGTACAAAGTCTTTTGTTGTTACTCCGCCGAAGAAATACAACGCCGCAAGAGTAATCAATGTAGTTAAAGATGTATTAATACTTCTTGCAAGAGTTTGATTAATACTTGAATTCATAATTTCGCCAAACGACATTTTCTTTGAATAATATTTAAGATTTTCTCTCACACGGTCAAATACAACGATTGTATCGTGAACAGAAAAACCTATTACGGTAAGTAACGCCGTTACAAACAAAGCATCGACTTGAACCCCGTAAACAAGCCCTAAAATCGAAAATACACCGAGTACAAATAATGTATCGTGCACAAGTCCCAAAATCGCCGCCAGTGCATAATCAAATTGGAATCTGAAAGTCAAATAAGCTACAATTCCTATTAGTGCCAGCGATAAAGCTATAAGAGAATTCTTAAATAACTCCGCACCAAGAGTAGGACCGACAGAAGTTACCTGAACAAGTTCCGGAGCTTTGAAAACTGACGAAACAACAGTTGTGATTTTATTCAAGTCGTCCGATTTTTCATCAATAAATTTTGTTCTTACAGCAAGTATCGCTCTCAAATCATCACTCGCTGCAGCATTTACGTTTATAATCTGCAAAGCAGGATTTTCGATTCCATCCGCTTCCAAACCGTTTCTTACGGAAGAAAGCCTTTCATTTGTAATAGCTTCTTTTACGCTGTATTGAACGGTTGTACCGCCTGTATAATCTATTCCGACCTTGATTGGTGAGTGTGTATCATAGGTTATCATTGAATATATCATTGAACATATTCCGGGAAGGAGCAATATCGCTGATATACATAAGCATAACCATCTGTATTTTACTATATTTAATTTTAGTTTCATTTTCGTGTTTCCTCTTATATTTACCCCTAATCCAAAATACCGAATTTTGCTTTTTCACGTTTAGTTTCAACCGCTTGGAAACCTTCACCGATTTCTTCAGGTTTCAGACCAAACATTGCAGGATTTTTAAGATTTCCTGTACCAAATGCAAGATGCATAAAGTTTTTGGTTATTGTAATAGCACTAAACATTGAAACCATAACACCTATTGCAAGTGTTAAAGCAAAACCTTTAACTATACTTGTACCGAGACAATAAAGAATTGCACAAGTAATGATTGTGGTCATATTTGAATCGAAAATACTTGTAAATGCTCTGTCAAAACCTGAATTGATAGCGGTGAACAATGTTCTTCCGGCTTTCAATTCTTCTTTTGTTCTTTCAAAGATTAAGATATTTGCATCAACCGCCATACCTATTGAAAGAATAAATCCCGCAATACCCGCAAGTGTAAGAGTTACAGGAATCGCTTTAAACAAGGCGAACAATATAATACCGTAAATACAAAGCGCTATATCGGCGATAATACCGGGAGCTCTGTAGTAAGCTATCATAAACAGCATTACAAATCCTAAACCTATAGCACCTGCAATTTTTGATTTTGCAATACTGTCAGCACCAAGCGTAGGGCCTACTGTATTTTCTTCAATAATTTTTGCAGGTACAGGCAGAGCGCCGGCATTAAGCAAATCAACCATTTTCTTAGCTTCATCATAAGCAAAGCCGCTGTCACCGCCTGATATTTGAGCTCTTCCGCCTGTAATCGGTTCTCTTATAACAGGTGCTGATTGCAATTCACCATTAAAGAATATTGCCATTTGCTGTCCTACCATACTTCTTGTCAAATCAGCAAATTTCTTTGTTCCCGCTCCGTTAAATTCCAAATCTACAACCCATTGACCGTTTTGAGAATTAGTACTAACGGCAGCTCTTGTTAAGTCTTTACCTGTCAAACCTGTCGCAACCCATTCTTCAACACCGTTTTTCATTACCGGTTTTCTGAAATCCAATTCTGCAGTTTCACCCAAATACGCTTTTGCTTGATTCAAGTCTGAAACATCAGGGATTTCGACAACGAGTCTTTTATCTCCCGCTCTTTGTACAACGGTTTCCGAAACACCGAGTTTGTTAACACGATTTTCAATAGCAAATTGTAAACTTGACATCATATCCGGCGTAATTGTTGAAATTGTCTCTGTAGTTTGAGCTTCAAGTACAAGTCTTGAACCGCCTACCAAATCCAAACCCAATTTAGTAGGTTTGGTTGCAATTACAACAACTGATACGATGACAATTAAAACAATCGCCCAAAACATAATCAGTTTGTTTTTCATTTATTTTATACTCCTTTTTAAATACTGTCTAAAGTGAATATCAAATCTGCTTTTTCGGCTTTTGTAAGTTCGACAAGAGGTCTTCTTACATAGTCTTCAATCAACTCTTTATAAGCCAAAGCTGCTTTAACCGGAACAGGATTCGGCGCCATAAACAACTTCTTAAAGATTGGATATAACTTTAAGTGCATGTTTTTAGCAGTCATTACATCACCCGTTTTAAAGTTTCTAATCATTGATTTAATTTCTTTACCGAAAAGATGTGACGCAACAGAAATTACACCATGCGCACCCAGTGATAACATAGGAAGAGTCAGGCTGTCATCCCCTGAATATATTGCAAAATCAGACGGACAAACAGTTCTCATTTCCGTTAATATATCAAAATCAGAGCAGCTCTGTTTTAGAGCAACTATGTTTTCATATTTTCTTGCCAACGTTTTAACCGTTTCCGGAAGCATATTAACACCTGTTCTTGAAGGAATATTGTAAAGTATTACAGGCAAATCAACAGACTCAGCTACAGCAGAAAAATGTTCAATCATACCGCTTTGGGAAGGTTTGTTGTAATAAGGAACAACACTCAAAATAGCATCGGCTCCTTCTTTTGCGGCTCTTTTGGCTGTAACAACAGCCGTTTCAGTGCAATTTGAACCCGTTCCCATAATAACTTTTCCGCTTGTTCCGGCAGCACGTTTAGCGCTTGAGAGAATTTCTATTTCTTCATCAAACGTAAGCGTAGGAGCTTCGCCTGTGGTTCCCGTTACAAGTATGGCATCAGAACCTGTATTGATAAGATGATATGCTAAAGATTCGACTTTTTCATAATCAACTTCTCTTTTATCATTAAAAGGTGTCACCATTGCGGTTATAACTTCACCTGCATCATATCTCATAATTTATACTCCTTTTCCCTCTTTTAATACTTATACTTTATCAAATACCATATTATATTTCAACAAATTCATGAACTTCAATAGTGCTATCGCCTTTTTGAAATAACCCGACTTGAGATGTGCCGTATCTGTGCGCAGATTTATATTTGTACCTGAATACGGTATCTGAAAGCATAACTATTTTATTTTCAAGTTTTAATGAGACTAATTGTTTAATTTGATTATATGCATTTTCTTTGTTGCCGTCTTCAATTTGCACGCATATTGAATAATTTAAAGGTAAATCTGATTTTATTAATTTGAAAAAATAATCTAATATTTTATCTATTTCATCAAAGTAATCAAATTGATATAAAAATCCACCCTCGAAAAACGTAGGCGAAATGCCGGTTTTTTCCATTAAAAATTTATTCATAATTTTATTTTGTTCATCTATATTGTATCCGAGCTCTTCATGTGAAAACTTCTTTTTCAAACTCGTGTGAACAGAAATACAATATTTATTTATTTTCTTTTGCAGTGCGGCATGCTCGTTATAAAGCTTTTTGTTATACGAATTTTCTGCATTTTTATTTATAATTCGCCTAACGTCATCGCATTTATCTTCCGCGGTTTCAATAAGCGAAGTTAAACCGTTTGCACAAAAATGTAAAAGAAACATTATAATTACCGCTATACCGTATTTGTATTCAAACAAAGCTCCGGCTACATTTACGGATTCTTTCGAAATTAATTCGCCTATAGCCAAGAAAAAATTTAAAACGGGGCGGATAAAATTAAGCCATGCCCATTGGGAATTCGTAAGATGTTCAATCCATTGCAATAAAAGCATTAAAACGGAAAACATTATTATAATTCTGATAAAATCAATCGTACTTTTTAAAAACCCGAAAAATTTTTGCATTAAATAACCTCTATTTTTACTTTAAATAAACATTATCAATCAATCTGACACCCTGAACTCTGCAAGCTATAAGGGCAATTGTATTATCATCGGCAGAAGTTTTTTCCTCAAGAGTATCTCTGTCCATAAGTTCAAGATATTCCAGTTCATGTTTATCGGTTAAAAAAGAATACGCCGTCTCTTTTAAAGCTGAAACATCAGTTATACCTTTTTGATAGCATAATTTTATATTATTCAAAATTTCGCTTAGAACAAGTGCATCTTTTTTGCCTTCTTCAGTTAAATATTTATTACGTGAACTCAAAGCAAGTCCTGATTCTTCTCGTACAATAGGACATTGAATAATTTGAATCGGAATATTCAAATCATTTACCATTTTTTTAATAATAATAACCTGCTGCGCATCTTTTTGCCCGAAAAAGGCACAATCAGGCTGAACAATATTAAACAGCTTCATTACAACCGTACATACACCGTCAAAATGTCCCGTTCTCGTTTTGCCGCATAATTTGTTAACGTAGAAAAACGGCGGACAAACGTAAGTCAGTGTATCATTAGAAAGCCTGTTTCCTTCGCCGTACATTTCTTTTGGAGTCGGTGCAAATACTATATCAACACCCTCTTTATTACAAAGTTCCGTATCGGCTTCAAGAGTTCTCGGGTATTTGTCAAAATCCTCTGACGGTCCGAATTGAATCGGGTTTACAAAAACCGAAACCACAACTTTATCACAGGTTTCTTTTGCTTTTTTTATAAGACTCAAATGCCCTTCGTGTAACGCCCCCATAGTAGGAACAAGTCCGACTTTTAAACCTGATTTTCTGTATTTTTCAACTTCAGTTCTAACATCTTCAATTTTATTTAATAACATTTTTTCTCCCTCAAATCCCTTGTAAATTATACCACAAGAGAATTAAGATTGATAGAATATTAATATTTGATTTTGCAGAATAAAATATTATGTTTCTTCTTTTATACTTGACATAGGTACACTCATTAAAATGATTCGTTTTCTGACGGGAAAAGACCTTTTTTAACCTCTTCCGAATATTTTTTTACACCGTTCAGCGACACTTCATGAATATTTGCGAAGTGTTTTACAAATTTTGGCTTAAAATCAGTAAACTTACCTAAGATATCATCAGTAACAACGATTTGTCCGTCACAATCCGCACCCGCGCCTATGCCGATTGTCGGAATTTCCAGATTTTCGGTAATATATTTGGCGCTTTCGGAATTCATTAATTCTAAGACCACGGCAAAAGCGCCGGCTTTTTCAAGCTTCTTGGCACATTCAAGTATTTTTTCCGTATTTTCCCGAGTTTTCCCCTGAACTTTATGCCCGCCTATTGTCTGCATTAATTGAGGGGTAAATCCCAAATGTGCTAAAACAGGGATTCCTGACTCCACACAGCGTTTTACAAGCTCCAAAATGTGTTCATTGCAGCCTTCAAGTTTAACCGCATTTGCACCCGCTTGAATCATTTTTGAAGCATTTTCCAAACCTTGTTCAACGGACAAATTATAACTCATAAAAGGCATATCACCGATTATAAAAGAATTTTTTGCCCCTCTTGCCACTGCTTTTATAAAAACAAGCATTTCATCTATTGAAATGTTATAAGTATTTTCATAACCTAATGCGACCATTGCAAGAGAATCCCCGACAAGTATCCCGTCAATATCAGCTTCATCAAGAACTTTAGCTGTAGAATAATCATAAGCGGTGAGTAATGCAATTTTTTCGCCGTTATCTTTCAGTTTTTGAAAATGCAAAATGTTCTTTTTTGTCATAATTTAATCCCGATTACCTTATTATTTTTTCAGAGATTTTCTGTACCAATAATAAACAGCTCTTGCAACTCTGTTAGAAGAATGTCTCACAAGCCCTTCCTTGTTTTCTTGAATCAATTTTTGTGAAACAACCGTAACACCCGTAGGAATAAGGTTTTCCATATCTAATCTTACCGGAATTGAGCCTGTTTTAGCGTACCCTTCAGAAATATTTGAAGGAAGAGAATCATTAACCAAAACAGCATCAATAATTTTTCTTCCGCCAGCATGGCTTAAAAGTGCATTAACATGGCTTGCGACAGAATAGTTATCAGTCTCCCCTGGTTGAGTCATTATATTACATACATATATTTTTTTAGCGTTTGATTGCTCTATTGCATCAACAATACCTTCTACAAGAAGGTTAGGAATAACACTTGTGTACAAACTCCCCGGTCCTAATATTATCAAATCCGCATTAGCTATAGCATCGAGCGCCTCAGGCAATGCTCTGCAAACAGCCGGTTCGGTAAATAAGCGTTTAATTTTTTTATGAACTTCCGGAATATTGGATTCTCCCTTTACAAAACTTCCGTCCTCAAATTCCGCAGCCAGTTTCATATCATCCAATGTTGTAGGAAGTACAACCCCGCGGATATTCAATACGTTTGCAGACTCCCTTACCGCCTTAACCATATTACCCGTAATAGCACACAGAGCTGTTAAGAACAAATTACCGAAACTGTGACCTTCCAAACCTTCTCCGTTTTTAAATCTGTATTGGAAAAGTTTTGTAATCAAATCTTCATCATCAGCAAGTGCCGCAATACAGTTTCTTATATCGCCCGGAGGAAGAAT
>CADCOS010000121.1 GCA_902803165.1 uncultured bacterium | reverse complement strand
CTTTGTGCTGAAGATGCGCTTATGCCTTATGAATTTTTGGACGAAATAATTTGGAGAATAGAGAACAGGTCTGAATGTTATCAAGATATGCTTGAGTCAGAATTTTATTACGAAAAGAAAGAGCCTGTCTCAAAAGAACAAAAAACAGAATGGCTGGACAAATTCTATAAACGTATGTCGTCAGCATTGTATAAATGGTCAATAATGGCGCCTTCGGTTATTATAGACTCTCATTCCATAAATAAATCCGAATATTCTCAGCCGATAACGTCCGGAAAAATTAATTACAAAGCTGCTGAAGAGAAAGATATTTTATCTGCACTTGAAAAAATATAGTTAAATTGTATTTTTTTGACTCAAATATTCTTTAATAATATTAATCGGAATTGCGAATCCTATTCCTATATTTGAAATATTATTATCGGGATTAAAAATAGCCTGATTAATTCCTATAATTTCTCCGTGTTTGTTTAATAAAGGTCCTCCTGAAGAACCGGGATTTATTGCCGCGTCTGTTTGGATTCTGTTTTTAGCGTAATCAATCCTCGATACAATTCCTTGAGTCAAAGTACCGTTAAACCCGAACGGATTTCCTATGGCTAAAACTTTTTGACCGACTTTTATTTTTTCGGAATCCCCCAATTTCACTGTTTTTAAGGAATACGGGCAGTTTATTTTTAAGAGTATTATGTCTTTGTTGTCCCCAAAACGTCTCAATATTTTTGCATTATAGTTTTGCCCGTTAAACATTGTTACAACAATATTTTTACCTTCCTCGATAACATGAGCGCTTGTCAATATAATACCTGATTTATCAATAATACAGCCCGTACCGCATGAAAGCCCGCTGGAAAGCTGTGCATCCACACTAACAATTGCCGGATTTATTTTTTTATATAAAGAAATGACTGACTGCTCTTCTCTGTCAAAAGCGTGCGCCGGTAAAGTTAAAAAACTTGCAAGAATCATTAATATCAGTTTTTTCATACTAATATGATTTGATAAAGTATTTTTGTAAACAATTACCTTACAGGAGAAATTATTTTATTAGAGCCTGTATTTCTTTAAAATTTGGATGCTTTGCACCTTTTAAAAGCTCAAATAGAATCATTTCCGTTGTTTTAATATTTGCACCGGATGTTTCCATAACTCTTAATGCTTGCAGATATTCTTCTTCAGAACGACTTGAGCAAGAGTCTTTAACCACCGTAACTTTAAAACCGTTCTGTATTAGCGCTTCGACTGTTTGATGAACACAAATATGCGTTTCTATACCGCAAACGATTATATTTTTTCTGCCCAGCTTATTTAACAAATTCAATACATTTTCATCATTTAGCGCATTAAAATCTGTTTTTTCAAAAAGATAATGTTCCGATAAATGTTCTTTTATTGTATTTACAGTATTACCTAAACCTTTTGGATATTGTTCGGTTAAAATAACGGGAACTTGAAGTATGTTAGATGCCTGTGCCAGTATTGTACTTTTTTTAGCAATAATTTCTTTATTAAAAACGGCATTTAAGAGTTTTTCCTGTATATCTATTATAAAAATTACACTGTCTTCCGCATTCAAAATAGTCATTGATTAATCTCCTTATTCGGCATTTTTTGTTTCAGCCATAAATTGTTCCAGCAAGTCTTCCAAAAGTCCCGATTCCAATTCATCAGGTTCAAGTGTAATTCTTTTTGTGTTTGTATCTTCGGAATTTTTTGTAAGAGTTATATCTATGTTAATCTTAGAAAACCCCGGCGAAGTTACACGAAAACTGCTTACATAATATTTCCCTTTCACGTAAAAATTGCCGTAACCTTGTCCGACATTCTGTTCAATGGAAACTCCAGAGAGTTTTGCAGAATATTTTTGCTGCATTTGATAAAATACAGGGGAAATAATTTGTTCAATTTTATGCCCGAACTCTTGTCTGTATTGCTTAAAATTGCTATAAGGAGAAGAGTTCCCTCTTCCTTTTATACTGTCGATTTCAACATTTTTTATATTGTTATTGTTTTTAGAAAAAATAATCGCTGTGTGTAATTTATTCAAAACCTCATTTATCAATTGCTGTCTTGATTGGTTAGTTATTGCAGAAAATCCCGCAAAAACTTGATTTGATAATTGCTCCTTTACTTTATTCCACAGCTTTTCAACCGATTTTAAATCTGTGTTAAGCAGCAAAACAAAATATTTATTCGGAGCATAATTCATTAAAATATCATTTCTTCGAATATTGTTTAACAAAATTGTTTCAATAAAATTCGAGTTTATTAGAAATTTAGATTTTTCATCAGGAGAAATTGCTCCGAAAACAGCATTTACGGATTCTTGCTTAATACGGCTGATTTCATTATCCAGAACAGAAGTGTAATCAGCAAAAACTTCGTTATTTGGGGTTAAAATTTTATTCCGCACAAGAATATCTCTATATTGTTTATTCTTATTTAAAAGGGTAACAACACTTAACGCCGGAATCATTCTGGCTCTAAATTCCGAATCGGGAGTCAGCAGCGTAATAAAATCGAAAGCCCCCGTTCTGTAACATTTCTTTTTGTAGATTTCGTCATCATTATATGCAACAACTACAGACGGGCTGTTCTTGAAAATTTTGATTAGCTCCAGTGTTTTTTCTTGTGAACTTTCACTATTTATAATAAGCAAAGAGCCGTCCAGCAAGTGAATTTTTTCAGGTATTTCATTAAAAGAATACATGAAAAGCTCATCGCTTTTTCTCAATTCAAGCTTTAATCTGATATAATCGAAAAAATCGGTGTCATCGGATATTAAAACAATCCTGTCAGCCATACATTTACCGTGTATTATGTTAATTCTGCAATAAGAAGTTCCGCCTTGTTCATAATGGCATTTCTCAAGTCTTCTATGTCTTCCATGTCAATGCCCATAGTTTTCATAAAGTCTTTATCAATTTGACTCGGATCAAGCGTTTCCTGCATCAATTTATCTACTGCACATACTAAATTGCAAGGTACAGGAATTGATGATAAAGACGGAGCATGGTGATATGAAACAATATTAGCAAGCAAAATCGGCAGCTGCCATCTTTTTGCCAACAATGAACCTGTTCTTACGTGGTCTGAATCAAAATATTTTTTCTCGACTTCCAATATATCGTGACCTGATTTAGCAACTTCTATAACTTTTTCATACATTTTAGGATTAGTCATGTGTAATACCATTTTGCCTATATCATGAATAAATCCCGCAATAAACGCTTCGTCAGCATCCATTATTTTAGTTAATTTTGCAAGGTATTCACATCCGGCAGCAACTCTGATTGAATGTTTCCAAAGTTCTTTGTCTCCTGCTCCCGACATCATCGGTTTCATTGCTACTGCTACAATGATATTTTTAACCTTGACCATTCCTAAAAGTGAAAGCGCTATATTAATTGAACTTATCTGCTGTGAAAAGCCGTAGTAAGCTGAATTAACCAATGCAAGTATTTTTATTGTAAGAGATTGGTCGTACATAACTATATCGCCAAGCTCTTTCATATTTACGGTAGGCTTTTTCATAACGTTAAGAACTCTGACAATAACACTCGGCATTGCCTGAATATCTTTTACACCGTTAACTAATTCAATTGTTTTATCCATTTAATTTACCTCTTTTATACTTGCAAATGTTTCTTTATAGACCACAAGCTTCCGCATGCACCGAATGCGGTACCGATTAATAATAATGAAATTATTACTATATTTTGCGCATAAACAGGCGCAGGAATCAAGAAAAATTTATGCATATTTGACAATAAACCCTGAATGCAATTTAACGGCAACACCGCAATAATGGATGATACAAAGCCGTAAAAAGCACCCTGCATGACAAGCGGTGTTTTAATATACCAATTAGAAACACCCATTAAACGCATAATTTCTATTTCTTCTTTTCTTGATTGTATTACAAGCTGAATGGTATTATTTATAATTGTTATAGTCAACGCTGCCGATATTATAACAACAAATATCATAGTTGTATTAACTACATGGGTTAATATTTGGATTTTTTTGGCAAGTTCTTTTGCATATCCCAAATCCTCAACACCCGCTATCGGCTTTATCTGAGTTAAAACGTCCTGAATATTATCAGGCTTGTCGACTCTTACCCTCAAAGTATCCGGCAGCGGATTTTCCATGTCTTGAAGCGAAAGTTCTTTTTGCAAACTTTTCCACGCATCAGCTTTCGGTATTAATCTTACGGATTTTACATGTTTTATTGTCTTTACTCTGTCCTGTACAACCGAAATACTTGCGTTCGGTCTTAAATAAACCGATATTTCAAGAACGTTACCAAGCTCTCCCGCAAAAGATGAGAGAGAAAGAGTGAACCTGAACAATATGCCAAAAATTGTCAATATTGCCGCCATAGTCGTTATAATAATTATATTAACTATACCTGTTCGCTTTATATCATTAACAGATTCCATCAGGATTCTGTAGGCTATTCTGAGTTCACACAGCCAATCCTTAGGAATGTGTTTTTTTACTTGTTTTTTTATCTGCTGCTTATTATTACTGTCCATAAGTACCTGCCTGAATATCTCTGATAATTTCTCCGTTTTCAAGAGTCAAAACTCTCTTGCGGAATCTGTCAACAAGAGTGAAATCATGAGTTGATACTATGACCGTAATACCTCGTTGATTAATCTGTTCCAAAATTTGCATAACTTCCAAAGAGTTTTTAGGATCAAGATTACCCGTAGGCTCATCCGCTATCAAAAGAGGAGGGCCGTTTACAAGCGCTCTTGCAATACTTACTCTCTGCTGCTCACCGCCTGATAACTCCGTCGGTTTCGAATGCATTTTATCCAATAAACCTACAACCTTTAATGCACCGGTAACTCTGGTTCTTATATCAGATGAGCTATAACCTAATGTTCTGATTACATAAGCTATATTATCGTATACTGTTTGATTTTGAAGAAGTTTATAATCCTGAAACACAATACCCATACATCTTCTTAAATTAGGTACTTTGTCCGAAGGAAGATTGGCTATATTTATACCGCCAATCAAAACAGTTCCCGCAGTAGGTGTTTCTTCTTTGTACAACATCTTCATTAAGGTTGATTTTCCGGCACCGGAAGCACCCGTTATAAATACAAATTCACCCGATAAAATGTCTAAATTTATATTTTTTAAAGCATAATTGTTTTTATATTTTTTAGTAACCGCTCTTAATTGAATCATATATTCCCCAATATTCTCTCTGCAATGCTTTGAGCATCCAAACCATAGTATTTTAAAAGCTCGGACGGCGTTCCGCTCTGACCGAAGCAATCGTTTGTTCCTATTCTCAAAACTTTTGTCGGACAATTTTCCGATAAAGTTTCACAAACAGCAGAACCGAGTCCGCCGTTTATTGAATGGTCTTCTACCGTAACAACAAAACCTGTTTTATTTGCACTTTTTACAATTGTCTCTTTATCAAAAGGTTTAACAACAGGACAACTTATAAGCTCGACCGATTTACCCTTATTTTCAAGAATTTCAACAGCTTTGACAACCTCAGCAGCTATATCCCCGTTCATAACTATTGTTATGTCTTTTCCTTCATTCAAAATCACTGCTTTATCAGGATTAAAAGCATAGTTTTCAGGATAAATATCCGGAGAACTGTTCCTTGAAACTCTTATATATACCGGCCCTTCGTGTTTTGCCGCAAATTCTACGGCTTGAGCGCATTCTCTGCTGTCAGCGGGAACAATAACCGTCATATTCGGCAGACCTCTCATAAGCGAAACATCCTCTAATGCCTGATGAGTAGCTCCGTCTTCCCCGACGGTAATTCCGCCATGAGTACCTATTATTTTTACATTTGCTTTTTGGTAGCAAACAGATGTTCTGACCTGATCATAAACTCTTCCTGTCGCAAACACGGCAAATGTTGCCGCAAAAGGTATTTTACCCGTTAAAGCAAGACCTGCAGCCGTTGCTATCATATTTTGCTCTGCTATACCGCAGTCAAAAAAACGTTCGGGATATTTTTTTGCAAAAACTTTTGTTTGAGTGGAAGCAGCTAAATCCGCATCCAAAACTACGATATTCGGATATTTTTCACCAAGCTCCGCAAGCTTATTTCCAAAAGCTTCTCTTACTGATTTTTTGTTCTCATAATTGATTTTGAGCATATTAGGCGCACTCCCACGATATAAATTATAACATAAATTCTCAAAACGCCCAAATTTGATATGAAAAATTTACAATAAGAGGGTGTGGAAAAAGTCTGAAAAATGACATGCGGGAGCGGGAGTTACGTAGCAGCTCATTCCCGTGATTTTTCGACTTTGCTTGGTTGCCGGCATTAAACGAGTTTCGGATTGCTTACGCAATCCTGTCACTCTCTGCCGGTAATCCGCTTTTCAAATACGGTCTAAGGTGTGTGAGAGTTTTTTCAATACACTTATAGGTTAGTAGTTAGCCTGCAAGCATGGAAGTAAAGTGTAAAGGTGCGGGATAGCACACAACCTTTTCTGCTTTACTCCTTTGTTTTTTGTTTAACCACAGGTTAAATGATTTACCCCCGAGAAACCGTT
>CADCOS010000120.1 GCA_902803165.1 uncultured bacterium | reverse complement strand
CTTGATTCAATGATCCTGTAGCATTGTTTAAGTTTCTTTGTGCTACGATTGATGATAAGTTTGTGTTAATTGTAAGTGACATCGTTGTGACTCCTTTCGACGATTATGTAATATCCTTTTATGCGTTCCTTGCATATTATTCTTTTGTATAAGTGATAGACAAAATGTTTAATCATTTTGCCTATCACTGAAATTTTTACAATAAGTTCAATGCTATACTTGGTGTTTGGTTAGCTGTTGACAACAATGTTGATGCTGCTTGCTGCAAAATCTGTGCTTGAATATATTTTGAAGATTCTTCCGCAATATCTGCATCTCTTAATGTTGATAATGAAGATGTAATATTTTCAGATTGAACTCCGATTGATTCAATTGCAGAATCAATTCTGTTTTGTGCTGCACCTAATGTTGTTGTACGTTTAGAGATTTCTTTGATTACATTATCAATAGTATCTAACATTCCAGCTGCTGTAGTTGTGCCGGTACATTTATTAGCAACTGCTGCTACATCTGCGAATGCACCATCATCACCATAATTAGTAAATAAGTCTTTAACTTGCGCAGAGCTGAATAATGATTTATCAAGTTTAATTTGGCTGTCTTCGCCGGAATATAAACCAACTTGTAAATAAATATGATTTTTAATAGCTTGAGGATCAGTTGAATCTTCACCTAACATCATCTTTCTGCCGTTGAATTCACAGTTTTTAGAAATACGGTCAACTTCTTCAAGTCTTGCTGTAATTTCTGAATTAATTGCGTTGAGTGAATCTTGACCATAAGTACCGTTTGCTGCTTGCTCGGTCAAATCTCTTACACGTTGTAAGTGTGTTGAAATTAATGAATAGTGATCTTCAAGTGTTGACATCATATCAGCACCTGTTGCAGCATTATCTGCCGCTACATCTAATGATCCTAATTGTGTTTCCCAGTTTCTTGCAATTGAATAACCTGCTGCATTATCACCTGCGTGGTTAATTTTATAACCGGTAGTCATTCTTTCAATTGCTAAATTTAATGACGAAGTCGCTTTTGCTAAGTTCTGCTGAGCAACTATCGAAGATAAATTTGTGTTAATTGTAAGTGCCATTTTGATCTCCTTTCAGGCTTCCGCATCCTTCCTGGATGTTTTTGTTTCATACTTTGTAAATTCCACATTTAAAAAATCAGTAACAAAATAAAAAATATTTTGTTACAAAACTTTACATCTTTTGTAAAAAAATAAGCTATTATTGCTTTAAAAGAGATTTCACAATTTTAAATTTTTGCTTAACAAATCTTAATATTAAATATTAGTTTAATTTAAAGTATAATTGTATTAATGAGATATGCGGTTGTATTAGTAAATATAAAGAAGCTTGGAGTTAAGACATTCAGCTATAATATCCCTGATGAGATGAGAGATATTATACAGATAGGGCAGGCAGTACTTGTACCGTTTGGGCGTCAAGGACTTATAAATGCTTTTGTGGTTGGTTTTACAGATTATGTACCGGACGGGATTAGAGTAAAAAAAATTAACCGCATATTGGATGAAACGCCTTTATTTTCTATTAAATATCTTAAATTACTTGAATGGGTAGCAAACTATTATTGTACCGATTTTGTAACAGTATTAAATGCCGCAATTCCAATGAAGTTAATAGAAAAGAACTCAAAGACCGAGATGTCCGTTGAAATAACCCCAATGGGAGAATTACTTTTACAATCGGACAAAACGCCGAAAGAGTCCGGTGTAACCAAAAGACAAGCAGAAATACTAAATGAATTACGAAAAAGCGGGAAAATGTCGCTGATAGAATTTGAAGATTATACTAAAACCACACGCGCGACCATGAAAAAGCTCGAAAAAGCAGGGCTAATAAAATTTAATCTTGAATATATTTACAGAAATCCGTTATCAATCTTTAAAGATGTCCCGACAGAGCCGCTTTATGAACTGTCAGATATTCAACAACAAGTATATGAAGGGATTAAATCAAAACTAAAATCTCAAAAACCGATCTTGCTGCATGGAGTTACCGCATCCGGAAAAACTGAAGTATATTTTAAGCTGATAAAAGATACCCTTGATGAGGGGAAAAACGTTTTGTTTCTTGCTCCCGAAATAGCTTTAGCATCTCAGTTGACAAAGCGTTTAGCACGTAAATTCGGAATAAAAGATGTTGCAATTTGGCATAGCAGCATTTCAGACGGCGAAAAGTATGATGTATGGCAAAGGTTGTATAAAAATGAAATACGAATACTTGCGGGCGCACGCTCTGCCGTATTTGCACCTTTGCAAAATATAGGATTAATAATTATTGATGAAGAACATGAAGGGGCATATAAGCAAACAAACCCCGCGCCCAGATATGATGCGAGAGTCGTTGCAAAAAGACTGGCACAATTTTATCAGGCGCCATTAATATTAGGTTCTGCGACACCTGATGTTTCAACATATTATTTTGCTGAAAATAATAATAATTTGTTTGAAATGCTTCAAAGATACAATAACGCTCCGCTTGCAAAGCCGGAAGTCATAAATATGCAAGAATACGGTAAAGCATCATATAAAGGAATTATATCGAAACCGCTTCAAACAGAGATTGTCAATGCAGTAGAAAACGGAAATCAAGTAATCTTACTAATGAACAGGAGAGGATTTTCAACATATACACAGTGTAAAAGCTGCGGAACTGTAATTGAATGTCCTGATTGTTCTATTCCGATGGTATGGCACTCAGATGGGAAAAAGCTTAAATGTCATTATTGCAACAAAGAAATGAGTATGCCCGACTATTGTCCGGAATGCGGCAGCAATGCTTTATCAAATTCGGGTTCGGGAACACAAAAAATTGAACTGTTAATAAATGAGCTTTATCCTGAATATCGCACAGAAAGAATAGACAGCGATATTTTAACAAAGAAAAATGCACATATTGAGCTTTTAAACAAATTTCAAAAAGGCGAAATTGATATTTTAGTCGGAACTCAAATGATTGCCAAAGGACTTGACAATCCAAACGTAACACTTGTTGGCGTAATTAGCGCAGATACAGGTTTTTCCGTTCCGGATTTTAGAGCATCCGAAAGAGGGTTTCAGTTATTAACTCAAGTCGCAGGCAGAGCAGGAAGAGGAGAGTTTAAGGGTAAAGTTCTTTTTCAAACGTATAATCCTGATTATTATGCCTTTCAAACAGCGAAGGCTCAAGATTACGGAAAATTTTTTGAAACAGAAATTAAAGCCAGACAAGAATTTGACTATCCGCCGTTTAGCCAAATAATAAGAGTTATTCTTTCTTCACTTAATAATTTTAGAGCCGAAAAGTCCGCAATGGAAATTGCTATGCGATTAAATACGATGACTGAGAAATTCGGATTTAGTGAATATTTAGAGACTTTAGGACCAACACCTTGTATTATTGCAAAAATTAACGGCTATTACAGATTTCAAATACTTATTAAAAATAAATTATCCCAAAAAGGTCACGATTTTATATACAAATTTTTCGACAAAATAACAATGCCGAAAGATATTAAGCTTGCAATAGACGTTGATCCTCTTGATATCTTATAAATTTATACAATTTTATCAAAATCCGGAATCTCAGATGTCATACAATGAATACCGCCATTATAATTTGCAAGAGTTGACATCATCTGATTTCTGTTTATTGCGGATGTTGAACCTGTTTTTATATCTTTGATATCCTGCATAGATTCTATACCGGCTTTTCCGCCCGATATAAAGTCAATATCATTTATATTATCGACTTTCTCGCGTAAGTCACGTGCAAACAACTCTTCCAAATATTCAAGTCCTTTTATTGAATCTCTGGTAGAGTTCGTTATATATGAAATTTTGCTGTTTTTATCTTTATATGCCAATGCATTTATAAAATTAATATCTTTACTGTACCAACCGCCGATTTTTATTGGGATAAACCCTTTATTTTTTAAGAATTCTTCAACTTTATCTGAATAATCACGATAAGTATTTGTTTTTACGAATTCAACCATGTTATTTAACAAATTGGTCATTGCCGCGTCATTTTTAAACTTATTTTTTAATAAATAAATATTTTTTAAACATTCATCAGCACTGTTTATCAGGACATACGGATAACCAATCGGACGAATAATTTCATCCAAATCACGAATTGATGTATCAACAATATAAAGGTTCTCGAATTTTATATCGAAACGACTGCAAATCACAGATTTTGTTACTTTTTCATTTAAACTTCTAAAACCCTCTATACTAAAATTCGGCATCTTATTTTCATCTAGTACGGTTTTACTGCTTATAATCATCCATTTTGATTTATCAGGTTTAAAACCTATATAATAATTACCGCCCCTTGGAATATCTTTATAATAACAAGGATAAAAATCCGTTAAATCAGACATTCTATTGGCAGGTATAGGTTCAACTTTTGAATTCCACAAAATTGTTTTTGCACCTTTATCCAAAATAAACGACACAGTATCCTGCGCCCAGATGTTACCGTTTAAGTAGTTATTTTCACAGTAATCCCGCCAGTTTTTAGTTATTACTCCAACTTGATTAACATATAAAGTTAAATTATTTTTTTTAGAAATGTTTGACATTTCTTCATAAACACCGCGCTTCAAACTTTTTGCCGAACCCTGCATATATAAACCGCGAAGAGGCAATACATCATATCCGTTAAAATTAATACCATAATTATTTACTGTTATATTCATAATATTTATAAAACACCAAAATATATTTTTTGTCATTTAATATTTTATGTTGAACAGATACATATTTTTTGATAATATTATTGAAATAAGGAATTAAGCTATGAATACTGCCGAATATTTAATAAATAAACTTAGAGATTTTGGAATTTTTCATTATTTCGGACTGCCCGGTGATTTCAACCTAAATATCATTTATACTGTTCAAAACACGCCTGATACAGAGTGGATTGGTTGTACAAATGAATTGAACGCCGGTTATGCAGCAGATGGTTATGCAAGAGAAAATGGTTTCGGGGCATTAATTACAACATACGGAGTAGGAGAACTGTCGGCAATTAATGCCATAGCGGGAAGTTATTCGGAAAATATTTCTGTTATTCATATAGTAGGTACCCCTACTACAGAGATATTAAACAGCGGTAATATTGGGCATCATTTTTTTCAAAACGGTAACCCGTTTTGTTTTTACGAAATGTATAAAAATGTTACGGAAACCGGTGCTATATTAAATAGAGATAATGCTAAAATTGAAATAGACCGCATTCTTAAAATATTTAAAAAAGAAAGAAAACCTGTTTATATAGCAATTCCTGCCGATATAGCCACAATGGAAATTAAGGATAAAGAAATCCTTTTAGATTGGTACAGCGATGAGGAAAACCTTTCAAAAGTGGTAACCGAGATTTCAGAAAAGTTACGTAAATCTGAAGCCCCGATTATTGTTGCTGATTCGCTTATAGAAAGGTTTGATGCAAAAAAAGAATTTAATGAATTCGTTGAGAAAACAGGAATCCCGCTTTGTAACTTTTTAATGGGCAAAAATGCAGTAAACACAAAATATGAAAAATATTTAGGCACATATTTTGCAGATTTAGAAAACAATGATGTAAATGAGCGGCTAATACAATCAGACTGCCCGATATTTGCAGGTTCAATATACAGCGATATGAACACATGCGGTATGAAACTTGACTGCAACATAAATTCAAAAATTGCAATATACGGAACGTATACATACATTAACAATATTAAATATGAAAATGTAAAAATGTCTGATGTATTCAACAGACTTACAAAGGCAATAGATTATAAAGAATACAACTATAAACCAAAATTAAAAAACGAAGAATCAAATAATAATCCTCCTGAAGGCGACTTAACAATCGACTATTTCTACAAGCGGTTAAAAGAGTTCCTTAATTCGGATGACAGACTTTATATTGATACAGGTTCATATACCTTAGGTGCATTTAACACAGATTTTAAAGAAAATGTAAAATTAAATTCCCAAATTTTTTGGAATTCAATCGGATGGGCAACGCCTGCTTGTTTTGGAGCCGCCGTTGCACAAAAAGATAAAAATATAATCTTAGTTACGGGAGAAGGAGCTCATCAAATAACAGCATTAGAAATAGGTACGATGCTAAGATTCGGTGTCAAACCCGTAATTATTGTTATAAATAACGGAGGCTATACAATCGAAAGACTTTTATCCGACAACATGGATGACAAATTTAATGACATAAACCAAATGGATTACCCAAAATTTGCACGTTCATTTAAAGGTGAAATATGGGCCACCAGTGTATCAACAGCCGATGATTTTGATAAAGCTCTCAGAGTTACAAAAATTATGAAAAAATTATGTTATATTGAAGTAATAATTGACAAAGCTGACGTTCCTGAAATCACAAAAAGTTTTTTAAACGGCATAAAATCAAAAAAACAAACAAAACAAAAACACAAAAAAATATTTGACAACTTTAAATTAAAAGAAATAAAAGATTTAAAATTCGGTACAACAACTCACAAAAGTTTGCATGAGATTGAAAACGGAGATTAATATGGGTAAATTATTTGTCATATCAGGTTCATCAGGTGTAGGCAAGGGAACATTGCTTAAATTATTCTTGTCCAGAAATCCGGAATTTAAACTTTCTGTTTCTTGCACAACAAGAACCCCGAGAGATGGCGAAGTGCATGGCATAAATTATTTTTATTTATCGCAGGATGAATTTCAAAAACTTATTGATAATAATGAATTTTTGGAATGGGCAGAGTTTTCCGGCAACAGATACGGCACACAAAAAGCTTATGTAGAAAAAAAATTAAGTGAAGGCAAAAACCTTATTTTAGAATTGGATACAATTGGTGCACTGAACGTCAAAAAAATTATGCCTGAAGCAAAACTTATATTTATTTTGCCGCCATCATTTGATGAACTTGAAGCAAGACTCCGAGGCAGACACACAGAAACCGAAGATGCTATTCAAAAAAGACTAAATTCAACCAAAGCAGAAATAGAACGTTCGACACAATATGATTACAGAATTGTAAACGATGATTTAGATAAAGCTGTAGAAGAATTAGAAAATATAATGTGTTCATAAAACTTAACACATAACGACTTTAAGCTGCTTATGCTATTTTTTTTGATAAAATAATACTAAGGTGTATTTATTACATGGGGAGAGTATTATGCAGCCATATATACCTAGAGGAAGAAATAAGAAATCTAAACGCTTAACATATGAAAATCCTATCCTGCAATTAGCGACATCATTGTTAGTGTTAGCACTTGGAGGCATCCTTGCCGGAATGCTTGCTCTCAAGTTGTATTTAATATCGCTTCCGCCTATAAAAAATCTAAACACATTAAAGCCTAATATAGTTACAACTTTTTGTGCATCAGACGGTGAAGTTATAAAAACTTTTTCAGCATATACTTATGCTAATGTTGAACTTAAAGAAGTTCCTAAACCGCTGATTGAAGCATTAATAGCAACTGAGGACAAGAATTTTTACAAACACCATGGTTATGACCTTCTGGGGCTTACCCGTTCAATGGTTGCAAATGTACTTGCAGGACACGTTGTACAAGGTGCAAGCACATTAACGCAGCAGCTGTCAAGAATTTTATTTTTATCAAATGAAAAAACTTTTTCAAGAAAAATTAAAGAACTTCAAGTCGCAGCACAAATTGAAAAAACTATTTCTAAAGACCGAATATTAGAAATGTATTTGAATAACGTTTATTTAGGTTCGGGGGCATACGGAGTTAAAGGTGCAGCAAAAATTTACTTTAATAAAGACTTAAATCAACTAACACTTTCCGAAATGGCACTAATAGCCGGCCTGCCTCAGGCACCATCGGTATATTCGCCATATCATAGTAAAGATTTGGCTAAAAAACGCCGAAATCAAGTTTTACTCAGAATGTTAAAAATGAAATATATTGATAAAGCTACATATCAAAAGGCTAAAGAAGAAGATATAAAACTGTCAACTATGCCGATGATGTACGCTACGAACAAGGCTCCATATTTCTGCGATTATGTAATGAAAGATTTATATAAACTTGGGTTTACTGAAGAAGAAATTACTAACGGCGGTTTTAAAATTATTACAACACTAAATTATAAAGCCCAGATAAAAGCTAACGAAGCAATAATCAACAATCTAAATTCATGGGGATTAAAAAGTGACAAAAATCAAGCCGCTGTATTTTCATTCAGCCCGATTGACGGAAGAATTCTGGTTTACGCAGGCGGAAAAGACTATTCAAAAAGCCAATACGACAGAGTTACTCAATCTATAAGACCTTCCGGTTCAGCATTTAAGCCTTTTATTTATACAGCAGCTATTGAAAAAGGATATTCCCCGAACGACATGATTGATGATTTACCGGTTAAAATAGGTAACTGGACACCTAAAAACTACGGAAATAAATACAGAGGACCAATTCCTTTGTATACAGCATTAATGGTATCATCAAATGTATGTACAGCAAGACTCATGGATGCTATCGGGGTACGACCTGTAATCCAACTTGCAAGAGTTATGGGAATATCAACACCAATACCTTATGATTATACGATATCATTAGGTTCAAACAGCGTAAAACTTTTTGAAATGACAAGAGCATACGGAGTATTTGCTAACGGCGGATTCAGAGTAGAACCGTACGCAATTGAAAGAATCGAGTCATCAAGAGGTACGGTGATTTATGAAGCAAAAAAAGCTAAAACAAGCAAGGTATTAAATATCAACACTGCAGCAACTATGACAGCAATTATGAAAACCGTTATTCAAAGCGGTACCGGTCGAGGAGCTAATATAGGCAAGCCGGCAGCCGGTAAAACAGGTACAACAGATGATTGCAAAGATGCTTACTTTATAGGATTTACACCTGATGTTGTAACGGGTGTGTGGGTAGGTAATGACGACAATACACGTATGGGAGAACTCACAGGAGGTACTGTTCCTGCCAAGATTTGGAAAGACGTAATGACTGTTGCAACAGAACCATACGGTAATTCTGATTTTGAATATCCGGAAATAATTCTTAATCCGTTTAAAGCACCAAGTGTTTCTGTTATTTCACAAAGTGAAGCAAGAAAAGCTTGGGAAGAAAAAGAAGAAAAAGAAAAACAAAAAAAGGAAGAAGAAATTGAAATGCCGATTGTAAAACCAGATTCAATTAAACCTTCCGGTTTTATACCACTGCCTTCAATCAAAAAGAAAGAAACTGTTAAAACAATTGAAGCAGAGAAACCTGCTCAAGCAGCGGAACAATTTGCACCAATTCCAATTTCAAACAGTCCTATAAACAGCTCAGCTTCAAGTGAGGTAAATAATGAAAATTAATGAAATAACTTTTAAATATGGAGAAAATGCCATACAAAATGCCAGAATAGAATCCGACGGCAACATAATAGATTATGATGTCTATGGCGAAATTAATTATACAAATATGCTGTCAGCAGCAAAAGGATTGGATTTAATAAGTGAATTTTATGATGTAAAAGCCGCTTGCGCATTAAAAGGCAAAAATATTTGTGCAGCAGCATTAGGTCAGACCGTCACAGATGCTGTACAAAAAGTACTTGATTCAAACCCTATAGATTTTATATCATCAGTTATTGTGGTATCAGCTGAAATCGACAGTGATACAGCCAAATTTTTTAAAGACTCAAATACTATTGTAGCGACAGGATTTACAAAAAATGCAATAGAATATTTGGAGTCCCATGGAATTGCTTATATTAAAGTTAATACACCCCTAAAAGATTATAAAAATTATATTCCTGAAGACATAAAAAAAACAACTTTGGGAACTTTTATTCAAAGTCCTAATATGAGTGAACTTGATAAAGATTTATTCAAAATAGTAACAAAACAAAAACCTACCGTTGAGCAAATAGAAGATGCAGTATTTGCATGGAAAGTTGCCAAGCATACTTATTCACAGTCAATTGTTATTGCAAAAGACTTGAAAACTACAGCAGTGTCGCAAGGATTACAAATGGCATTTATTGAACCCGCACTTGATTTTTCATGTGAGATGTCTAAAGATGCAATAATAGCTTCTGATATGCCAATTTCAGTTCATGATGTTGATGCTGCAGCTCAAGGAAGAATCGGGTTAATTATTGTACCTTTTGCTGATAATGATGTCATAAAACAAGCAGATAAATATTCAATTTCTTTGATTACTACAAATATAACAAATGTATTATGTTAGTATTTTAATGTATTTTCCAAAATACTCTTGACAATATGATAAATTTGACGCTATTATATTGTTTAAAGAGGTAATATAAATGGACAAAATCACCGAAATAGAATCAAAAATAAATTTTTGTGCATCATTAATTAACTTGACAAAAACATATTGTGAATATAATTATGAAAAAGGAAATGAATTTATAGTGCTGGCAGATGCCCTGTCAATAGCAGAAAATAATATAAAAGAAAGTCTTAATTATCTTGACGATATAATTAATGTTGCTTGATTAATTTAATACACAAAAAAGCGGTCGATGTTTTCATCAACCGCTTTTCTAATTTATGAAAAAATTAGTATCTGTAATGAGCAAATGCTTTATTAGCTTCAGCCATTCTGTGAGTATCTTCACGTTTTTTGCAAGCTGCACCTGTTCCGTTTGAAGCATCAATTAATTCATTTGTTAATTTATCTCTGAATGATTTACCGCTTCTTTTCTTAGCAGCTTCAATAATCCATGAAGAAGAAAGTGCAAAACCTCTATCAGGTTTAACATCAATAGGCACTTGGTAAGTAGAACCACCAATACGTCTTGCTTTTACTTCCAATAACGGAGTTGCATTAGTAATTGCTTTTTGGAATACTTCCAATCCTTTTTCATTAGTTTTTTCTTCAATATTTTTAATTGTTGAATAGAAAATTCTTTCAGCTAAAGACTTTTTACCGCGTCTTAAAATACGATTAATAAATTTAGATACATCAACGCTGTTGTAAATAGGATCAGCTGAAGGAACTCTTCTTTCCGGTTTAGATCTTCTTGACATGATTACTTACCTCCTTTAGCTTTTTTAGCGCCATATTTAGAACGGCTTTGTGTTCTGTTAGCAACACCAGCTGTATCTAATGTACCACGAACAATGTGATATCTTACGCCCGGAAGGTCTTTAACCCTGCCGCCTCTTATAAGAACAACACTGTGTTCCTGTAAGTTGTGACCGATACCCGGAATATATGAAGTTACTTCAAATCCGTTAGTTAATCTTACTCTGGCAACTTTTCTTAATGCTGAGTTTGGTTTTTTAGGGGTTGTTGTATAAACCCTTGTACATACTCCGCGTCTTTGAGGACATTCCATCAAAGCAGGAGATTTTGTTTTGTCTGTTAGTTTTTTACGTTCAGAACGTACTAACTGATTAATTGTAGGCATTTTTTTCTCCTTT
>CADCOS010000119.1 GCA_902803165.1 uncultured bacterium | reverse complement strand
GGATTTGCGGACGGAATGAACGAAGTGAATTCCGGATAGCGAACAGATTTTGTTAACAGGTACGAAGTACCGAAAACAAAACTCTGTTAGCGTGGAGCAAATCCAAGAGAGGACAGAAGGGGAATAATACACAAATGTATAGTGAATAGTGATTAAGTAAACTTAACCTTCAGCAGAAATTTTTGCAGTTGGGAGTTTTGCGGAACTGTTGATATATGTTCTTAATGCTTTACCGTAATTAAACATTGTCAGCAATTGCAATCCGCTTTCCGCATCAGTAGTTTTTGTATATTTTGTTAAATTATAAAGTGATTTCAGGCTGCTGTTTTGGTCAAATTTTTGTTCGGAAATGTATTTAACATATTCATTAAAAGTAACCGTTCCGTTACTGTCTGTATCCATTTCATCTTTGTATTTGTAATCGCCTTTAACAGCGTAAGCTTTTGTATTTTTTGTATTAATTTCAGGAACAAAAACTCCGTTTGCAGTTTTGGAAGAAGAGCTGCTTTTGAACGCAGAAATTTGACTAAGTCCGTTCACTATTTGAGAATTGACCTGCATCATATTCATATTAATCTGATTTGATAAATCAGCCACGAAAAACCTCTTTTCCCTATGTACTTACAAAATAATTATAGTAAATTTATTTTTGTTTGTAAATACTTAATTACCTATTCATCTTATTTCACCGGATTGCTTCGGGCTTTTGCCCTCGCAATGACGGAATCACCTTAATTTACCCCTTTACGGCGCCGTCATTTTGCCCTGAAATAAAATATCTTTGCATTGCAAGGAAAAATATTATAATCGGAATTGTTGATATTATTGAACCTGCCGCTATAAATCTCCAGTTCGCCGAAAACATTCCTTGCAAATTATTGATACCTACAGGAAGAGTGTACATTGAATCTTTTGTAAGCATAATACTCGGCCAAAGAAACTCTCCCCATGAACCGATAAAGGTAAACACGGCAAGTACGGCAAGTGTCGGCTTAACCATAGGAAGAAGAACTCTGCAAAACATTTGAAAAACATTACATCCGTCAACAATAGCAGCCTCTTCAACCTCTTTCGGGATTTTTAAAAATGCCTGTCTCATAAGAAAAATTCCGAAAGCGCTTACAGCAAAAGGCATTACGAGCCCTATATATCCCATAACATTGTTAACACTGTCAATCAAATGCAGTTTCAAAGTGATTATGTAAACCGGGAGCATAATTGCCTGAAACGGAATCATAATGGTTGCAAGTATAGAAAAAAATGCAACTTTTTTCCCTTTAAAATTCATCCTCGCAAGCGGATATGCCGCAAGTGAAGATAATATAAGGTTTAACAAAACTGTCAAAGCCGCAACAATTACACTGTTGAAAAAATAGCCCATAAAATTGACTCTGTGCCAAACATCAATATAATTTGATAGTGTGAAATCCTGCGGTATAATAACAGGCGGATATACAAATATATCTTCATTAATTCCTTTAAAAGATGTCGACATCAACCATACAAAAGGAAATATTGACAGCAGTGAAACTACCGTCAATATTGCATGTATAATTGTTTTTGAAAAATATTTTTTTAACATTAGAAATTGATTTTAAAATTTTCTTCAATAAGTCTTGCCGTGCAAGCAACAGATTTATTAGTATCGTTGCATTTTGCATCGTTTTCGGTCGTTGTTTTCCAATACAGAGAATTATCTCCGTTTGTTAATAAAGAATAATTTAGGCTGCCGCATGGATACAAGTGACCGTTACTGCCCAAGCCGAAGCGGAATACGTCTCTTCCGTACTTATTCGGCTTTTCGCTTCCATTTACGTCAATATCTATTTGTGCCAGAAACTGTGCTACCGATGCTCCTTTTGCAAGCCTTTGTGCTTCCGTAAGAGATGCCTCTTTATATTTAATCATAATTACGGCACCGTTTTTCATTAAATATGTTTTATTCGGTGACAGGTTGATAGTCGTTCCCGAAAGAGTTTCACAGCTTGCGTACGGTGCTGACACTTCTTCTACCTTTAAAAATGCAGCCAATTCACCGGTTGATTTATTATTTCTCCAATAGTTTGTTTCTGTCATATCATCGGCGCTGTCTGCTGACATCATTGCGGCAAAACCGTTTTCAACAGAAGATAATGTTGAAGAAATTTTTGATGCAAGTGCCTGATATTTAGCATTAACCGTGAACATAGGAAGTGTTAAAGCTGAAATAACACCGATAATACCAAGTGTAATCAGTACTTCCGCAAGGGTAAACCCTTTTTTAAGATTTTTCATATTTATAACTTCTCCTATATGTTTAATAATCCATTACATAACCATTATCAACAAGTCTTCCTGCACAGCCGTAGCCTAAACCTGTTCCGGGACAGGTTAAATTATTTGCACCTGTATCCCATTTACCTTCCGAGGAATATTCATTATATGCACTTCCGCCGTATGGGAAAAGTTTGCCGCTTGTATCAACTGCAAATTTAAATATATCCCTGCCGCATTTATTAGGTTTGGCAATGCCGTTAATATCTATATTAAGTACAAATATTTGTTTAACCAATCTGTTATTGTCACTCGCCGTAACAGGGTTGTTTACAGTTTCAAAGTTAATCAACGCACCATTTTTCAACTTATAAAAGAACCCTGTACTCATTATAGAGTTATCTGCTGTGCCGTTAAGTCCCGTTATACCTTCTGTGTATCCGGGAGATTCAGCAATTGCTGCTGTTGTACCAAATCCTGAAATATCAAGATAACTGCCTAATTCACCGGCTGATTGTCTCTTCGTAACTAAGTTAGAAGATGTTATATCTTCATAAAAATCGGTTTCTTCAAGCCAATTTAAGTTCTGTTTTGAAATCAAACTTGAAAGCACATGTTCTATATTAGATACATTAGATGCTAAAGCTGAGGCATAAAGCTTTTTATTATTTGCCGTAACCAAATTCGGTATCGTAAGCGAGGCTACTACACCTATAACTGCAAGAGTTATCAATGTTTCAGCTAAAGTAAATCCTTTTTTCATATATCAACCCTCTCGCATATAATTAACGATATGATTGTACCATGATTAGAGTTAAAACTCAATTAATATATGCTTGAAAAAGAAAGGAAAAAGTCTGAAATAACGCCTATCAGCATAGGAAGAATCCATATCATAATAGCAGCGCCGAAAACAGGTTTGAAAAGGAAGCTTAATTGGAAAACGTTAACCTGAGGAGCGGTTTTTGAAATTACACCCAAAATTATATCCTGCCCTAAAGTCGCTAAAAGCACGGGAGATGCTATTTGTAATCCCATATATAAAACATTAGAGGTCATTTTCACCAAATAATCAAGGTTGATGATTTTTTCAAGAGGGATATGAACAGCATAAACGGGAAAGATTTCAAAGCTTCGAATCAGCGCATTAAACAGCCAATATAGACCGCCCAATTGTATAAAAATACAAATTCCCATAAGGGTTATCATTCGGCTTAATATTGAGGTTTGACTGTTTGTGGAAGGATCCATAACCATAGCGGATGATAAACCCATTTGTGTATTAATCATATCGCCGCCCGATTCGATTGCTAATATTATAAGCTGTGCTATATAGCCGATAATTGCACCTACGGCGAAATTCAAAACCCACAATAACATCGGTGACACGCCCTTAGGCGGCATTCCGGGATTTACAAGCGGGGTAATCATTATGGTCAAAATTATTACCAAAGCAAGTTTTACTGTTGTATTTATTTCTTTTCGGTTAAATACAGGCGCAAATCTTATAAATCCCATCAGTCTGAAAAACACAATGAAACCTGCCGAAAAATATTTTTCGAATTCTGGAAACAATATTGCGATTTGTCGTATCATTTCGTCCATAAATGTTACTCCGTTTTTTCGTTTCCTGTTATTGTCAGCGGCGGGTTATCCAATGTAAATTCAAACTCGTCAAAAGGTTTATCAAGGGTATAAATTTCAAAGCCGTCTTTGGAATCTATAACAGTTTCAAATTCGGTAATATTAACATTAAACATTACTATGTCTTTGTTGTTTTTTAGTATGCAAAAACGGGTTTTGCCTTCTTTCAGCGGATGTACAATAAGCGTATTTTTTTCATTGTATATTGTTACAAGCGGGTAAACGTCGAGCATGGTATTGTCTTCCACTCTAATATCAGTCATTTTACCTTTAGTAAATACAATACAATCCTCAAATGCTTGCGATTCGAGTATTGTGAAAAATATTAAAAATATAACGGTTAAAAATTTTTTCAGCACTTAGTTTATCTTCCAAGTATTTTATTAGTCTCTACAAAATTAGGTCTAGGATTTGGCATTCTTGAAGCCGGATCATATTTAAGTTTCTGTTGTCTGTCGATATAAGGAACTTTTCCCGGATTTTTCATAATTTCTTTAGCGCCCGGCATATTCATTTTATCTGCCTTCATCTCTCCCTCGAAAGGGGTTGTGTATCTGTAATAATCAGCAGGAAGAACATAGGTATCGCTTTTGGTTACTCCGTTAAATGCAAGCGCTGCACCTTCCTGAAACAAGTTGGTAAGCAATTTTATAAAGCCTAACCCGCCGATTATTATTACAAGGAACACGGCAAAAATCTTAGGTGCGGCTGCAATAGTTTGTTCCTGTACCTGAGTAACAGCTTGAATAATACCGACAACAAGACCGATAGCGGCCGCTGTCAGTACACAAGGCATTGATATTGAAAGCATTGTTATAAAGCCTTTTGCTAAATATTCAGTTAACATTTCCATAATTTTCGTGTTCCTTATTTTTTATTTGTTATTAAT
>CADCOS010000118.1 GCA_902803165.1 uncultured bacterium | reverse complement strand
TTGCACCGGTTTTTGTTTTGGATGATTTAGTCAGTTTATTTATTACACTTGATTTTCCGACATTAGGCATACCTACAACCATCGCTCTTGCCGGTCTTCTCAACAAGCCTTTAGCCATTAGCGCCTGAATTTTTGGCTCTGCCAAATCTACAGATATATTAATAACTTTATTCAAATCTTTTGAAGTTTTTGCATCTGTAGAAAGTACCGGACATTCAGTAGTACAGCGCAAGTAATTAATCCATGCACCAAGTTCATCTTTATCAACCAAATCCGATTTATTCAACAAAAGAAGCCTTGGCTTTTCTCCCAAGAGCTTCTTTATGTCAGTATAACTGCTGCTTAAAGGTAAACGTGCATCCCGTACCTCAATCACAACGTCAACAAGACTTAACTTTTCTTTAAGCTGACGTTCCGCTTTCGCTATATGACCGGGATACCAGTGAATGTGCAGCTTATCTTTTTTCAATTTTTTCCTTAATACGTGTAGCTTTACCTGAGCGTTCTCTCAAGTAGTACAATTTAGCACGTTTTACATCACCTTTTCTGAGAACCTGAATTTTCTCAATACGTGGTGAGTATACTAAAAATACTCTTTCTACACCTACACCTTGGAATACTTTTCTTACTGTTATAGTTTTATTAATACCTGAACCATGTTCAGCAATAATAGCACCTTCGTAAGCCTGTATTCTTTCTTTGTTACCTTCTACGATTCTGCAAAATACTTTAACTGTATCGCCAGGGCCCATTTCAGGGAGTTCACGAGTTGTGTATTCTGATTCTAAATTTTTGATAATAGGATTCATTTTGCTATTCCTTATATTTTGACTATTGCATACATATAGCAGAATCATAATTAAAACATAGAATAAAAACAAGTAGTTAAAAAAAATATTTAGAATTGTAACAATTTTGCTAAAATTAAACAAAAAAAAATCTTGATAAGCTTTAATAGAAACAGCCGAATAGTCGAAAGGTAGTATTTTGAATAATATAAATAATTATAACCCGAATTTTGCCGGCAAAGGCTACAATGGCTTTGCAAAATTCATAACAAGTATGACAAAAGCAGATAATCTCGCACCGATTATAGCTCTTGAAGCAACCGTAACCGGCGGGAGAACTATTCAGGCATATAAAAGAGGCGGTAAAGAAGAGGCAAGAGAACGTATTATCGAAGAAACTACCGGTGCAATTGTTTGGCTGTGGGGAGTTAAATCCTTAAATGCATTGGGCGATACAATATTAGGAAAATATTTTAAAACACCGGGTAAAATTTTTGATGTCGGTACCGATAAAGTTTTAAGAACTCCGTTTGAAAATTATATGAAAAACGGAATCAAAAAACAGATTTCTCCGAATAAAGTTGCTGCACTTAAAGGAGTAAAAGTGCTTGCGAGCATACTTATTGCAAACTTGTTTGTCGGTTTTCTTGTACCAAAAATTAATCACTATATAACAACTACAGTTCGACACAATGAACATGAAAAGGCACGTCTGGCAAAACTTGAGGAAGAAAAACAACAAAATACGGATAGTTCCGAAAACACCTCCAATTTAACATTTAACGGGGGCGGGTTCGGCGCTTTAAATGCATTCACAAACGCAATTGAAAACACCAATACAGGTAAGTTATTGTCAACAGACTTTGGTGTAGCCGGCGGAAGAATGATAAATGCAAGAACAAAAGAAGAACGCAATGAAATTGCGCTCAGAGACTTGGGTTCAATATATTTCTATATGTGGGCGCAAGGTCATGTAGCAAATATACTTAATTTAATTGAAAGCGGACGAGCTACAAGACTTGATCCGTCATCGGCTAATATTGTTAACAAGTACTTGCATGAATTCCTTGAAGCAAACGGAAAAGAACTTTCTGTTGAAGAATTCAAAAAACTTGCATTAGGTAAAGACATTTCCGAGATTAAACTTCCTGACGGAATTGTATTTGAAGAAGGTAAATTATCTGCTTTCAGTAAATTTATAAACAACTTCAAAAAGAACAAAATTGAACCGTTAAAAGTTGCAAAAGTAAAAGATTTAGAAAACCTTATAAACGATGAAACAATAATGAACAGAATCAGAGAAATGTCAAAACTTCAACCGTTAAGACAGGGTGAAGCCGTAATTACCAAGCAGCAAATTATCGATGCATTTAATATTGCCGAAATAAATAACTCAAAGATGTTAAATGAACTCTTTGAAAACTTCTCCGAAAAAGCAAGCACAGATCCGTTCAAATATATTTCTAACAAAAAACTTTACTCATTAAAATCAAAAATGGTTGATTATGTCAAAGATATTTGCAAAGCTGCAAAAGACGGTAAAGTTAACAAAGATTTATTGGATAAAGTTAATAAGAAAAATATTACATACTGCGGAATCAACTTCGCAGTCGGATTTGCTGTAGCAGCAGCATTCTTATCAACTATTATTCCTAAGCTTCAATACTTGATGACACAGAAGAAAACGGGATTAAACGTATTCCCTGGAACTTATGATTACGTACACAACAGAGAGGTCGATGACTAAGTTTTATTATGAATGATATAAGAGAGAGTTTAGAAAAATTAAAAATTAAAGGACAGTATAGGAAAATACCTAATATTGATTACAAATTAGGTAATAAGGTCGTTATAGACGGGAAAGAATATTTAAATTTTGCTTCCAACGATTATTTGGGAATAAGTACCAAAACAAATTTAATTGATGAATTTTTAACTAATAACAAATCTTTGTTTTCATCAGCATCTGCAAGGCTTTTAAGCGGCAGCTCATCAGAATTTTGCGAATTGGAAAAAACTCTTGCCAATATTTTCAAAAAAGAATCTGCTCTTATTTTTAACACCGGATACCAATGCAATCTCGGAGTTATTTCAGCTCTATGCAGAAAAGGAGATATTGTATTTTCTGACAAACTTAACCATGCCAGCATTATTGACGGAATGAAGCTATCAGACGGAGAATTCGTCAGATACAAACACCTTGACTACAAAAATTTAGAGGACTTATTAGAAAAAAAACGTAAGCAATACAATCGGGCAATAATAGTCTCAGAGTCAGTTTTTTCAATGGACGGAGATTGTGCAGACATTGACAAGCTTGTTGAACTTAAAAATAAGTATAATTGTTTATTAATGATTGACGAAGCACATGCTTTCTGTGCAGCCGGAACAACATTAGCCGGACTTTCTTATAAAAAAGATGTTGATATAATAACAGCAACACTTGGTAAAGCTGTCGGCTCTTTCGGAGCATTTTGCGTTTCAAACTCGGATATCATTAATTACCTTATAAACAGCGCACGTTCGTTTATTTTTTCAACCTCAATACCTCCGGTAAATATTGCGTGGTCTAATTGGCTGTTAACAGTTAAAAGGGACTTTCTTGAACAACAAAAAGCAAAACTTAAAAATTTAACCGATTCGGCACACTCAATGTTAGATGAGTTAAACATAATTACACCGTCTAAAACTCATATAATACCGATTCTGACGGGAAGTAACGAAAATACACTTTTAGTATCCGAAAAATTAAAATCATTG
>CADCOS010000117.1 GCA_902803165.1 uncultured bacterium | reverse complement strand
AGCCGAACATTAATTAACGCCCGCAGGGCGTAGTAAACAATTGCGTGCTTTTCTTTCTTCTTTTTTGGGGTGCCTTTTTACTTCTTTTTTTATATTACACTTTCATGCCGGTAGAGTATCTTTCAAACTTTTTGATATTTACCCCCCTCGCAAATAAAAGAAAGAAGAAAAAAGGCACTAAAGAAAAAATTAAAAATTTTGAAAGAATTAAACCTAGGTTTAATTTATGCCTTTTTATTACACATTTCCTGTTGAACTGTTTCTGTCGTCTTCTAATTGTTTGAGCTGTTTGGCATCGACTTTTTCATCTTCTACGGCATAATTTGTAATACGAGGAACATCAATATCTACATTGATATTGGCATCAACCATTTCTATTTCAGTTTTTTCAAACTCCTTAATTTTACCGTCTTCAAATTTAACGGCTACTGAGTTATTAAGGAATTGAATATAACAAACCTTGCCCAAACCGGACGGAGTCATTACCGTTGAACCTACAGGCGGCATACCTTTTGCCGCTTCAATATAATTTGAATATTCATAAGTTAAACAGCAAAGTAATCTTCCGCAAGTTCCGGAAATTTTTGAAGGCGCAATCGGCATACCTTGGTCTTTTGCAAGTTTCACGTTTATGGATTCAAATTTTCTTAAATACGATGAACAGCAAAACGGCTTTCCGCAAATACCCGTTCCGTCCATTATTGATGATTCATCACGAACACCTATATGACGTAAATCTATTCTCATACGCTTAAATACTTGAGTTAAATCCTTTAAAAGTTCACGGAAATCAACTCTTTCGGGCGCAGTATAATAGAATGATATTTTTTTTCTGTCAAAAGTTAAACGACATTGAACAAGATTCATGACAAGATTGTGTTTCTGAACAAGTTCTTTGCACTTAAAAAATGAAGTAACCTCTTCTTTTTTGATATCCTCATAAATCATCATATCTTCTTGTGTCATTATTCTAATGAACTCAAACGGCTCAGGGGTTTTTTGTGATTTTTCAAAAAGATTTGAAATTTCTTTATTTACAAGAAAAGCTTTTAGAACCTCTTCCCCTTTTTCTGTTCTTGCAAGAATGAGCTTGTCATTAATATCCAGTTCCTCAGGAACTTTGCTTAGCGGAATTATTACATTTTTAAGATATTTAACCGCGTACTTTATCATAATTGTCTTCCTTTTTAAGTTTTCTGTTCATAAGTTTTGACATAATCTCCTGAGGAGTAATATCAGTATAAACGGCTTCATAAATAGCGCTTGATAAAGGAACTTCCAAATCAAGTTTTTTAGCCAAATCACAAACAGCTTTAGAAGTTTTTACCCCTTCCGCTACAGAACCGAGTTCAGCCAAAATATCATCAATTTTCTTTCCTCTTCCCAGCATAGCACCTACCGTATAATTTCTGGACATCGGGCTTGAACATGTTGCAATCAAATCCCCCATGCCGGAAAGTCCGTATAAAGTTGAAGGATTTGCACCGAGTTTAATGCTTAATCTTACAATTTCTGCCATACCTCTTGTAAGAAGGGAACCCATACAATTATCTCCGAGGTTCATTTCATGAGCGAAACCTGAAGCTATTGCAATAACGTTTTTGAGGCTTCCGCCCAGCTCAACACCTATAACATCATTATTTGTATAAAGCCTGAACCTGTTTGGCACGTTCATCGTTCTTTGAACAAATTCTGCAGTCTCTAAATCTTCACATGCAACAGATGCAGCCGTAGGTTTTCCTAATAGTACTTCTTTTGCTAATGTAGGACCTGAAAGTATAACAACTTTTTGCTCAGGCAAAACATCTTTGATAACCTCTGACATTCTCATAAGAGAATTTAATTCCAAACCTTTAGATGCGTTTACAAGCGGTACATTCGGATTAATTCCCGCTGCTTTTAATTGTTCACAAACAGGTCTTACACCTGATGTTGCAACAACCGAAAGAATTATATCAGCACCTTCTATTGCCGATTTTAAGTCAGATGTTATTTCAACCTTTTTATCAAGCTGAACTTCCAAAGGCTTTGAACAGTGTTTATTATTAACCAAATCCTCGTTTAAATCAGCTGACCTGCCCCATACGGTTATTTCATCAAAATTATCATTCATCAACCAAGCTAACGTCAATCCCCAACAGCCCGGTCCGAGTACTGTAAGTTTCATTAAATATCGCTCCTTCTATAACTAAATTATACTATAATT
>CADCOS010000116.1 GCA_902803165.1 uncultured bacterium | reverse complement strand
CCTTCAAGAAAAAATTACCGACCTTTTATAAAAATCTTAAAAGGTGCAAAATAACAGTCGGTTTGAAATTTTTAAACAGACAGTTTGACTATCCTAAGAAAAACTATATTGTGTCGTTAATTCACCATTAGGCAGTTCAAAAATTATCTTTCCATTTATACAGTAAACATTAGGAATACCGTTTTTACGGTTGTTTTCATGAGCCTTTTTTACTGCTCTATTACCAAGTTTTAATAATTTTTCAGATAATTTTGTCATTAATCAACATTCTTTATAAACTCATTATACAAGTTTTCACTAAAAACTTCAATATCATTATTAGCAAATTGTGCGACCAAAATATATTCAGAAGTGCCGTTGTAAAACAAATTCCATTCGTCAACCCAATCTTTATATATATTCCAAAAATTTTCTTTACTGCGATAAAATCTGCGTACTATATCATCGTGTGGAATATCATGTCCACCACTTAAAACCCTTACTTTTATTCGATTCTCACAAAAATCAGGATTATCTTTTATCACATAATAAAACTTTTAACAAAATGACAATTTTGTGCACTAACGTGCACACTACGAACTCATTAATTACCTCCTTAATTTATTTAAAATATTTATTACCTCTGATGCAATATTTTTTCTTACTATTTTTATACTTTCATTATTATTAAACTTGATTTTAATGCCATGTTTATAAAAACTTTCTTGATAACTTTCAATACTAGCAATATCCTTAATCAGATATGTCGATGGCTTAGTCAACAATGGTGTATATTGTATAATTTTAGAATTTAAAATTATTACACTTTTACTGCCCAATAAAACACACAAAACCCAACATAAAATACCATAATTCAAATATATATATAAGGTATTAATTGTTACCATTCTTACCTGAGAAATATTTGAAAAAATGAAAAATGGTAATATATCTCCACCAATAAATACACCAATTAAAAATTCACCCAATAACATTAAGGGTAATGCCGGAAGTAATATTTTTATTATATTTTCATCAGGATATTTTTTATTAATTGTTAAAATAAGAAATCTTTTTATGCTTAATATACTTAAATATGAAATTAAAATTAAAAATATTCCAAATAATATTCCCATTAATAAAGTAATATTTTTAATAGGATAAGAAATCTTATATTGGTCAAATAATATAAATTTATCTAAAAACAATATAACTGCATATAGGCATGTCCCAAGTACAAATAATAAAGATAAAATAGTAAAAATAAATTTTTTCATTTTCTAGCCATTTCTTCTAAAATATTATAAATAATCTTGTTGTCTATACCCCAAATGGCTATAAATATCATTTGTAAAAATAACACTTGTCATTTTTACGCAAAAGTATTTAGATATTATACTGTTGCTTTCTAAGTATAATTGAATTTACGCCATATTGCAAATTTGTTCTAAAAGTTGGTAGGGTAGACTTCAGTCTACCAAATATCTTGAAATGGTTGACTAAAGTCAACCCTACTTTTTAGTGCAATTTTGGGGACAAAAGGGTGCAAAAAGAGGACATTTTTGCTACTGAAATCGGACATTTTGGACTTTTTCAGTCAACTCATTTCCGACCATAATGTCACCCTGAATTTATTTCAGGGTCTTACCGGAATATAGTAAACACGCCACTTTTGTAAGATGCTGAAACAAGTTCAGCATGACAGCACGCTTGTTTTCTTCCGGGCAAAACGGACAAAAATTGTAATAAGCAAAATAAAAGAGGGTTAAAACCCTCTTTGTAATTAAATTTGGGTGTGGTGGGACTCGAACCCACGACCAATTGATTAAGAGTCAACTGCGCTACCAACTGCGCCACGCACCCATGTATACGCACGGAATACAATTCCTATTGTCTCAACCGCGTATCAATGCGCAAATACACTTTATCACAGACATTTTTTTCAGTCAATATAAACTTCAATATTAATAAAACTGTGTATAAAATATTCGTATTAAATAGCATTGAGTAAAATCTTGTAAAACAATTAAAATATTTTAAGCTTACGTATTAGCCGTATTGGGTTATGGTATTTGTTACAAATCTTTTTAAAATGTATGTGAGTTAAATAAAAATTAATCTCATAAAAAAAGGAGTAAAAAAATGAAAAAAACATTATCTGTATTGGCTTTATTAGGAATTGTTGCATTATCTGCGCCGTCAGCTGACGCTTTCAGTTGGTCAAATCTTAACCCTGCTAACTGGGGACATTGCAATAAATGTGAAAAGAAATGTGATCCGTGTTCAACAGGTTATGCAGCTCCATGTGATCCTTGTGCAAAGAAGAAAAAAGGATGCCCTTGCAAGGTTCAACAGCAAACTAAACCTTGCCAAACACCTTGCCAAAAGGTTAGAGAAAACTGTGATCCGTGTGATCAATTACAAAATATGAATAAGTAAGTACTGCATGAATAAAAAAGAGCCGTCTTTTGCCGGCTCTTTTTTGATTATTTAATTTTGATTGACGAAATTAATACATATTGATAATTTTTTCTATCCCCGCTTTTGCAACTTCAAAGAGTTGAAGCATTTTTTCGTATTCGTAAGGTTCTCCTTCGGAAGTTGTTTGAAAATCAACAATCTTTCCGCTTTTTGTAAGTATTACATTTGAGTCGACCTGTGCATGTGAGTCTTCTTCGTAACACAAATCCAGCTTTATTTCTCCGTCTTCTATTCCTATAGAAATAGCTGCTATAGGTTCAATAATAGGATTTTCCAATAATTTTCCTTCTTTTATTAACTTTTCGAATGCATCTTTTAATGCCAAATATCCACCGCAAATACTTGCTGTTCTTGTACCTCCGTCAGCTTGGATTACATCGGCATCAATTGTTATTGTCATGTCAGGTATTTTTGTTAGGTCAACGCACGCTCTTAAACTCCTTCCGATGAGTCTTTGTATTTCATGGGTTCTCCCCGAGACCTTTTCTCTTTCTCTTTTGCAACGGGTGTTTGTGGCGGAAGGAAGCAGTGAATATTCTGCCGTAATCCACCCTCTTTTGTCCTCTTCTCCCATCCATTTAGGTTTTTTTAGATCGACAGAAGCTGTTACAATAACTTTTGTCTCTCCAAATTCAACGAGTACCGAACCTAACGCGTGTTTTGTAAAATTATGGGTAAACTTTATTGGTCTAAGCTCATTGTTTTCTCTTCCGTCTAATCTCATATTTATACTCCTTTATAATTAAAAAAGCCGGCTATTAAGCCGGCTTGATTCTTGAAATTTTCTTACACTGCTTTTTGAACTTTGCCTGCTTTTAAGCAAGAAGTGCAAACAGTGATTCTCTTTGTTTGACCGTTAACATTAGCTCTGATTTCTTGTAAGTTAGGAGTTTGTCTGTTAGGTATTTGTTTATGAGAGAATGTTAATTTTGAAGACTTTAAAGCGGTTTTTCCGCATATTTCACAATGTTTAGCCATAATTATATTTCCTTCTTTCTGCCAGTATATGAAAATTCTATCTCAAATGTTTTTTATTTACAAGTATCTGTGTTAAGTAATTGTTACAATTTTTTTTTGGTACATTTATGATATACTAATTGCAGAGGGCATTATGAGTATAAATCAGTTATTAAAACCTGTAACAACAAGAAAAAATCATAATCTTGAAATCGGCGGTTGTGATTTAACTGAGCTTGCCGATAAATACGGGACACCGTTATATGTTATAGACGAGGAATCACTGAGAAAAGTATGCAGAGAATATAAAAATGCTTTTAAAAATTATGCAAATATTAAAATGACATACGCATCAAAAGCCCTATGTAATTTAGCAATTTCAAAGATTCTTATAGAAGAAGGTTTTGGATTTGATACTGTTTCTGCAGGTGAAATTTATACCGTAAAAAAAGCCGGCGCTGATATGTCGACGGTTACTTTTAACGGAAGTAATAAGTCAAGAAAAGAAATCGAGCTTGCCCTTGATTTGAATGTGGGAAGGTTCTCTGTAGATAATTTTTATGAAGCAGAGCTTTTGAATAAAATCGCTGATGAAAAACATAAAACGGCCGATATTCTTTTGAGAATTACTCCTGGAATTGAGTGTCATACGCATGAGTACATCAAAACCGGTCAAATTGATTCAAAATTCGGTTTTGATTTGTCAGATTTGGATAACATTACGGAGATTGTATTAAACAATTATAAAAGTTTGAACCTAAAAGGTTTACACGCTCATATCGGCTCTCAGATTTTTGAGATGGAAAGCTATTTTGACGAGATTGATATTTTAATAAAAGAAACTTCAAGGATTAATAAAGATTTTGGGGTTAATCTTTCGGAATTAAATATCGGCGGAGGAGTCGGTGTTAAGTATACGGAAAAAGATAACCCTCCGTCAATTGAGGACTTTGCAAAAGCGGTAATTGAATCCCTGCATCAATCATGCAAAAAGTACGGAATAAAAGAACCTCTTGTGTTTATAGAACCGGGCAGGAGTATTATTTCAACTTCGGGAGTAACTTTATACACTGTAGGAAGCTCAAAAGTTGTTCCAAACGGCAGAAAATATATTGCTGTAGATGGCGGTATGGCTGATAATCCTCGACCGTCCATGTACAACGCCGAGTATATTGCAGAAATAGCAAATAATACGGATGGAAGAGCTGATGAAACCGTGACAATAGCAGGAAGATACTGTGAAAGCGGGGAT
>CADCOS010000115.1 GCA_902803165.1 uncultured bacterium | reverse complement strand
TGACCTGAATGTGTATTTATATCTATATTATTTACAACTTTGTAAAAATTTGAGGTAAAAACAAGGTGCGCTGAACTTGATATCGGCAAAAATTCGCTCAAACCTTGTACAAAACCCATCAATATTGCCTGTAATAAATGCATTTAACCCTCGTAATATGACGCACACGAAGTAGAAGTTTCCCAAACGGATACTTTACTTACAATGTCTATTTTTTCTTTCATTTTTTCGTATATAAACTTTGAAATCATTTCGCTGCTCGGACTTTCTCCCGCAAAATACGGAAGTTCATTAATATCTTTGTGGTCAAGCAAATCGAGTACGGATTTCAATTCTTTTTTCAAAACTTTATAATCAATTAATATATTACTTTTATCCAATTGATTTCCTGTTACAAAAACTTCAACAAGCCAATTGTGCCCATGCTGATTTTCGCATTCACCGTTATAATTAAGCAGATGATGTGCAGCTGCAAAATACATTTGAGCTTTTAATTCAAACATTTGTATTCCTTTCAAAAAAAATTAATTACGAACAAATTTCAGTAATTTTTTTCATTATTTTATCGGTAATAACTTTAATATACTCTTTGTCGACCATGCCGTTAATTATACAATCGGCTATCTGGTACGTAGGACGAATATACTGCTGCGCGGTTTCATTTACATTTTTGAACTGTAAATCGGCAGCCTCCCCGACCTTTCCTCTGAGTACGGAACGTTTATACCAACGTTCACGAATAACTTCAAGCGGTGTAAATACATAAACTTTTATATCCATGATATCCCGCATGCATTCGTTTAGAACATACAAGCCTTCTGTCAAAATAACCTTTGCCGGTTTTTTAACATCTCCGTCAGGATGAGATTCGCTTGTAATAAAATCATAACGCGGCGAAACTATTGTTTCGGAATTTTTTAAAGCTATAAGGTGTTTTCTCATTAAATCGAGATTGATAGCATCCGGCGTATCAAAACTGAAACCCGTTCTGAATAAAGCTTCATAACTGCCTGCCGCTTTTAATTGTGCGGAAGTATCTTTGTAATAATCATCACACCTTACGACAGTATAAATACCTTCTTTTTTTTCACGCATGACAGCTTCAATGGTATTGTCAACAAAAACTGTTTTACCCGAAGCACTTTCTCCCGTTATTCCTATAAGAAATGTTTTTTTCTTTTCCTGAACAACTTTTCTTGCCACGCTCATTATAAAATCGTCTTCAACCTTTAAAAATAGCGGCTGTTCCTGCTTTTTATCTTCTTCCAATATTTCTTTAAGCGAATCCACGATTGTGGTAACTAATTCCATATCGTGTCTGCCCGAATAAAAATTATAATCAGAAAGCTCAAACTTACTCATCAAATTATTTCCTTCTCCCGATATTTTAATATTGTATAGTAAACTGACAAAAATTTCTTCATAGCTTATAGTTTTGTAAAAAAATGTAACAAATTGTTAAATATTGAAACGTATTTACGCAATTTATTTTATTTACGGTTTTTTGATTGTATGATGATAAAGTACCTTGAAAGGGGTGTAGTATGAAATTACTAAGAAATGTAAAAATTCTTAACAAACAGGCAATTTTTGAAAACAAAAATACTTTATATAATTACGCAGGTAATAGAGGATTTATAAATATGAGAAAATTTACAAAAAAACTTTCAGCAATCACTTTATGCGCAATGTTTGCATCTATGCAGATTGCAGCAGCAACAGACGGTTTGGGTAATTCAACAATCACAGGTTTCACAGGCGGTATGACAAGTGATTCCGGTTTGGTTGGAAACACAAGAACATTGGAATTTAACAACAATGCTCACGTTCAATGGAACACCTTGAATGTTGCAAACGGTGAAACTCTTAACTTCAACGCAGTTAACGGCGCTAACAACTTGACAGTTTTAAATACAGTTGCTAACGGAATGACCAAAGTTTACGGTTCAATCAACGCAAACAGCGGTATCGGTAAGTTGATTATTTCAAACCCTAACGGTATGTTATTTGACGGTGCTAACTTTGCAGCAGCAGGTGAAGTTCAATTAACAACTCAACCGATGACAGCTACATTCAACGGTACAAATATGGCAGTTTCAGGATTGGCAACACCTGCAACTGAAGGAATTTCAATCAACGGCGGCAGCTTCAATGTCGGTAAATTAAACTTGGTTGCTCCTACAATCCAAGCAGCTAACGCAGCTATTACAGCAGGCAACGGCGTTAAGTTTACAACTGCAAACGGACAAGATTACTTGGTTTCAACAGTTGACAACAACGCTTCTCACCAAGCAGTAAGACTTGAATCAGTTAATATCAACGGTGATGTAGTTATTGCATCAGGCAAAGATATCGTAAATATGGTTAAAGGCGGAACAATTAACGGTAACTTGGACGTTCAATCTCAAGGTAAAGTTGCAATGAACTACGTTAACGACGGAGAACAATTGCACGTTACAGGTAACGTTAACGCAAACAACGACGGCAGATACAACTTCTTAAAGAATGCTCAAGTTGACGGCAATTTGAATATGTCAAACTCAGGCGGATATTTGGAAGTTGAAAACGTAACAGTTAACGGTGACGCTAACTTAACAACAACAGTAGCATCAAACGCAGGTGAAAAACACTTCGTTCACGTATACGGTGATACAACTGTTAACGGTGATTTAAACATCGATTCTATCCACAACATCCACGTTGGCGGTTATGATAAAGCATTAGGACAGTTCTTAGACGGAAGCCTTAATGTAGGCGGCGATATGACAGCACTTGCAAGAGAAGGATCTGTTGCAGTTACTGTTGATACTACAGCAGGCGGCAACATGAGCTTAGAATCAGGCACATTGAATGTTATCACTGACGGTCAAGCTCAATTAACAGCTAAAGAATACCAATTCAAAGCTAACAGATTCATCGGCGGTATTGCAAGAGATGAAGATCCTGTTACTTACAGAACCTCTAATATACAAACAGGTCAAACAGAATGGGTAACTTCTCCTAAGTTAATCGCTGTAATGGAAAACTATACACCGTTACCAAACGTAACTAAAATGTCATACATCAAAGTTAACGGTCAACCAAATGCATTAGGTCACAACGCAGCACATATTACAAAACTTGAAACAACAGTTGATCCTAACAACCATTCATATGCCAGAATTCAATCAAATGGTGATATGCATATCACAGGCATCAACTCAGACTTAGTAACATTGTCTGCACCAAATGCTAACATCCAAATCGATGGACCTTGCCCTCCTGTAGCAGCAGATTATGCAGGAACAAGCACAGCAGGCAGAATCACTATCGATCCGGCAACAAATTCTGTAAGAGCTCCGTTCGCAGCAAGAAACTATGAATTAAAATTCAAAAATATCAAAGATAACGAATACAAGACAATTGATCCGGCTACTGAAATCACTTACGGTATTACAGACGGACAAGGCGGCAACAACGACGGTACACAAGTTGCAGGTGCAAATACAAGACTTATCGGACCTGATGCACCGGTTGTACCTCCTACACCACAACCACAACCGCAACCGGATCCTGTAAACCCTACTCCAAACCTTCAAGATAACGATAACGTTAAAGTTCTTAACAACTTAGGTCAGGATCAAGTATCAAGAGCAATCGCAATGGATCCTGTAGCAGCTCCGATAGCATTCGCAGCAGACTTAGATGACGAAATCGACACAGGCGTAAGAAAGAACGTTGACGGTTCGGTAACAGTAGTCAGACCATACATACCAACTAAGAAATAAGTAGTAAGATGGTTATAAAAAAAAACAGCTTCCCAAAAGGAAGCTGTTTTTTTATTGTTTATTTATCATGACGAATCATCTTACACAAGTCATCAGGTAAAACGGTATTTTTTGCCAAAGCTTTATTTTGTAATCCTTTTTTCAGAATTTCAACTTCTTTGTCTTGAAGCTCTTTATCTGCCTCTACAATATCTCTTCCGCAATACAATTCCGCAAGATGAATAGCTGTTTCGGAAGGTGCGCCGTCTTCTGCCGCAATTGACTGAATTGTATAACCTGCCCAATCACTCGGGATTTCATTATGTGATTTATAAAATTCACCGTCAGGAGCGAGCCTTTTACCCGCCTCTGATTCAAGAACTTTTTGCACATAATCTTTTTGGCTTTTGAATCTGCAAGGTATTACAATCGAATCACCTATTATTTCCTCAGGATCTCTTTTTTCGTATTTCTTGAACATTTCCGCCACAATTTGAAGATGTGTAATTTCCATATCCAAAAACATTTCCCAAATTTTGCGTATTCTTTCATCAGATTCATCTTCTGCGCAGGTATAATAATTGCAAACTTCAGTAAATTCGTGTACCAAAAATTTCTCCCACATTGATTCATTTGAATCAATAAGAGATTCATACATGGTTACATGTTCTTCTTCGACATCTTTAATTTCGGCATACAATTTTCTGAGTTCGGGATCACCGTACATAAATCCGTGTTCCGCATAAAAATTATGTGTCTGCTGCTCCCCTGAAAGAACGGTTAAAATATTAACTTTAGTTTGCGGAGAGGCCGATGTTTTATCATAATTTTTTCTTCTTCTCATTGCATTGCAGTTATGATGATGCTGAGTCGGACGCCCTATAATTACATCCGTTTGACCTTGTACAATCGAGTCAGGTTTAATACCTTCAACCATATATGCAAATTGGCTGTATCTGTATAAATGGTCAAAGTCTTCTAAAAGACCAAAATCAAATACCTCTTTAACATACTTATCGGGTTCATTTTGAGCAAGCCATGCCGTTAAATCAACTGCTACCTGCTCATAAGCGAGAGTTGTTTCCAACACTGATTGGTCAGCAGGCCCCATCCAATTTGCAGTCATTTGTTGTGTGTTTTCAATTCTTGATATTTGGGCAATTTTTCCTTTGTCTTCAATATCTTCCAAAAATCTGTTCATTTGATGTTTAAATCCCCATGCTTCAACTTCAATACCATTCATAAGGATTTGTCTTGTTCGTGTATAGCAATCAACATCTGTTTTGTTGTATGGTTGACCTGTGATTTGTGTCCAATTTCTTAATTGTTTTTCAAAAGGCATGCCTTTTTCTTTTAGCGGATTAAAACTCATTTTACCTCCTTAAATTTTGTACAATTAATTTTTTGCATAAAATTGTGAAAATAAAATTCAACTTATTAATTAGTTCAGGAGGTTATTAAGGTTGCCGTATTAACTAATAGAAAAAATTTTTTAATTCATTATGATTTTTTTATGAAAAAAATAATTTTTATAATACTTATAATTGTTTTAATTCTACCGGTTCTTGCTTATGAAGTTTATATGCCGGACGAATATAAATACAGAAATTCAAACGATAATCTGTTGTTTGTAGTGGATTTTTCAAACAGCATGGGCGAATATCTCGAACACAAATCGAAAGTTAATACGCTAAAAGAGACTCTAAACAGAATTCTTCCTCAAATTTCTCCTGAGACAAAAGTAGGAATGAGAGTGTACGGACACACCTGTAATGTACTTGCATTCAATGCTTGCAGAAGTTCAGAGCTTTTAGTACCTTTAGGAGAAAACAATTCCCATGCAATTTCGAATGCTATTTCGAAACTTCGTCCAAGGGGAATGACTCCGATAACATATTCACTCAAGCAATCTGTTAAAAAAGACCTTGCACAAACAACAGGTCAAAAACATATTATACTTCTGACTGACGGCGGTGAAAATTGTGACGAAAGTCCTTGCGAATATGCAATTTCATTGATTAAAACAAGAAAGGACATAAATATTGATGTAATAGCCTTCAATGTACATGACAGTGATGATTTGGCACAATTAAAATGTACGGCTGATGTTACGGGGGGAAAATTTATAGAAGCTGATACTAACGCCAAACTTTTTCAGTCAATGCAAGATTTAATACTTCCGCATAAACAGGTTGAAGCACTGATTTACGCTACTGAATAAAAATTTACTGAAAATTTTCGTTAGTTTTAAGAAAATTATAAAAATAATCAAGTCTTTCCCGATTATTTAAATACCAGTATCCGATAAGGACTTCAAAAGCAGTAGCCTGCCTGTATTCAGCCTGAATATGTTTCCTTCCGACAGGTATGGGGAGATTTCTCGCACGCCTTGCAAGGTCTTGTTCCTCTTCTGATAATTCAGGTGAAATAAACTCCAGCATCATTTTTTGAAATGAAGCATTAACCCTGTCTGTTGTCATTTTGTGCATATTTTTAGCGTTAGACGTTTTATATATCACAAACTCTCGCACGAAAATTTCCCAAACGGCATCACCTAAATGTGCATAATTTCTTAAAGGTATCGTTTCTTCATTAATCATAATGTGATTTTAACACGAAATTATTATTTTTTATTAAGTAAAAAGTTTAATGAAAATCCGGACATTTGAACTTAATATATTAAAGAATCCTCATCGCTCAAAAAATTCCTCCCGATTAGGGAGGATTTCTTTTTAATTTAATATTTTAAAAGCACCGAAATATATATTTCGGCGCATTGGTTCTCTTTTCCTCTCCAAAGGGAGAGGATAGAATTTCAATATTCGTAAGAATATTAGAAATTCTTGGTGAGGGTTAAATTAAATAAATTCAATTTTCACATTGTGACTTTCTTTGACCGCAAAGAAAGTCACCAAAGAAACTCTCGGCGCTCGAACTGCGCTCATTAGCCAATTGTAACGCTCAACCTAAGGAAGTGAACTCGCTTCGCTCAGACAGCACTTCCTTTGTTGCTGT
>CADCOS010000114.1 GCA_902803165.1 uncultured bacterium | reverse complement strand
TATCTCAAGCTCTTGATAATCCTACAAGACCGTTTACGGCAATCGTCGGCGGAGCAAAAGTTTCTTCTAAAATCGGCGTATTGGAAAACTTACTCGACAAAGTTGATAATATGATAATCGGCGGCGGTATGGCTTATACATTTGTTAAAGCTAACGGGGGACAAATAGGAAACTCTATATGCGAGGACGATCAATTGGATGTAGCTAAGGCTATCGAAAAGAAAGCTCAGGAAAAAGGTGTTAAACTCGTTATGGCAACAGATGTTTTAGTTACTGATGATTTTTCAGGCAACGGAACAAATAAGTTTGTTAAGATTAATGAAATTCCTGACGGATTTGAAGGCGTTGATGCAGGCGAAGAATCAAGAAAAGCTTTTGCTGACGTAATCAAATCTTCTAAGACAATTCTTATGAACGGCCCTGTAGGAGCTTTTGAAAACCCTAAGTTCGCTGAAGGTACAAAAGCGGTTCTGGCAGCTGTAGTTGAAGCAACCAAAAATGGTGCGACTTCTGTTATCGGCGGCGGTGATTCAGTTTCTGCAGCTAAGAAATTCTTCAAAGCAGAAGACTTTACTCACGTATCAACAGGCGGCGGTGCTTCATTAGAATTCATTGAAGGTAAAGTATTACCCGGTGTTGCCGCATTAGATGACAAGTAATTATTTACTTAAAATAATCAATTTTAAAGCGGGATTAGCAGTTCACTAATCCCGCTTTTATTATTACTCTTTAATAGTTATTCTAAAAACATTTGTTCCTATAGAACTTCTTGACAACCCTTTCGCATAATTATAAAAAGAATCCGCTCGTTCTTCATTTTCTATATCAAATTCATATCTTACCGTAGGATTTTCTTTTAAAAATGTCTTTATGTCGTCAGTAAGGTCCGCATTCGCGCCTTTTTTCATATACCATGGCATTTTTGTTTTTTCAGGAAACATTTTTGATGCAAGAAAGTGCGAATAAAGATTTGTTTGGTGTATAGCAGAGAAAAATCCTGACTCTATAATATCTTTAATTTTTGTATCAGACTTACCGTTATTTTTATCAATAAATAATTTAACCCTAATCAAATTCAATGCTTCTGGTGCCTTCATGTTAAAAAAGAAATTATTTCTTAAAAATAGAGGCATTAAATCATAAAAAGAAAGTTTTTCCTTATTCGATCTCAAAAGAAGAAGTAAATCCGAAAAATTTTTATGATACCTGTCCGGTAATGTTTTATACAATTTCAAAAATTCAGCGTTATCAAAATTCTCAAAGTAATTATATTTTAAATGAGAAAGAATATCTTTTATATTTGCAGCTTTTTCTTCACTCAAAGGCTTCGGCATATTAGACGGTATAACATCTTTTTTTACACTTATATCAAATAAATTATCTTTTCCCGACATTTCGACTGATAATTTCTTTGTAAAATTAATAAAAGCATCCGCCTCATCATCATTTAATATTTCAATTTTATCAAATTTAACATCCGGATTTTTTCTGTAATACCGTTTAAAAGTATTTATAATACCGCTTTCATCTACAAAGCAATCAGGTCTTCCGGTTGATTTAAAAGCTTTTGACAACAAAAGTGCAGCAAATATGCTATCTACAGATTTGCCCAAATTTTTATTTTCGATTACAAACGGAATAAGTTCTTCTTTTGAACTGCCTGATTTATGTCTTTCAACAAATGCATGAGCTTTTACTCTGTCCACTATTAATTCCGCTGTCGAGGTAATCATACTTGGCTGCTTTAAGACCTTTTGAAAAATTTTATTTCTGTCTACACCATAACCTTTAAACGAGTTAGCTATAGAAATAATTCTATCTTGGTACCCGGGAGGCAATTTGGAAAAAAGTTCATCCAAAGACATTGTACCGGCTTCATAAACATTTTTCATAGGTTTTAAAACTTCACTGGGAAATGCTCTAAAATTAACGGTATTAGCTTTTGCATTTTCTTTATTTTGAATTGTACTCAATTGTTGGCTGAAAAAAATAGGATAAACTGATATATTCATATTAATTTCCTTTTCTGATAATACTAAAACTCATAAAAAATTTTTTTGCTAAAAATTTTCATACACACGGATGATGTTTTGTAAATTTATATTAAGAAATTCGAAATTATGACGATTAAATAATTGACGAAAGCAAAAAAAACATTAAATACACCTTAGAAAGGTATATAAGAGAAATGGCAGAAATCGTAAATTTTTTATCAAGGGTTTTAACATCACAGCCGTCATATCAGGCAGCAGAAATTAAAAGAACAAATTCAAACAAAACCTCATCAAACCCTTTTGCATCCAATAATCCTTTTGTAAATTCAAATCATGATAATCCGTTCGCGACTTACGGTCAAAACAGACCTGTTGCTGGCGGTTATTTTGCCGGATATTATAATAACCAGCCGAATATTGTCGGCAGAAGATTGTTTATTGAGGCTTAGACTCAAAAATATACATTAATAACCCAAACACAGTACCCTGTCTTATGACGATGGGGGCTGTTTCTTTTTATATTGCTCTTTTATGTTATAATCAACATTAATAATATAAGGAGTATTTTAATGTTTAGCACTGATATTAATTATGAAGTCGTCACTTTTTCAATAGGAGACACTAAAGCCGGAACTAAAATGGGCAAACTTCAGCTAAAAGACACAGTAAAAGGAGAATTGCTTAATTGTATACTTTGGGAAGAAGCATTAAACCGTATGGATTCAAAATTATTCAGATGCGGCAACATTTTAAGAATTGTCTCCGGTTCTTTTAACGAAAAGTTTAATAACTGTTTGGTAAATTCTTTGGAACTGATAAAAGAAGCTAAAACAGGGTTGGATGAAAAAGAACGACAAGAAGTATTTGCTGAATTAGAACAATATATATATAAAATTAAAGATGAAAAATTAAAAGTGTTTGTATCTGACATTTATAGTAAAAACAGAGAGAATTTACTAATTGCTCCGGGGGCTAAAATGATGCATCATAATTATATCGGAGGATTAATAGTACACACTTTGGAATGCTTAAAGTATGCTGATGTAAATATTGAAGCATTTTTTCAACGCGTAAACAGGGATGAAGTTTATGCAGCCTGCTTATTACATGACATCGGGAAAGTATTTGAATACACAGTAGATACCGAATCTGGGCTTATTGATTACAATGAAGAGTTTCGAAAAGAATGGATAACGCATTCGCAATACGGGTTCTCTTTGTGTATGAATGCGGGATTTAAAAGAGTTGCAAGAATGATAGCAGCCCACCATGCCAGAACTGAATGGGGCGCAATTATAGACTTGAATGAGAAAGACCTTGAACCGTATGTATACTTAATTCACCATATTGATGACCTTTCAGCTAAATTCGGCAAAACAAATGTAGCTATGTTGGGTTAATATTTGGTGTATAATTAATCTATGACAAAAGGGCAAATATACAAAATTCATTCGGATTTTTATTACATAAATGCAGACAATAAACTTTTTGAGTGTAAGTTGAGAGAGGTTTTAAAAAAACAAAAGCAAAAGGTTTTGGTCGGTGATTTTGTAGATTTTGAAAACGGAGCAATAACATCAGTTTATCCGAGAAAAAATTCTATCCCAAGACCATCTGTTGCTAATATTGATCAAGTTATTATTATATCAGCCGTTAAAGAACCGGAATTGAGTTTTGAACAGTTGAATCGTTACATTGCCTTTGCAAATTATCACAATATACCTACCGTTTTGTGTTTTAACAAAAATGATTTATCGGATGATGATAAAACAATAGAAAAAGTTTTTTCTATATATGAGCCATTGGGGTTTGATGTTTTATTTACTTCTGCTACAGAAGGCTACGGAATTGAAGAGTTTAAAAATATTTTATCAAATAAGACTTCCGTTTTATGCGGTTCTTCCGGTGTAGGTAAATCAAGCCTTATTTCAGCAGTCAGCGGTTTAAATTTAAAAACGAAGTCCGTAAGTGATAAAACCGGCAGAGGAACTCACACAACAAGACATTGTGAAATTATTAACCTTGGGAACAATTCTAAAATTGTTGATACGCCAGGATTTAGTAATCTTAAATTTGATTTTATTTTGCCAAATGATCTTGACGAACTTTTCCCTGAAATAGCTAAGTATAAGTCTATGTGCAAATATCAAAATTGCTTGCATGTTAATGAAACTGATTGTGCGGTTAAAGCTAATCTCGGTAAAATTGATTTATCAAGGTACGAAAGTTATGTGTCTTTTCTGGAAGAAGCAAAATCTTATAAAGAAAAAATTAAATACCGCGGCACAAAAACTGAAACAACACAAAAATATACTCACAATAAAGTATCCGTTAAAATAAGTTCGGGAAAAAGAGAAGGTGCAAGAAATACAAAACGGCAAAGCTTATATAAGGATTATGAAAATGAAAGAATTGATTGAACTTGTTAATAAAAAATTAGATGAATATATGCCTATTGAATATCCTGAATCTATATTCAAGGCAATGAAATATACAGTCACACTTAAAGGCAAACGATTAAGACCTGTGATGTGTCTTGAAACAGTAAGCATGCTGGGCGGAGACATTAATAAAGCTCTCCCCGCCGCTTGTGCGCTGGAAATGCTTCACGCTCAAAGTCTTATTCACGATGATTTACCTTGTATGGACAATGATGATTTTAGAAGAGGGCAGCCGTCAAATCACAAAGTATTTGGCGAAGCGAATGCGGTTCTTGCCGGAGACGCTTTATTATCGTTTGCTCCTCAACTGATAATTGAAAAATCTTCTGATTTAACAGATATTCAAAAACTTAAACTTGTACACGAATTCGTTAAATTTGCAGGCGCTTTTGCTTTAATTGCAGGTCAAGTTGCAGACATTGAATCCGAAAAAACCAAAGATTGGAATAATATGCAAAAATCTCCCGAAGAAATATTAGATTACATACATCTTAATAAAACGGCATCTTTATTCCGACTATCTGTAAGAATGGGAGCTATTATTGCAAATGCCAATGAATCAGTATTAAATGAACTTGATGAATTCGCAAAAAAATTCGGAATTTTATTCCAAATTTATGATGATATTATGGATGAAATCTCAACATTTGAAGAAATGGGTAAAACCCTCGGAAAAGATGTTAAAAGCGGAAAATTAACATATACTACTTTATACGGATTAGATGAAGCCAAAAAGAAATTTAGTGTACTATTTGATGAATGTTATGGTACAATTGAGAAGTATCATTCTGAAATATTTAAAGAAATTGCAAATAAACTTAAAAATAGAATTTTGGGAGAATAAATGGATTTTAATTTAGTTTACAGCAGCGGTTATGAAGTTATATTTGTTGCTTTTTCGGTTATAATAGTTGCTCAAATTGTCAAATTTTTTGCACATCTATTGGTAAAAAGGCAAGCAGATTTTCGAATGTTTACAACAACAGGAGGAATGCCAAGTTCACATGCAGCAGGTGTAATGGGATTATCAACTTCTGTAGGCTTGATTCGCGGATTCTCTTCAATTGAATTTGCTATCGCACTTGGTTATGCGTTTATAGTAATGTATGATGCTGCCGGAGTAAGAAGAGCTGCCGGCAAACAAGCAGCGTGCTTAAATAAAATCATAATGGATGTATACAAACAAGAATTAAAAGAAGCCGGCGGAAAATTAAAAGAACTTTTAGGACATACCCCGCTTCAAGTATTTATGGGAGCTATTTTTGGAATTTTATACTCCTATTATGTGCATTATTTATTATCAACACTTATAAAGTAACACTATTTTTCTCAGCAGTTTTATTTCCGACTTCAAGTCCCGGAATAACAAGAAATGCAGGTATAATTCTGCCTACTTTGTGAACAAAATCACCTTTTGCTATATAGTTTGCAGCTGCTACCACATCATCAAAGTGCATTGAAAAGTCCGTAATTTTCATTTTACGTCCTTCACCACGTTTTTCATTGAATATAAGGTTGTTTAATTTATTCATTACGATATTCGAAATGGCAACACCTGCAAAAACACCTCCAAGACCGGCTATAGCCTTAAATCCTTTTGATTTATTTTTAAATATCTTATCAACAACAACATCAACAGTTAGAATCGGAAACGAAACATTTCCTATTTGCATAATGGTTTCTCTTAGTTTTGATTTTCTGTTGTCTTTATTTTTATCTACAATATATCCTCCGGCAAGACCGCCTATACATGAACCGGCGCCCATTGCTACAATTTCTTTTGCTTTATAATCAGTTTTAGAAAGGTATGAATTTTTTATATTTTTAAACATTTTGGAAGGCTTTAAAGAATATTTTGCACACTTTGCCATAAGTGCAAGACTCGCCGCAACCCCTACAATTGTAGTTGAAGCGACAACAGCTTTCTGTTTTGAGGTATAACCACTATTTTTGAGAGAATCACCATGTCCGAATGACGGAATATTTTCTTTCAATCTTAAATTATTTGTATAATTATTGTTAACAGATAATACTTGCATAACAACCTTCCGGAAATGTTAAAACCTCTAAATCCGAAAAATTGCCATGTATTATTAAAATATTTAACTAAACTTTACACAATAGGTGAATAAAATTTTGAAATTTCTTCAAAATATCTCTCTAAAGCTTTATATCCGTTGTATATTTCGTTAGTAATGGCAGAATATCTGCTCGCAACTATGTACTTTAATTCTTTTGCTCTTATCTGCAAAATTGTATCAGCATCTTTTCTGAGTGATTCGTTAGAAGATGTTGACCATTTTTTTAAATATGACAATTCTTCATTAATTTGTTTGATTGTAGAGAATTCAAGAGTATTAAAATCATATTTTTGTAAAAGCTGTCTTTCCGCATTTGTAATCCTGCTCTGAACAGCTTGAAACCTGTATACACGCTTAATAATAACATAATTATCAGCTATCCTTCTGTGTGAATAAGGAACAGAACTTTTCGCTAAAAGTGCTGATGTAGAAAGTGCTGTAAAAGCATCATTATCGCTTGAAAATGTACTTTGTACCGGATAAACCGTCTCAATCTTCTTACTCGTCACAGTATACTCCTTTGATGATAGTTAATATCTCCAAGTAAATTCTAAAACAACAAAAATATAATGTCATTATTTGTTTACGATTTTGTAACAATTCAATTCTATCTTTTTTGTTTACAAAAAAGACACGTTAATTTATTATATTACATGAGGATTAATATGAATTTTCAAATAAGCGAAAAAGTAAAATTGCTAAATAGAATGCTGAGTGAGATTGATAACCTCTATCAGACACTTTTAATCTCAAAAAACATGTCTGACAGTGAGTTTATTGTAATGTTTTCAATTCTGACCTTGGGAGAAGGATGTTTACAAAAAGATATTGCTGCAAACGGATTTATGAACAAAAAAACCATTAATGCAACAATAAAAAAACTGCAAAAAGAGGGTTTGATTGAACTAAAAGCCGGCAAATACCCCAACATGCATATTTATCTTACGGAAATCGGAAAGCAATATATAGAAAATAGCGTTATCCCTATTATAAAAGTTGAAAACGATGTCTTAAACGATATGCCTGCAGAAGTTTTTGAACTGTTGGTAAACGGCTATTCAAAATATATAGAAAACTTTAAAAACAGCGTTGTAAACTTTACGAATAAAAATTAAGAATTGTAAAAATTTTTCTAATTTTGGCAATAACCCTTAACAAAAATACTTTATATATATGTATATATTAGTGTGTAAAGGTGTATTTTAATGTCAGCAGGAATTCAAGCAATAGCATTATCAGCTCCGATTATTGCATCAAATGCAATATTTGCTCCTCGACGCCTTAATAAAGGCACTGCTGCCATGGATACTGATCCTATTTACGGACTTATGAACTATGATATCGCGGCAGGACAAACATTGAAGGGGATTAGAGCTGTAAAAGACTTGTCAGAACCTGTTGAGACTTCAGCCAAAGATGCTATTAAAGCAGCAAATGCCGTTCAGGAAACAGCAAAAGCCGGAAAATTTGCAAAAACTGCCATTAAAGTTATTGATTTTACTGCTGATAATATAAACCCTATAATCTGCGTTACAAGCGGAGTAAAAGTTTTAAATTCCGATGATAAAGCAGATACACTTTTAAGAGAAGGTATTTCGCTCGGAACAATGTTTGGCGCTGAAAAAGCTGCAAAAGAAGTTTTGGGAATGCCTTATTATAAGAAAAATAAAGCTACAGGGAAACGCGAACGAGTTCCAAGAAAAGCTCTGTATCACAAAAATCCGTTTGCCGAAAAACAAGCACAAGCATTTAAAGACCTATGCGAAACCAAGAAACTGTTTAACAAAGTTTCACTAAAACCTCTTCCCGGAATAGCGAAAGGATTATTATTTGTCGGTGCATCAATTGGCGGATTTACAGTCGGTGATAAACTCGGAGACTTAATTCTCGGAGAGCAGCATAAAGCCGCATAGGAAAACTATGCTATAACTTTTATCCAACCTTCAGGGGCATCAAGCCTGCCCATTTGTATACCTGTTAAAGTATCATACAGTTTTTGTGTTATTTCACCACTCTTTTCCATTCCTGAAGGTAGACAATATGTTTTATCATGGTCAACTATTTTACCTACAGGAGAAAGCACCGCTGCCGTTCCGCAAAGAGCGCACTCTTTGAAATCTTTTATTTCATCAATATAAACTTCTCTTTCTTCGGCTTTTAAACCTAAGTATTTTTCCGCAACATACATTAAAGAACGTCTTGTAATTGACGGCAAAATAGTTGAAGATTTAGGAGTTACTACAGTATTATCTTTTGTTACAAATATAATATTCGCACCTCCTGTTTCTTCGACCTTTGTCCTTGTCGCAGAATCAAGATACATATTTTCGCTATAACCTTGATTATGCGCATCAACTATCGCATGAAGGCTCATCGCATAGTTTAACCCTGCTTTGACATGCCCCGTACCTCTTGGAGCAGCCCTGTCAAAATCGGGAACTCTTAATGTTATCGGTTTTACTCCTCCTTTAAAATAAGGACCGACAGGAGTCGCAAATATTCTAAATTGAAACTCTGTAGCGGGTTTTACACCTATTACCGCATTAGAACCAAACATATAAGGTCTTAAATATAGTGTTGCACCCGAACCGTAAGGAGGTACGTAATCAAGATTCGCTTTAACAACTTTTACTACGGCATCAACAAATCTGTCTTCGGGAAACACTGCCATTTCTAATCGTTTTGCAGAATCAGCCATTCTCTTAGCATTCATATCCGGTCTGAAACAAACAACTTTGTTATCAATGGTTCTGTACGCCTTTAACCCTTCAAAACATGTCTGAGCATACTGTAAAACTCCGGCGCTCTCATTTATAACTACATTTGAGTCTTCTGTTAAAACACCGTCATCCCATTTACCGTCTTTATAATTTGAAACATAACGATAATCCGTTTGCATATATGAAAAGCCCAACGAACCCCAGTCAATATCTTTTGCCATTATTTTCCCCTCTTCATAATTCCAAGTACTCATTATTATAATACAAAAGCTTAAATATTTCTCCTAATAAAGAAAAAAGCTTCTTTTTAGAGAAGCCGGAAAATAATTTTAGGGAAATTTTAGGGAAAGGATTAGGTTTATAATTTTTTGTTATTTACATCTTACATATATATAAAGTATATATTTTTATTTCAATTTCACACATGTTGTTTTTTGTTACAAAAGTTAACATTGTTAAGCGCGTAAAAAAATTGTTACAATCGGCGGAAACGTAGTAGTAGTAGTAGTAGTAGTAGTAGTAGTAGTAGAATTTTTACCCCTTTACCCCTTTACCCCTAAAGTTTAAAAAAAATATGCCGATAATACATTCGTAAGATTATTAATTTTAATAAAAGGAGTATTACATGGCTATATCAGGAGTCGGAGCAACACCGGAACCGAATGAACAAAACCCAAACAAACCCCAAACAACTTCTAACGAAGTTGAGGATAAAAAATACAGCATTTTTGATAAGAATCAAGACGGAACTGTATCTTCAGCTGAACAGATAGCGGCTTTTTATGAAGAATTACGTAACGATAGCGCCATACAGGAAGCATTTGAAAATGGGTTCGATATAAGAAATTATATAGATATATTTATCAAAGAGTGTAAAGATGTTAAAACGAATATTTCAAAGGGCATTGACGCAATAGATGTAGATATAAAGGTCGGCAGCTTTATAGATAATGTCATCAATTCACTAAAAGAAATGGCAGACAAATATTTAAAGCAAAACAAAACAGCTCCGACAAATATAGGTGACGGTGGGGAAGACAATAAAATGGAATACGAAAAAGCGCTTTTAGAATATATTAATGAGAAGGTGAATGATAGTAATTAATTTATAGAAAAATTCAAACAATGATTTTATTAGTTTTTAACAAAGTCATTTAATTTGTAAAAATAAATAATTTATGAACAAAATAAAAATAGATAGGTTGTGACCTATCTATTTTTATTTACCCCAGAGTTGACAAGTTTCGAACATGGTTAGTGAAAAATTTTGTTTGATAATTATAAATTACAAATATCTTGATAACCTGTTAAAACTCTTTGTATATATATGTTGTCATTTCTTATTGCATAAACAATTTGATAATGTTTTGCAACTATACAAACTTTAATATCTTTTGAAGAAAAGTGAGGTTTAAATCCGCTATTTGGAAATGTAGCAATACTATCAAAACGTTTTTCAAAAACTTCGATTAATTTTGAAGCAGCATTTATATTATCCTGTGCTATATAATCAAAGATATTTTGCATATCATTATATGCAGGACGAGTTATTATAAGTTTTAGTTTTTTATGCATATTTCTTTTTAAACTCTTCCATCACGGATTGACCATCAAGAACATCACCATTTTCCATAGCTTGCCAGCCGATTTCAATCTCTTTATTAAAATCCTCAATGCGTTTTTGAGAAATTGTAGTTTCAACGATAGCAATATTGATTGCAGCATTAATTGCTTCATTTATTGAATTATAGATTCCCGCAGCAATCTGACTTTGCAAAAATTTTTCGTTATCAGGCGATAAAGATATATCCATAATTGACTCCTTTATTATTCTTAATTATATCAAATGTTTAGGGTAAAAACAATTACAATTTAATACAATTTGCTTAGCAAATCTTAATATTGTTAAGCAAGATTAAAACTTGTTACAATTGGCTAAAACCAAGGAACAATGCCTTATATAGCGGTATAGAGCAGAGCAGAGTAGTAGAGTAGGTTGGGTGAAACCCAACAATAACGTTATAAGGACGCAATTTCGTTCTCAAAATAAACAAATAAAAAAGGATTGGTTTAAACCAATCCTTTTTTATTTACGCCTGGCGCGATTCGAACGCGCGACCCTCTGCTTAGAAGGCAGATGCTCTATCCAGCTGAGCTACAGACGCCTACATATTATTCATTTGTTTTGGCTCTTTAAGCCTCTGTATCAAAGATATCACATCAATTTTAAATTGCAAGTTTGAATACATCATTAAACTTGGCTTGCTATCTTTTCATAAAATATTCTACCCAGTGAATTAAATCGGATATCTCATAAGGTTTTGGTAAATACAAATCCGCACCTGCCGCAAGTATAGACTCTTTATCTTGAACGGTAGAAGTAACAATAAGTTTTATTCCGCTGTAATTTAAATTTTGCTTTATCTCTCTGCAAAAGTTCAATCCGTCTAGTGTATCTCCGCTATCTGCAATGATGACCGACGGAATATCCGTAATACTTTCCGTAACATCATAACCTTGAAGTTCTAATGCCATTCGTATCAAATAAGCCAATGATGCATCGCTCTCTTTTATATATACTTTTTTATTGGGAATATCTGACAAAACAGCATTTTTACCGCTTAATTTTGCACGCTCAATTGCATAATTAGAGCCACTTGTTACTTTCGCCAAATTCTTCACTTCATAAAGTCTTTCAAGCAAAAGATTTATGTTTTTTAGATTTTCAAATCCGTCAACCACTCCGCCGATTAATATTGAAACGAAATTAACTCTCATACCTGCATGTTTGTCACCGTCAATCAGCATGTAACCTCTGTTAACATCTTTTTCAGAATAAAATTTAGGAACAACGGTATCAAATGCAAAGGTTAAAAACTCTGCAAGTTTTTCAGCACTGTATTTGTTCGTAACAATTATAAAAGTAGTTTCATTTATATGCCCTATAAAATCCTCTGCATCCAGTGCCGATTTTGCAATGGCAATAAATGTCTGTACCAATTTATCCGCTGCCAATTCGGTATAAACGGAAGCATATTCTTTTAAATTTTCAATACTTATCTCCAAAACGGCCTTATTATCTTCTACCAAAGCTCTTTTCATTGCCTTTTTTGAATACTTTAGAGAGGGAAGTAAAGTCTTTGTATCTAAATCAGATTCAATATCCCTTCTTAAATGAGCTTTTATACGACTTTTAAACTCTTCTGTATTTACAGGCTCACTTAAAAAGTCATCAGCTCCGCTTTCAAGCGCTTCAATCCTATCTGATATATCTGCCGACTTTGATAAAGCAATAATTATCGGTCTTGTATCAAAAGTTAAATCCCTTATTTTTCTGCAAAAATACGGCAACGGTTCATCTATCGAGTCCGAAATTATTATCATATCAGGCTCCATATACTGAATTTTTTCAAAACCGTCCTTCATATTTTGAGCAATAACTGCCCTGAAATCCGAACCATCTATACATTTTTTGTATTTATAAGGAAGTTCAGCTCTTTTATCAATAATTAAGACTGTAGAGAGCATTTTAGAGCCTCCTCGCTGTTATATGGCGGAAATATCAATGTAAATTTTGTACCTTTATTCACTTCACTTGTCACTGTAATTTTTCCGTTCATTGATTCTACAAGTTTTTTTGTTATATATAGCCCCAATCCGTTTCCTTGCGTTTTACTCGTTAAGTGATTTTCAAGACGAACAAACTTTTCAAAAATCTTATCAAAATCTTCTTTTTTAATGCCGGTACCTTCATCACTGACACTAACTACTATACTGTCATTTATATAATTACTTGAAATTGTAATTTTTGAACCTTCTTTTGAATATTTGCATGCATTGTCTATTAAATTCGTCATAATTTGCTGAAATTTACCTTCATCTAAATTTGCATGCGGCAAATTTTCAGAAAATTCCCTAACTATATTATGAGTATTTCCATGTAACAAAAACATCTGAAGAAGTTTCTCTATAGAATTATTTACATTCAATTCACGCAAAATAGGCCTGTCATTTTTTATTTTAGACACTGTTAGTATGTTTTCAACAAGATTAATAAGCCTGCCTGATTGTTCTTCAATAATTTTTATAAATTTTTTCTTTGTTTCCTCATCTAATTTATCCCAAGATGACAAAAGGGTTTGAGAAAACCCTCTGATACTTGTCAGAGGGGTTCTTAACTCATGTGAAACAGTTGATATAAATTCATCCTGTATTATTGTATTTTTATCAGACATTTTAATATCCTGCTGCTTACCTATAATAGAATTTACAAACTATTCCTCAGTCATAAATTCTTTTTGGCTTCTTCAATTGCATCGGATAATATGTCTAATTGATCAGGTGCAAAAGTTACACCTTTTTTTGTCGGAAGCCATGTCGCACCATCATCAGTAGTATAGAAAATTCTCAAATTAAAATAGCTTTTTCCTCTATACTCTGAAATTGATATTTGCAACTGTTCAGTATCTGTTCTTTGAATACTGGCTAATAATTTTCCTGCCATAATAAATCTCCTTATATTAAACTAATAATTTATCTTATAACCGTCTTTTACAACCAAATCCGCACAAGCCATACCTGTACCTTGCGAATCGACAGTACAAACATCAGATGTCGCACTCGGGTAACCCAATGTTCTCATTCTGTTTGAACCCGCCGGAATCATACTGCATCTGTCAGTCAATCCAAAAACGAATATATCTCTGCCTAACGAATTCGGCTTGTTTACACCGTTTACATCAACAAATATTATATCCTTAATTTTATCATCACTTGATGTTGTATCGTCTTCTATTCCGGCACTCCAACTAATCCATGCTCCGGCAGAAGTTACAAAAAGTTCCGCACTCTCACCGGCATAACCGCTCGACATATCTTGTGATTTATCATACACCTTAGGAGTATAACCGGTTTTATCGACTTCAGACACATCGAACAGTCCTTGATTTCCTGAGATTAATGCTGATCCGTTTATAAAATTTCCTGCGTCATTTTTTATTGAAGAATAACCGCTATATATTGTTCCGTCTTCCATTGTCGAGTTGTAATGTTCTATTATGTTCCCGCATCCTGTTTCTACCAATTGAACAGCTCTGCTTAATGCAGCGGCATTTCTATTCTTTTGCATATTGTAACTTACATTAGGAATTGCCATAGCAGCAACTATACCTAATATACTCATTACCACCAAAACTTCAGATAAAGTAAATCCTTTTGTATTCATATATTTCATATATCCTCCAAGTTTCATTTAGATTATAACATGAATTAATATTTTTTAATTTACGTATATTTATATCGGTAATAAATTTTAATAATTTGTCCAAAGATTTTATTTAGGTTATTATAAGGATATGGAAAAGGGGAAGATAGTCGTAGTTGATGATGAGAAGATTGTAACCTCGGCTTTTTCAACACTGTTGAAGGTCGAAGGGTTTTCTGATGCTCATTTTTTTAATAATCCGAAAGAAGCGTTGGACTTTCTAACTGATAATACCCCTGATTTAATTATTTCAGATTTTCTCATGCCGGAAATGAACGGTTTAGAGTTTCTTTCAAAGGTAAAAGAACTTTATCCTGAAGTCAGCAGAATACTTTTAACCGGATATGCAGATAAAGAAAATGCAATAAGAGCAATCAATGAAGTCGGTTTGTATCGATATATTGAAAAACCATGGAATAACGATGATTTAATCATTAATATAAAAAACGGTATTGAAAGAAGTTACCTGTTATCTCAACTAAGACAAAAAATATCCGAATTGGAAGACGCTAAAAAAGAGCTGGAAAAGTATTCACACAGTCTGGAATCTATAGTAGAAGAGAGAACAAAGGATTTAAAGCAATCTAATGCAAAACTTGAAAGCATTGTAAATTATTGTGCTGACGGAATTATTATAGTTAATGAAGACGGAATTATTGAACAGGTAAATCCTGCTTGCGAGAATTTTATAGGTTTAGTAAACAGCAAAATAACAGGTTCTTCCATTGACAATTTTCTTTTCAATAAAAAGACTTTCATTTCGAAAGAGCTGCACTTGCTTGAAAACAACGAACTTTTCTTAAGAGATTTTTATATTAAAAATCCTTTAAGCAGCAATCTGCTTCCTGTCGAAATAAGCTTTGCCAGAATAAACCCTGATGATGAATTTAAAAGATTTGCAGGTGTGATAAGAGATGTAACAGAGCAGAAAAAATCCGATAAATTAAGAGATGATTTTATCGCTACTCTAACGCATGATTTAAGGACTCCTTTGCTTGCAGCTATACAAACATTGAAATTTTTCCTTGACGGAGCACTCGGCGAAATTGATGAAAAGCAAAAACTTCTGCTTTCAACTATGCAAAAGAGCAATGAAGACTTGCTTGGTCTTGTAAACGCGCTTCTTGAAGTATACAAATATGATGCGGAAAAGTTAACACTTAATAAATCAGATTTTAATATCTATGAACTTGCTTACCATGTTTACGAAGAATTATCACCGCTTGCTATTAGCAAAAATATAGAATTTAATATTAATTGCGAAAACCATGACCTGACTATAAACGCAGACAGAAGCGAGTTAAGAAGAGTTATTTGCAACTTATGCGGAAACGCTATAAACTACACACCCGAAGACGGAAAAGTGTGTATTACAATAAAGAATGAAGAAAATGACCTTATATTCTCTGTATCAGACAATGGACCGGGGATTCCCGCCGAAGATATTCCGAATATGTTCCAAAGATTTTCTCAGGGAACAAGCAAAAAACGTTCAACAGGGACAGGGCTGGGTTTATACTTATCCAGACAAATTATTGAATCACACGGCGGAAAAATTTGGCTTGAAAGCGGATTGAATAAGGGAAGCGAATTTTCTTTTATATTGACTGATGTTGTAAAAAATAAAACAGAGGTAGCTTTATAATGATAAATATTCTTTTAGTTGAAGACCATGAATTATACAGAATGGGGCTTGCGATGCTTCTTTCCAAGACAGAAGGAATAAATCTCGCATCAGAAGCCGCTGACGGCGCAGAGGGAATAAAAAAAGCACGAGAACTTATGCCTGACGTTATATTAATGGATATAGGACTTCCTAATATAGACGGGATTGAAGCTACTGCTAAAATCAAAGATTTTTTACCCGAAACAAAAATTTTAATTATGACATCCCGTGACAGTGAACAGGATGTCCTAAGTGCATTTAAAGCAGGTGCCGACGGCTACATAATGAAAGGGGCGTCACCCGAACAAACAATAGGCGCAATTAAAGCGGTAAATGAAGGTATCGGGTGGATTGATCCGTCAATTGCCAAGATTGTATTTTCTAACCTTGGAAACAGCTCCTCCAGAGAATCTGTAGTAATAAACCCGAACGAAAGCCGGTCAAAAAACTCGTACGGACTTACTGATAGAGAGTTAGATGTTCTTGAACTTATGGTTGAAGGGTTATCAAATCCTCAAATCGCTGATAAACTCGTAATTACAAGAGCTACCGCAAAAGCTCATGTACATAGTATATTACAAAAATTGTGTGCAGCTACACGAACTCAGGCAACAGTTACGGCAATGAAGGAAGGACTCGTATAATGACAGCGTCAACAGCAGGTGCAATGGCAGGATTAATAATGGCGGCAAAAGTTCATTTTAACCAAATGAAGTATCCGATAATGAAAAAGAGAGACAGAGGGGTTGCCGAATGTATTTACCAAAACGAAGTTAATAAAATTGAAGTAACCGAAAAATACGAAAAAAGTATAATGCCTGAATCAGGATACATGACAGACGAAGAGTATGAAGCAAAATCAAGGGCAAAATCAAAACACGATATTAAACTGACCGAAGCTGATATGCCTAAAGATTCAAATATGGTTTATGTACCGCAAAAAACTTTTAAATTAGTTAAATACAACGATCCTGTAGGCAGCCCTGAATTATCACTTCCCAGAAAATTAAATTTTGACAGGCAAATAAACGCTCAAGGAATTATTTCAGGAGACAAAACAATGTTAGTTTATCCTGCTGTATATTATTATGCAGAAAAGGATTGCACTTCTTGCGATTTATTTTTAATAAAATTAGATCCTTCTCTTTCCGACACAGAAAAAGCAATGAGGGCAAATATTATACAAAGGGTTGAAGAGCCTCTTATATCAACGGATAAAGATATTGAAACAAAGTTTATATTCAGAACTCTTACGCCTATAGATTTTTCTAATGACAATAAAAAGCTTGTAGTTAAAGAAAAAGTCGGACACAGACACGACGGCATTTGGAAAACAGATTTATGGGTTTATGATTTTGAAACAAATAAAGCCTTAAAAATTCCGCAAATCAGAGATGCCATAATTAACTATTGGGCTGAAAAAGAAGGTTTAGACTTTGACGAAAACCGTTGGGATATTTATCCTATGGGATTTGATTCAAACGATGACAACAGAGTTATTGTATGCGCATACGCGTACACAGGCGATGTTCCGAAATTTTTAGGTACTTGGAGTATTGATGTAAACGGCAATAATTCTAAACTTGAAGACCTTGACGGAGTGAGCGTTTCTGTTTCTGTCGTAGGTTACAGACTTGCGGAAGATTCCGTTAAAGAGCCTGCCGAGGTTGAATTTGAAGCAAGACAGGCAAAAGAATTAGAAAAAATTCAAAATAAACAAGCGAAGAAACAAGAAAAATTTGATAATAAAATAAAGAAACTTGAATACGAACGAACGATTAATCAAATGGATATGGAAACAATGCTAAAAATTCGTGAAAGAAAAGAAACTCTAAAACTTAACAAAAAAAATAAAAAATCACACAACGGTGCAACAGAGTAACTGATTTTACCCGCGTAATTGATTTGTATGCAATCCTTTTGAAAAATCTCTGATACTGTTAAATGTTGTTTTTAATATTGTTTCAACCGATTCTTTTGTATTATAAGCAATATGCGGCGTTATTATAACATCCGGACGACTCAGCAATTTTTGAATTATAAGAGCCTTTGCAACACAATTTGAACTGTCTTCACAAAGAGGGTTATTACTTACCGCAACATTTTCACATTCTACAACATCAAGGGCAGCTCCTTTTACGTGACCTGAAAGAAGATTATTATATAATGCAACAATATCAAGTAATTCTCCTCTGGCAGTATTTATTATGTAAACTCCGTCTTTCATTTTACTAAAACTTTCTTCATTTATTATATGATGAGTTTCTGCGCTATATGGAAGATGAAGAGATATTATATCCGATTTTGCTAACATTTCATCAACAGAAACATACTGTGCAAAATTAGAAATTTCTTTATTTTTTTCATAACTGCAAACATAAACCTGCATACCGAAAAAATCAGCAATTTTTGCAACTGATGCTCCTATTGAACCGCAGCCTAAAATTCCTATCGATAATTTATTAATATCTCTGCCTTCGTAAGACGGATGATTAACCATACTGCGTTGAATATCTATATACGCAGGAATAAGATTTCTGACAAGAGAAAGAATTAACATAAACGTAAATTGCGCCACCGAACTTTCGCCATAATTTGCGACATTAAATACTGCAATATTTTTTTGCGTGCAATATTTTAAGTCAATATGATTATAACCTGTCGAACGAGTTGTAATTATTCTTAAATTTTTAAACTTTTTAATAACGTTTTCCGTAACATTGGAACTTATAAAAACACTTATAACATCAGTTTGCTCAAGCTGTTCTTCGCTTAATACGGATAACTCATTTAAAGGTTCTTTTATAAATTCTATATCGAAATCGTTTAAACTATTATTATTGAAAAATTCTTTTTCCGATTCTCTAAAATCAAAAAATAACATTTTCATAAAACAAATACTCCTTTTATAAAGAAGTATTACGTAGTACGAAAATTTTTACTATTAACCCATTTGGCTATTATAAATGCTTTGCTCATTTAACAGCGTGCCTCTGTATAATATATCTGAGCCTGCACTATGCGCGTCTGAAATTATATCAGAAGAAGCACCTATCTGAACACTTCTTGCAGAAGTTTTATCTGTCATTGCAAGACTATACTGCTTTTTCGCGTTTTCATCAGTCAATTGTTTAAAAGAGCTTACACCAAATTCATTTAAAATTGACCGCATTAGCAATCTGCACTTATGGATTATTTTCGTTGCTATTGACCAAAGAGTTTTATTTTCTTCTATTTGAGCTTGTTTTTTTTCTATACTTTTATCCAAATTTGCAATTTGGGAATCATAATACGATGACGAAATGTCTTTATTCATACCGAACAAGTCATTTCTGTCAACAGTAATTCTTTTACCGTCGACTTCTATTGTTATTGATCTGGAAGAATAATTATTACTTATTACAACAGCATCTCTACCGTTATAATTTACATGCTCACCTGTTTGATAATTTTGACAATTTAGTCCTGCCATATATATACTCCTCAATTATATAAAGTTTTTGTTTCGGGGGAAATTGACTTTTTTGTAAAGTAATATTAAATAAAATTAAAATTTGTAACACATTTATAGATAAATTGTTTACATTTTTTATATAGTGTGAGAATAATATTGTAGTAAGAAGTATATATCACAAATCGTTTTTTAAAAAAGAGAGTATAGAAATCCGACAAAAAATCGGGTTTAGTTCGCGCACGGATTTTGCGAACAAAGTGGAACAAGTACGTATCGAAGAGAAAGGAGCTCAAAATTATGCCACTTACAATCAACACAAACATTTCGTCGCTTATTGCGCAAAGAAATTTGAACAGTGCAACTAACGCATTGAACACTTCAATGGAAAGAATGACAACAGGTTACAGAATTAATCACGCTTCCGACAACGCTGCGGGTTATTCTATCGCAAAACAATGGGTTACACAATTACATTCATTAGACATCGTATCGGATAATACGGCTACGGGTTCTGATATGCTGACTACTGCTGAAGAAATGTACAGCTTATTAACAGATCACCTTCAACGTATCAGAGATTTGACCGAACAAGCTGCTAACGGAACTTATGGTTCAGCTTCTTTAAGAGCAATTCAAGCTGAAGCTGCCGCTAGATTCCAAGAAATCAGCAGAATTTCAGCTAACGCTGAATTTAACGGTATTAAATTAATGGCATTTGATACTACAGAAGGAGCTGATAATTCAGACGTAGGAATGACTGAATCAGGGTTAAATATTCAAGTCGGTTTATATGCAAATGCAGACAGCAGAATTAAACTTGATATAGATTTGTTCAAAAAAGCAAGCGTAAGCGGTTTATTCAGCGGAATGTCAGGTAATCCGTCAGAAAGCGGAAAAACATTCTCTGAAATAATTCAATCTGCCGGAGCAACAGCTACAACTCTTGATACGGAAACAGGTATACAAGCATTCGCTGCGGCTTGCGCAGGTATGAAATATACATCAGATAAAAAACTTGTTTTACAAACTGATCCTGACATGACAGCAAGAGAATTACTCGGATTTTTAGATGCGGCTATCAATGATATCTCAGATAGGGTAACTAAAATCGGTGCTGCACAAAACAGATTAACGTCTGCAATATCGGCACTTGATGTTCAATCACAAAATTTAACATCATCATTATCGACTCTTAGAGATACCGATATAGCATCGGAATCTTCAAACTATCTTCAAGCTCAAATATTACAACAAGCTTCTTCTACACTTTTATCTACAGCTAATCAGCTTCCTAGTGTAGCATTGAACTTGATATAGTATTGGAGCGGGGAAATATAAATGACGAACAAATCAGAAGTGTAAGTGTGTTGATTAGGGATAAAAAAGACCTGTAACTTAACAGGTCTTTTTCTTTTTTATTAATTATTCCGCACGTTCGGAGAGCTCCTTGTCCATAAGGTATAATGCAACTTTGTCTTCCCCGAAAAGTTCCAAACGTTTAATAATATTTTTAATAACTTCTTCTTCCTGAACCTGTTCTTCAATAAACCAATCAACAAAATTGAGGGTAGTTCTATCACATTCTTCTTCTGCCTTTTTAGCAACAGTCATTATTGATTTGGTAATACATTGCTCATGGTCATATACAGTTTTAAATATAGATAATATGCCTTGAAATTCAAATTCAGGCATTCGAATTTGTTTAAGAGTAACAAAACTGTTACAGTCAATCAAATAATCAAAAATTTTCAAACCGTGTTCAACCTCTTCTTTCGCCTGATATTTCATCCATGAAGAAAAACCGTTTAAACCCAATTCTTTTAAGTGCGCAGACATTGAAAGATACAGATATCCGGAATAAAATTCTTTGTTAATTTGTTCATTTAAAATTTCATTTATTGCTTCGCTTATCATTATTATCTCCTTTTAACTTACTAAACAGAGCGCCATAAACCGTGAATGTTACAAAGTTCATAAGCCGTAACATCACCGTTTAATCCGCTAATTTTATATTCAGCCTTTTGATTAGGATTAAAAAATTTTAATCTTATTTCACTTTTATCCTTATTAAAAACTTCTATAAACTGAATATAGTGTTCTTGAATCATAGGATGTTTTAAAACTGTTACATAAGTTTCATCATGACACATTCCCGTTTCACAACCTTCGTGGCGTGTTTCTATCAACGGGACATGCTTTTCTCCCAGCTCATTTTCTTCATATTTAGCTTCAAGAAGCTCCATTTCTTCTCCGCAGCAAACCAGTTCACCTTCGCCGCTTATTAATGTTTGAACAACATTACCGCAAATTTTGCATTTGTAAATACCAAATTTTAAACTCATATAAACTCCTTTCGTCATATAATTTTATAAAAAAGTTCAAAAACTTCATTGTCCCAACGGGCAATTTATGGTATTATCATTGTTATGGAGAATTTTTTTAATACAGGGGATACGAATAAACCTTCGGAAACACCTTTAATAAATCAATATGATGATTTAAGAGATAATTACAAGCAGATTTTTCTTGAGGCTGCAAATAGCATACGTTCCGAAATTGCAAAGTTTAAACCGGAAAATCCTTGTACACTCTGCTCCGTTAACAACTGCAAAATTGAAAAAAAAGATATTTTCACCATTTTCCCGTCAGGATGTGCTTACAAAGACTGGCAAGCAAAAACTTTAACTTTTTTAAACGGCGAATATAAACAAAAATTAAAAAACTCTTATAAAATGATAATGGACAAGAAATGCAATTATGAGTGCAGCAAATGCGGAGATTGCTGCCGGCTTGCAGTAAGTGAATATTCTTATGAACAATTAAAACAAAGAGCTTTTAGAGGAGATAAGTATTCAAAAGATTTTGTATCTGTATTTGTCCCGTATAAAAGTGAAGAAGATGCTAAAAAAGCTAATCCTAAATATTTTGAAATGCTTGGAGAATTAGTTGAAGATAGAACTTACTATTATTATTGTCCGAGACTTCAAAATAATCTTTGTTCCGATTATGAACACAGACCTGATATTTGCAAAGATTTTCCGCACAATCCGTTAAAGCTTTTGCCGTCAAGATGCAGCTTTAATGAATGGAAAAATGAAGTTTCTCATCAGTCAATGCTTCTGAAAGCAAAGACTGATATAATTGAATTTTATAAACAACGATTAGGTTAGATTTGAGGAAATTAAGTGTTAAAAGTTCTATCGGGTTTATCATTGGAGCAGCTTGAAGATTTAGTCGCCAAAGAAGGCGGCTCGAAGTTTCGTGCAAAACAGATTCATAATTGGATATATTCAAAATCCGTTTCTTCTATTGACGAAATGACTGACCTTTCAAAAGATTTTCGTGAAAGTTTAAAACATAATTATACCGTTACGAATTCCAAAATTAAAACCAAACAGGTAAGTTCAGACGGGACAATAAAATATCTTATTGAATACTCTGACGGAGAATGTGTCGAAACTGTTCTTATGAGATTCGATAATCGTGCTAATTTAACGGCCTGCGTTAGTTCTCAAGTCGGATGCGCGGTAAATTGTTCATTTTGTGCAACCGGAAAACGAGGTTTTATAAGAAATCTTGATTATAAAGAAATTATTGAACAAGTTTTAACAATCCAAAGAGATACGGGACTAAAGGTTACAAATATAGTATTTATGGGACAAGGAGAACCTCTTTTAAATTTAGATAATGTCCTTAAAGCTCTTGAAATTTTTAATAATGATTTTCAAATAGGTGCAAGAAGAATTACAATTTCAACAAGCGGAATAATTCCGAAAATTAAAGAACTTGCCAATTCAGAATTACAATCCACTTTGGCTATTTCTCTGCATGCGCCTAATCACCAATTGAGAGCGGAATTAATGCCGATTGAAAACAAATATAATATTGATGAATTAAAAAATTCTCTTCTTGAATATATTGAACAAACAGGGAGACGAATAACCATTGAATATATTTTAATTCACGGCTTTAATGACACTACGGAGTGCGCAAAAGAACTTGCATACTATTTAAGAGGGATAAAATGCAATATCAATCTTATTCCGTACAATAATGTAAATGACACTAAATATAAAAAATCTTCTAATGACGATATTATGAAGTTTAAGTATTTATTGGAACATTCAGGGAAAAAAGTTACGGTACGTCTTGAAAGAGGCGCCGACATTGATGCGGCTTGCGGTCAATTGAGAGGCAAAACCGTATAAACAAATAGGAGAACTTCGTTTTGAATAATATTTTTCAAAAAAATATACTTGCTTTAAAACAAAAAAATCCCGATTTTGCTAATAAAATTTTAACTTATATTCCTAATGATTTACCGCAATTAGTGCAAGAAAACGGCGCCTACAATTTGCAATACAAGGGTAAATTTATACATAACAGACAAAATCCTTTAGGCGAAGCAAAAGAAATTTTTTCAATGGCAACAAATGAGCCTGTTGCAATTCATCTGATTTACGGACTCGGGTTGGGATACTTATTCCAAGTAGCCTGCAAAAATTCTATGGGAAGTGTTATTTTATATGAACCTGATTTAAATATTATTTGGACAGCATTTACTCTTGTTGATTTTTCCGAGGATATCCTGAAAAATAATGTAAGCATTACATATACTTTAGAAGAAACATTGAATGAAATTTATAAAAAATCGAACACTCAAAATACACCGCAAATGCTGTCACTACCGTCAGCAAAAGATTTTGCGGGAGAGAATTTTGACATACTTGTAAAAAAATTGCAAGAAGCCGTAGGTGCTTATGGTATGGATTTAAGGTTTACGAGAGAAAAATTTTATCCGTCATTAAAAATGCTTCTTAAAAATATACCTTACCTGCTTAACGAAAAACCGCTTGTAAAATTTAAAGATTATTTAAAGGGAAAAACAGCTGTTGTAGTATCCGCAGGACCTACCTTGGACAGAAATATCGAAACTTTGAAAAAATATAGGGATAAATATGTATTATTTACCGTAGGAACGGCAGCAAAGACTCTGTTTAAACACGGACTAACGCCTGATTTCCTGTGTATTATTGAAACATATAATTCATCCGGACAAATTGAAGGTTTAGATTTAAATAATGTTTACTTTATAACGGAACCTTATGCAAACCCTGAACTGCATAAATTCAAATTCAGGAACACATTTTCACACATTTCCGCAAATTCTCCAATAAACCAAATTTGGGCAATGTTATGCGGTGAAAACATTGAAGAATACTGGTCAAAAGGTACAGTTTCTTATACTGCCCTGAATTGTGCAAGAATATTGGGCTGTTCAAAAATAATACTCGTAGGACAGGATTTAGCGTACATAGAAGGGCAGTGTTACAGCAAAGATTCAGCTTACAAAGATTTAATCTGCTGTAAAGATTCCGAAACAGGCAAATGGGAAATAAAAGCTAAGAATACGGAAGACTTTGCAAATGCCCTTTCCGGAGCTTTAACCCTTGAGACAAGATTAAAAAAAGCGGAACTAAGGCTCGAAAGACTAAACAATTCTCTTTATTTTGTAAAAGGTATTAACGGAGATATGATACCGACAGAATCCGTTTATGCTGCATTTGTACAGCCGTTGAGCGAATTTGCAGAACATTTTAACGACAGAGAATATATAAATACATCATTGGTTGGCGCTCAAATAGACGGTTTTAAAAACTTACCGCTTGAAGAAGCTTTATCTGACTCAACCCCCGCAGACGAAATTAATCTTTATTCGGATTTTGAATACAATAAATCGGCTATATTTAACAATCTAAAAAAAGAACTTGAGCTTTTAAAAACTTCGGATAAATATATCAATGATACACTTAAAGACACTCAAAATATCATCAAGGCACTAAAGTCAAATATGAATGTTTCTCAAGATATTTTAAAAACTCTAAAAAAACTTTCTCTGAATTATTTATATCTATCCGGAGAATTTTCAAATAATTGCTGTCTATTTGATATTATAACGGTTGGAGATAAGATTGATTTAGATTACGAAATGAAAATGATGAGAGATTTTTCTGCAAACAGCGTTTTAAGAATCTGTGAAAAGATTTCGGGATACTTAACAAATGCAAAAATAAGAATTAAAGAAGTCGAGGATATAGTTAATGAAAGTTTTAATACAGCGGGTTAAAGAAGCCTCAGTGAGCATTGATAATAAAATTCATTCCGAAATAAAACACGGAATACTTGCGTTTGTGGGGATTGAGAAACAAGACACGGAAGAAATCATATTAAAAGCCGTGAAAAAAATTTCAGGATTAAGAATTTTTTCGGATGAAAACGGAAAAATGAATCTTTCAATTATTGATACAAAGGGAGAAATGCTTATTGTTTCTCAATTTACACTATGCGGAGACTGCAAAAAAGGTACAAGACCAAGCTTTGACAACTCAGCTTCTCCTGAAATTGCAAACTCTTTGTATGAAAAGTTTATAAAAGAAATTTCGAACTGCGGAATAAAAACCGCATCCGGAGTATTCGGCGCACACATGGAAGTGCAGCTCATTAACGACGGACCTGTTACTTTTATGCTTGAGTTTTAACCCTTAGAAATTTTCTTTTCCACTAATATTAAAAAGAATTTAAACACATTCAGTTTTATTTTTAAACGCAAAGATTTTAAACATTATATAAGTAAATACGGCAGCAGAGGAATTTGCCAAAATCTGAGCTATATACACATTCCAAGAAAAATATTTTACAAAGATTTCCAATAAAAAGGCATTTATTAAATAGCTAAAAAACCACGTTACACAGCATTTTAAATACTGCTTAAAAAGATTCCCTTTAACCGGAAAAACAAATAATCTTTGGGTAGTAAATGAAATTACGGATGTAATTAACCATGAAAGTCCCAATGATATTTGATATAAACTTTCTCCGCCGAAATAAACTATTAAAGAATAAATAATATACGAAACGACAAAGTTACAACACCCGACTATAATAAACCTTATTTTGTCGGAAAGTTTAAACCATAGATTTGATATTTTATTACTTATCATAATCAGGAATCTCAAAAACAGTTTTATCTGAATCTTTGTCTACGAATTTTAAATAATAATTTAACGCTGTTTCTTTAGAATTGTTATAAAAGTCCTCTGAAATCAGCCTTTTATGTTCTTCTGTTCTCATGCCGGAATAATTACCCAATATACGGGCAAATTCAGCTATATTTTGCAAATTATCACCGCCGGCGTACGCTTTGGTCTTAGCATCTGTTCCTGAAGGACGTATTTCTACAAATTTATCAGAAAATTTTAAATAAGTTCCGTCACCGACAAATTTAACTGATTCTAAATTATCAAATGAAAGAGTTTCGAATGCACTATTTAATACGCTTTTAACATCATTTATGTCTGCGATACCTTCCTTTACGGCTATAGCTAAAGAAAGATAGAACAAATCATTTTTAGTCCTTTGTTTTTCACCTTCTGTTTTTGCTTGTTTTAATTTTTCAATATCAGGTTCGGATTCATTATAATATGCAATATCTTCCCTAATATCGTATTTCGCAATAATATTATTACCGTCAAGCAAATCTTCCAAATATTCTGACAATGTTTTATTTTCTTCTTCCAAATGTGCAGCCAGTAAAGATGCAACGATAATAGCCTCTGTTGCACTTTTTTCCCTCATCGCTATTGCTTTTCTACCATGCAAAGATTCTATCAAATCTTCCGTGCCCATTATCATACCGCCGGATTCCTCACCTGCAAATACCAGTCGCGGTTGAACTCCAAGGTTTATATTCTGACCGAACACATCTTGAACTATTACTTCTTTATCAGGATTCATCCTTATTTGAAGCTCAACTTTTTTCATAATATTTGCAATTTCTTTAAACCCGACAGGTACATTTACCACTTTTATGTCATGATGTTTTGCCCATTCATCCCAACTCAGGGCAGAAGCTGTCGTTTTAATTATAAATCTCGGATGATTTTTGAATATTCCGTTAGATTTTAACTGGTTAACCCTGTAATTCATAAGCATTAAAAATGCCTGATTAGCTGAATATACCGTTAAAACTCTTTCTTCGTCAAGAGTTATATATGAGATACCATATTCATCAAGAGCCGGAATACTTCCCGCTGTCTCAATTTGACATACTGTAAGTCTGTCATGATCAGGATCCGTAATTAATACAACAGTACCAAGCGGATAATCCTTTAATATTTTTTCATAATGCAAAGACTCTATAACAGGGAAAAATTTCGTACCGTCTAATCGTTTTGCAACTACTGTAGCATCTACCGAATAATCATAAAAGACTTTATTCCCTTTAGGATCTGTATCGTATTTACCTATTGAGTGGAAGAACGGATCTTCTGATGCATTATTCCAATCATATTTATCAGAAATACCTAATCTATCCAACACTCTTGATAAAGTTTTATAAGCACAGCCGCCAACACATTCCACGAATAATCTGTTATTAAGTTTCTTAATTCCGCTCAAATTTTCGGCAACACCTGATTTTAAATATTCCACATACAAGTCAATACCGTCATTTAACTCGGTCATAACCGCTTCATCTATTAAAGGATTATTTTTAGCCGAAATTTTTATTTCATAAGTACCGTATTTTTCCGTGATATCAAAAATTTCTTGAATTTTGTTAACAAATTCCAATGACTCTTCCGGTAAATATTGACTTCCTTGTGAATTTAAATCTTTTGTTGCTGTTTTTACAGAAATTCCATGACTGGATGTAATATATTCACCGCCTAATAAATCAAGTTTGAATGCAAGAAAAGAAGCAAGCCAAATAGGCAGAGTTTTTCTCCCTTTTGTTGTCAGTGTCTTTACGCCTTGCGCCGCTTGAATTCTGGCTATAGCATCCAAATATAATTCCGAATTATACCTAACTTCCGAGCCGGCAATTTTTCTTATTTCTTTACCTTGATATTTTTCTCGTGCTACCAACGCTTTAGCTAATGTAGCCAAAACAATTCCGACCAAATTAATAGGGAATCTTGTATCTTGCGGATACAAAATATTCTGAGGCCCCCTTATCCCTGCAGTTGAAACTTTTGCTTCTTTTGCGTAACCTTCAAACCACTCTTTTAAATTCAAGCCCTCAGGATTTTCGTCGGAATGAGGATATAAATGCTCTTTCTTTAATATGAAACTAAATTCGTTTTCATTATCAAAATCAAACAAATTTAAATTTTTTATATAGTCAGGTGTCTTTTCAAACACATTATTAAACAGCTCTTTTTCTAACTCTGAATGAGGCTCTCTTTTTAACATAATATTCTCCTATAAAACATGGTTTATTATAACATAAAGAGGGCGACTTTTTTAGTCGTCCTCTTTTAAATATTTATAAATCTTTAACTACACATTTGCCGATTCTGATTCGTTTTCATTAACCACTACATCTTCAACATTCTCAGTATCTGCATTATCTTCGGCTGCTTCTTCCGACACATCTTCCTCATCAACTTCAACCTCATCATCTGATTCGGAACTATCTTCCGTTTCACCTTCCACGTCTTCGTTTTCATCAGATTCTTCGGACTCGGATTCTTCTTGAGCCTTTAATGCTTCTTCAATTTCCTCTTCATCTTTTGCCCTTATTACAGGGATAGAAAGCATTAATGCAACCTGATCACCCTCTTGTTCAAAATTTAATTCAAGCAAATCTTTATCCATTTCCAAATACTTGGACAACAAATCTACCAATTCACCTCGCATTTGCTCCAAGATTTTAGGAGTTAGATTCGTTCTGTCCTGCATTAGAACTAATTTAAGCCTGTTGGTTGCAACAGATTTTGAATTTTCTCCGTCAACAAGCTCTTCCTGCGGACGGAAAAACTTAGCAACCGTATTATAAAAATCAGTAAGAAGTCCCATTTTACACCTTCGCTTTCAATTTTGCAAAAGCATTTTTTATTTTTGCCATAAATCCTTTTGGTTCATCTAAATCCAAAAACGGAACCTCTTCTCCAAGCACCCTTTTTGCGACTCTTCTGTATGCTTCACCTGCAAGAGCTTTCTCATCGTTTACTATCGGCTCACCCTTGTTTGTTGATGTAATAATTCCTGTATCTTCCGGAATAATACCGATTAAAGGTATTTCCAAAACTCCTACTACATCATCAACGCTCATCATTTCATTTGTTTTTATCAAATTCGGACGAACCCTGTTTAAAAGAAGTTTCGTACTTTTAATTTCTTCTTTTGTATTTAACAGCCCTATAATTCTGTCAGCATCACGAATTGCTGACATTTCAGGAGTTGTAACTACTATAGCTTCCGTTGCACCTGCTACTGCATTTTGAAAACCTTGTTCAATACCTGCAGGACAATCAACCAGAACAAAATCGTTCTTTTCTTTCAATTTATCGCATATTTCCTTTAATTGTTCAGCATTAACTGCTGATTTGTCCCTTGTCTGAGCAGCTGCAAGCAGCGATAAATTAGGATTCTTTTTATCTTTTACAAGTGCCTGTTTCAATTTGCAGCGATCTTCTATAACGTCAACAATTGTATACACAATTCTATTTTCCAAACCAAGCAAGAGGTCTAAATTTCTTAAACCGAGGTCAGTATCAATCAAAACAACTTTATAACCTTCTTTTGCAAGTGCAGTACCTATATTTGCACTTGTAGTCGTTTTACCGACACCACCCTTTCCTGATGTTATTACTATTACTCGACCGGTCATTAATCTCTCCTTAACTTCTTGTAAATTACTATTTTACCATTTTCAATTTGAGCTTCTTCAGGAGTAAACTCATTTGTCTTTTGAACATAAGGAACGTTTAAAGTATCATTCCTTCTTGCATAAAGACCTGCTATTCTTAATTGTATTGCATTTAATTTTAAAGCACGCACTTTGGAAGTAACATTTCCTTTGCTTCCGGCATGTGCTATACCGCCTAAAATACCCCAAACGGTAATATCACCGTCTGCAATTATTTCACTTCCGGGATGAGCATCACCTACAATAAGAATATTTCCTTCGTAAGTAACCGTCTGTCCCGAACGCAGCGTTTGATTTAAGTACAAAGTAGGCAATTCCTTTGTGTCTTTTGAATGTTCTTCCGCATCCTCAGGTAGTACGTCACCGGTATCCAGAAGAATGTACTTGCTCATATCTTCCTTGTTTATAAGCCCTTCACTTGCCGCAAGTACTTCAAAATCATTTTCTAATCTTTCGGAAGGTATAATCTCTGATAATTCATGCTCTGAAGTTTCGGTATAAATATCCTCAACACCTTCAACCGTATTAATAATACCCTGTCCTTGCTGCGGTTGAATCTCTAAATTTGTCTCAACTTCAACAACTTTATCTTCTTCAGCTTCATCAGAAATACTTGCTTCCGAATTTTCTGAATTTACATACTCATCATCTTGCGGAATTTCTTCTGTTTCCAGTACTTCTACTTCATTTTCCCGCGGAGTTTCTTCTGTTTGCAAATTGTCGCTCATTTTTGAAACCATAACACCGACACTTTGTGCTGAAACAGTCGTTTGCTCAGACGTTGTATCAATAAATGCTATTTGCGCATCCATAGATTCTATAAGGGCTTTTATACTCAAGAGCTGCGATTGTTTTAAATCTATACTTCCCAACTTTAAACAAACTCTTTTCCCCTTAACGTCAGGATGTTCCATTATATTACTTAATTCGTAAACCAGTTGATTTGTGTTTTTAGAATTACTTAAATTTACGATAAAGCCATTCTCTATAAAACCTTTTTCCATTTATTCACCCAATATAAACTACCACATCTAAAAGGTTATCCCAAATAAAATACCAATTCAATAAAGTGTATAGTAATGTAACATTTTAATTTCGGCACACTATTATTAAAATTTGTAAAATTTAAGCTTATTAGGCTTATAAAACAATATTTGTTTATTTATAATATAGGGACAGTACATATCATATAGCGGGGATAAGTTATGAATATACAATCAATTTCAAATGCAAATGTGTCGTTCGGAGATATTAAACTTGGAGTCGGCGGAGCAGAAAGGTTAGCAAAAACAATTCCGGCATTACAAGCAAAAATAATGATTGGCCGAAATACTTTTGTTAAAAGTGATGTATTAATTTCTTCAAATAATGTTGAAGTAATTCCTCCTGAAAGAAATATGATTTTGAAAATTTCTAAAATTCTTGCAAACAGCAAGCATTTTTCTGATATTGAAATTTTTGAACATGAAAAAAGACATATTTTTAAAATTGTACCGGGGATATCGGATTCAGACGTTAACAAATATGGAATTAATAATAAACAAATAAGTATTGCTGAAATTATAGCAAGAATTATAGACAAAAATCCTAATTGGAAAAAGTTTCTGAGAAGCGGTGAAAAAGAATCTGATATTGAAATCAGCCCCGCTATAAAAAAAGCTGCGGAAGAAATTGAATTATATAACAAAAATCACGCATTATTTTAGTACAAATGATGTATTGACCTAACTTTTCACAAGGTGTAAAATTTGCACAAGCATCAAAATGGAGAGTTGTTTATGAAAATAGCCGCAATAAAAGCATATCCTTACACTCACAAAAATGTAGCAACAACAAAAAAACAAGGCAAAAAGGTGATACAATCAAATAACTCACATCTGATATCATTCGGTGCCAAAATACCGTTTGGCGGTATATTCGGCGGAGCTACTGGTGCTGCTATAGGATATGGCATCGGAACCGCTATTACCGCTTTGACAGGCGGTGCAGCCGCACCTTTTATTGCTGTCATGGCAGGAACCGCAGCCGGCTCTATGGGAGGAAACATGATTGAAGAAAGCCGCAGCAATTGTTCCGACAACAGCGACTATGACGATTTTGACGATACTTATTTTGATATAAGAAGTTGGCCATAAAAATTATTTTATAAAGGAGTGTGCATTGTTAAGTTTTAAAGCTAATTATATAAATAGCGGGATTGTTCCACAAAGAGTAATTTTTGATTTATATTCTGATTCCAGAGTATCAATTGTAGAATTTGATACCAAATCGTCTGATGACAGAAATACCATAAAGTCTGTAGCAAAAGATTGGGAAAGAATCGGAAACACTAGGACTTTTGCGAATGATATGGCTGATGAATTCAAAGAAGTTAGCAGTAAATACGATAATTACAATCAAAGCAGATTTTTCGGCTTAACAACACAACTTGACAGCTTTGAAAAAATTGATTCTAACAATGTTTTAGGACTTGCGGAAGTTTCCCATGTACCGGAAAACAGATTTGATGAATCGGATGTTTTTATTTTAGACTATCTTCAAACAAAACCTGATTCAATGTTTTTATCACGCATTAGAAATTATAAAAAGATTGGAATATCGTTATTGCAATCCATTATAAGTATATTTAGAGATAAGCCTATTGTACTGATACCTACCGCTAATTCAAAAAAGTTTTATTTAGATCACGGTTTTGAAAAATCACCTGACAATTTATTCTTGATTTTAAAAAATCATATTAAAATTTAGCATATTATAATATTTTTATGATAAATATTGATTTTCTTACACTAAAAGCTTTTTTTATCGAAAATATTGATTTTTTTATTGGGGCAAGATTACAAAAAATCCAACAGCCGACAAGAAGAGATTTTATATTTTCACTGCGTAATAATTCCGAAAGCAGGAAATTATACATTAATATAAATCCTGAAATTTATCATCTATCATTTATAAGCGCTGAAAATGAAAAGAAACGACATCTTGAAATCCCCAAGCAGCCGCCTATGTTCTGTATGCTGCTCAGGAAATATCTTGAAGGATGCAGAATAGCTGATGCAACGGTGATTGATAATGAAAGAATCTTAGAATTATATTTTGATATTACGGATGAACTGTCACAAAGTCGTTCGCTTTGCCTTTGTGTTGAGCTAATGGGAAAACATTCGAATATAATTCTCTATGACAAAAACACCTCTGTAATTATAGGATGTGCGCACAATGTCGGTTCCGAAAAAAGCCGATACAGAGAACTGCAAGGTGGTTTAAAATACATTTATCCGCCGAAATCAAAAGTTAAACTTTCTAACGAACTAAAACAACAATTTTCTAATCTTTCTGATAAAAAAATATCCGAATATTTAAATTCTGAGCAATTTAGACCTGCTCTTTCGAAAAACAGCTATACATTGTTTAGGGAACTTTTACCGGATTCAATTCCTCAAAATTCAATAAACGAAATGCTTGACAACTATTACTCTAAAATCCAAGAAGAAAAACTTATAATTTCAGAAAAAAATAAATTGTTAACATTAGTAAGACCTAAACTAAAAAAAACTAAATCTTCTGCTGAAAAAATAGAACAACTTCTGAACAAAAGAGACAAAACTGACATCTATAAGCTATACGGAGAATTAATTACCGCTAATTTATACCAAAATAACGATTATACATCTTCAATAGAGGTTTGGGACTATATCAACAATAAAAATATAACCATTGAGCTTGATAAAAATTTAACTTTAAACGAAAACGCTCAAAGGTATTTCAGATTGTACACAAAATCAAAAAATACCAAAGAAAAATCATTTAAAATACTTGAAAATTTAAAAATTCAATCAGAAAATTTTGAAAATATTATTTACAGCATAGAATCCGCAAATAGCCTTGAAGACTTAAATGAAATTAAACTTGAATTAGGTCTTGAGAAATCCGAAAAAAGAAAATGCAATGAAAACGAGATTCTTCAACTGAATATAAACGGATATGATATATACGTAGGGAAAAATAACAAGCAAAATGATTACATAATCTCCAGATTAGCCAAAGACGAAGACTTGTGGTTCCACACAAAAATGTGTGCCGGCTCTCATGTTTTACTAAAGATAAATAATAAAAAGCCTGACGATGAAACAATTTTTGAATGCTGCAAACTTGCCCGCAAATATTCTTCAGCAAAGCAGCCCTCAAAAGTCGGTGTAATTTATACAGAGAGAAAAAATTTAAGGAAACCGCCTGCTGCACCTTTAGGGTACGTGACATACAAAAATGAAAAAGAAATCCTTATTTAAAGCACCAATTCACTGTAATTAGAACTTAAATGTTCAACAGGAATATTAAATCCGAAGATATTTCTGTTATCTTCATAACTTTTAACGTATATATTTCCATTATGCGCTTCTATTATTTTTTTTGAAGCATACAAACCTAACCCGATTCCAAGTTCTTTATGTGCCGAAGCATAAGAAACGTATCTTGCGAAAATTGCTTTTTGTTTTTCTCTTGGTATATAAGGACTTTTGTTCTCAAAATAAAAATTCATTACACTATTTTTTTGAATCGAAAAAAGCTTAATTTCGGTATTTTTAAATGCATATTTAATACCGTTCGACAACAGATTCATAATAACACGTTTAATTTGTACTCTATCAGCAATTATTTCCATATTTTCATTAGAGAATACGGTTCCTATACTAACACCCTTGTCTTTAGCCACATACATCATTTCTGAAACACACTCCTGAATTAATTCATTAAAACTAAAAGTTTCAAAGTTTAGTTTTATAACTCCGCCATAGTTTCTGTATGTCTCTAAAAGCGATGACAGCATGCCATTCATGTACCTACATGAATCAAGAATCATTTTTATCAGCTCAAACTGATCTTCATTCAACTGTCCGAAACTTCCTTTTAAAAGAAGTTCCAGCCCTCTAATTTGAGCTATTGTCGGATTCTTCAAATCATGTCCTATAGAAGCAACAAATATTTCACGCTGAGCTTGAAGGCTTCGTTCTTTATTAATATATTCAAAATGCTTATTTACAAAGTTTTCTTTTATTTTTTCTTCGGCTGTTATATCTCTTATTATTGATATTATTCCGTTAAAATCTTCATTTTCTAAAATCGGAGAAGCGGTTATATTTAAAATTTTCCCATTCTCTACATTAATTATATAGTTGATAGGATACTTATTTTTCTTTATTTCCGTATCAGCAGCGTGTATTAGTTTTAAATTCTTTTCTGATATGCAGCTGTTAACTGAACATCCTAATAAAAAAGAATTATCAGACTCGGAAAATAAATTACAGTAACTTTTGTTTGCGCTGATATAATTTAAGTTTTTATCTTTACATACAATTCCGTCAGGACAAAGATTAAACAATCTGTCTAAATTTGAAATGCCACAATCTGCTAAATTGTAATATTCTTTCACGCTTTTCATAAGTATACAACTATATTACACGTGTTTTATACTATAAGATATTACCCGATTGTCTTATTTTGATATTTTACATATATAGGATTATAAGTTAGGGTAGGCCTTGAATTACACAAATTTTGGTAGGCATTTTCAAACATTTTTAAATCAGATTTTGTCCAAGATTTTGTTTCTAATGAATTTACTCCGGTTAACTTTAAATGCTTTAATACATCTCTTGGCGTATTAAAACTTTTAATATATATTTCGGAATTTATAACTATCTCGTCAGAATTACTTGTTAAACCTTCTCTTAATTCACTCTCGGAATAATAATTTAGTGACATGCCTGATATATAATAAATTTCTCTGAAATGTTCTTTTCCAAACGTTGTAAATATTAGTTCTCCGCTCGGATTAAGAGCTTTCCGCAATTTTAACAAAATATCTTTAAAATTTTCTGTCCATTGTAAAACGGCATTTGAAATTATTAAATCATACTTATCAAGAGCAAAACTCTCTATATCTGCCGGATTAAATACAATATCATTGTTTATTTTTGATATATAATCTCCGCATTCTTCAACAATGTCTATTGCTACGTATTTTGTAAACTTTATACTTTCATTCAAGTAATTTGTTAAAAATCCTGTTCCGCAGCCAATTTCCAAAACACTGCCGTATTCTTTTCGTGAGCATAGTTTAGCCAATTTTTCAGCCATTTGTTTTTGCACAACCGCATTTACACTGTAATCCTCTAAGTGCCTTGAAAATCTGCTTTTTATTAAATTCTTATTCATAAAAGCTCCTCCCAAGAAGAATATGTAAAAAACGGGCAATGCCCTGCATCATAATTCGGAGCAATCCCCCAATATTTGCTTTGACTTTTAGCGGGAATTATTTTATCTTCATTGCATATTACAATTTTAGATGGTTTTATCGGATTTAAATTAAATTTTCCTGCAAAATTTTTTATTGAAATAAGTTCATTTTTTAAATTGTCAATCGACCTTTCTATTTTCTCAATTTGACTCGGGACGGAAGAATTAAACATGTTTTTTACAAACCGATTTTTACTGTTTTCGTTAAAACCTCTGATTGTCAAATCATAAATTTTCGGATTAATACCGTAATCCGCATCTATTGGTTTTAGAGTTCCGTTTATTACGGTTATTTTATCAGCTCTTATATTATAAGATTGGATTATATAGGCACAAATCATAACACCCATAGACCAACCGATTATATTTATTTCTTCGTATACTTCAATATTATATTTATCAAAAAAGTCTGTTTCTATAGAGTTATAATCATAAAACATTACCACATCATAATTACCGCAAACAAGATGTTTTACTACACTCTCATCCATTCCCCAACCATTGAAAAACAATATCAAATCGGAATTTTTATTTTGATTTAACCATTTATATTTCATGCCTATATCATATCACAATTCAGACTATAGTGAATTTTCTGTTAATTAATTGTCTTGAATCCTCTTCAAAATCCAATTCTGATACAAAAAGACGAGCGAATTTATCCGCATTCATATAGTTAAATAAAGTAAATATATCGGAATTTATGTTAAATATACCAATATCTTTAATTTTACATAATTTTCTAAGTTCTTCCAGAAAATCAACTGTACAATCATAAACATATCTTAAATCCAAACCTATAAGCCGATTTTCATTAAGCATTTCGGCTGATATTCTTACAGCCTCCCTTTTATCCAATTTTGGATTTAACGGCGCTATTATATAAAACTTGTCATTATCTCTGATTTCCATAATATTATAGTAACGTTTTTAAAACGGCTTTTTAATTATAGTTAATTATGAATATTCTCTAACTTAAGTCGGATTTTT